>NZ_JYNQ01000001.1:2435833-2784166 GCF_000934685.1 Lacinutrix sp. Hel_I_90 | reverse complement strand
TGCCCGTCTAAACCTAAATCTCTTACTGATTCTCCTACTTGTTTTTTCTGTAATAAGCGTATAATTTTCTTTCCGAAAATCGTAGAAAACAGCAACGACAGGATGATAGCCAAAGCAGCACGAAAGGTGATGAATTGAAACACACTCGCCCCTGTTAACTGAAATTCTTTTTCTAAATATTCGAATAGATAGTACAACATGTTATTTCTGTAATTGCTTTAATAATTCTTCTACTATTTGGTAATCATCAAAATCCGTACGCTTTCCATTTATTTCTTGGTAGGTTT
Source organism: Lacinutrix sp. Hel_I_90 (assembly GCF_000934685.1). Taxonomy (NCBI): domain Bacteria; kingdom Pseudomonadati; phylum Bacteroidota; class Flavobacteriia; order Flavobacteriales; family Flavobacteriaceae; genus Lacinutrix; species Lacinutrix sp. Hel_I_90. Next base: position 2,783,879 of record NZ_JYNQ01000001.1, on the reverse strand, counting down.
CATGACCTTTACCAGCGATCAAAATAATATCACCTGACTCTGCTAATTGGCAAGCCGTTTTTATCGCTTGTTTCCTATCAACAATCGATAAGGTCTTTTTAAAATTCTCAGAGGCAACACCTTTTTCTATGTCCGCTATAATCACTTCAGGAACTTCTGTTCTTGGATTATCACTTGTAAAAATGACTTTCGTACTTAATGCCGAAGCAATGTGTCCCATTTTAGGTCGCTTGGTTGTATCACGATCCCCACCACAGCCTACAACAGTAATTAGCTTTTCGTTTTTAGTGCGAATGGCATTAATAGTTTCCAGTACATTTTTTAGCGCATCTGGTGTATGTGCATAATCTACAATAGCTGTAATTTTCTCATCGGAAACGAGATACTGAAAGCGCCCACTAACACTTTCCAATTCACTAATTAATCTTAAAATTTCTTCCGTTTTTAATCCCAATAATTCCGCAGTAGCATAAATAGCTAAGACATTGTATGCATTAAAATTCCCAATTAATCGGGTCCATACTTCATTATCATTTAGCTTTAACAACATGCCGCTAAACGAATTCTCTAAAATCTGAGCCTTATAATCTGCGTAACTTTTTAATGCATATTTATAGGCTTTAGCCTTAGTGTTCTGAAGCATTACTGCGCCATTTTTATCATCGGCATTTACCAACACGAACGCTTTTGAACTTAAATGATCAAAGAAGTACTTTTTAACATCACGATACTCAGCAAAGTTGTCGTGATAATCTAAATGATCATGGGATAGGTTTGTAAAAATACCCCCAGCGAATGCTAACCCTTCTGTTCTATTTTGATGAATACCGTGTGAGCTCACTTCCATAAAGCAAAACTCAACCCCTTCATCATTCATCTCTTTTAAATACCGATTAATGGTTAGAGAATCTGGTGTGGTATGCGTTGCCTTATAGTCCTTATCATTGACTTTTATAATAACCGTAGACAACAACCCTACTTTGTACCCTGCTTTTTTAAATAACTGATAAAGTAAGGTTGCAATTGTAGTCTTTCCATTTGTTCCAGTGACCCCTACTAATCTTAAATTAGACGACGGATTACCATAATAATTAGACGCCATTATAGCCAACGCTTTGCTCGAGTTATCTACAACAATATAACTTACACCTTCTTGTAACACCTTTGGTAAATGTTCACAGATTACAACCAATGCACCTTGCTGCACGGCATTTTCAATGTAATTATGACCATCTGAAACACTTCCTTTTATCGCCACGAATACATCATTTAACCCAATACTTTTTGAGTTAAAATGAATGTCGCGAACAGAAACAGTGGTGCTTCCAACCACTTTATTTATGGTCACTTTATATAATATGTCGATTAATGAGTTCACTAGATTTCTAAAACTATTATTTGATTTTTTTTAACTTTATCTCCTTTAGGTATGGATTGCGACTTCACAACACCCACACCAGCCATTTTTACTTTCAAACCCATATTTTCACATAAGGCCACAGCATCCATCGTTGGCAAACCAATAACATTTGGCATGATTGTTAAATAGACTTTTTCTGTCTTATAAAACTGCTGAAATTCTTTTTTTACTGAAACATTCGCCACTTCCAGTGACTCAATTTCATCAATAATCGGTGTGTCTGTAAAAATCTTTTGAGCAATACGTTTAAACACTGGACCCGTAACATCAGCACCATAATACCCGACCTCAATACTTGGCTTATGAATCACCACAATGCAGGAATATTTAGGATTTTCAACTGGAAAATACCCTACAAATGAAGAAATATATTTCTTATCCTTTTTCCATTCCTCAAAATTGCTATAATCCGTTCTAACCGTTCCTGTTTTTCCAGCCATAGAAAAATACTCCGAATACAAACTTCTACCTGTACCCTGAAGCACAACATTTTCCATCATTTTTTGAGCCTTCTCAATTGTTTCTTTAGAACAGATTTGTTTTACTCTTACTTCTTTTTTAAAGGTTTCGATCTCCCTGTCTAACTCTTTTACCTCTCTTAGAAATCGAGGTTTCACCATTTCACCTCCATTGGCAACAGCATTATAAAAGGTTAAGGTTTGTAATGGTGTTAACCTTAAATTATAACCATAAGCCATTGATGGTAGCGCATTGCGACTCCAGTTATTATCTCCTGGTCTTGGAATATTTGGCTTCCCTTCTCCTAGTATAGGAAGGCCTAATGTCTCATTCAGCCTCCATTTATCTAATATTTTGATAAACTTCATAGGGTTTTTAGAATAATGGTCATCTATTATTGTAGCCAAACCAATGTTTGAAGACTTTTCAAAAGCTTGGGCAGCAGATATTTTCCCATAACCTCGCGTATCTGTAATTGAGCGTCCATAAAAACGCTTAGATCCCATATGCGTATCAACAACCGTAGCGGTGTCAATAACTTTATCTTCTAAAGCCGCCATAATGGCCATTAGTTTGAAAGTAGAACCGGGCTCATGAGATTCCCAAACCGCATAATTCCGTTTTTCATAATAGGTTCCAGCTTTACTTTTTCCTAAGTTAGAAATGGCGCGAATCTCTCCTGTTTTTACTTCCATTACCACAACACAACCATGCTCTGCATCATACATTTCTAACTGCTCCAATAAAGCATGATGCGCAATGTCTTGCACATTCACATCGATAGTCGTGTATACATCATAACCATCTTCTGGCTCCACCTGATTATAATCTACGATAGGCTTCCATTGCCCTTTACCAATTTTTTGTTTCCAGCGTTGGCCGTCTTTTCCACGTAAATACTTAGCGCCAAAAGCACCATCGATACCTGCTCGTGTAATATTACCATCTTCATCTTCTCTCTCGTAGCCAATGGTTCGCATTGAGATGCCTCCCATTGGATGCTCACGTTTTGTATTTTGCTCAACAATTAATCCACCTTTAAAAGCACCCAATTCCAACAAAGGAAAGTTGCGTAGTCTTAAATAATCTGAATACCCTATATCCCGAGCCAACAAATAATATCTGTTTTCTTTTGCTTGCGCTTTTCTTAATTCTTCTCTGTGGTAACTTGAAGATTTTCCTGAAAAATTAGATAAGGAATCACAAAGCGGTCCTAGATTTTTTTGCCAAACGCTTTTCTTTGGTGCCTTTGTATCGATTCTAATATCGTATTTAGGAATAGAAGTCGCTAATAAGTTTCCGTTTACAGAATACACATTACCACGATTTGAAGGAATGGTAACGTTTTTAACCGTGCGCTCTTCTGCCAAAGCACGATAATCATCTCCATTAATAAATTGGATGGTTAATAATTTTACAACCACAGCCAAGCCGAAGATGAACATACATCCAGCTACAAAATACAATCGGTTTAATATGTTCGTTTCGTTTACTGCCACGAGTGAACTTAGTTTTGTTGTGGTTTAACTTTTATTTTTTGAGGCGGAACCTCTGAGGTTTTTAAGCCTTTCGCTTTCATTTTTTGAGAGACCACTGATTCTTTTTTCAATTCCATCAACCGCCCTCTACCATCTATAAAAGCACTTCTCAATTCTTTTGCCTCATTACCTAATCTTGCAATATCATACACTTTTTTATCGGCGCTATGCGAACTAGCAATCATCACTATAGCCAATACAGAAACAAAGAGGATCATTCTCCAATTCTTAAAGGAGTCGTCACTCACCAGAAAAGTTCCTCTTAATATGCTATAGATGTTTTTTTTCATACCTTCTCTCGCTTTGCGACATCCTCCCTAAAGAGACCAATTAATAATTATTAAAGCTTTTCAGCAATGCGCAACTTCGCACTTCTTGCTCTATTGTTCATTTTTATTTCTTCAGAAGAAGGAACTATCAAACCACCAACTTTTTTAAGTGGCACTTCAAAATTGCCAAACATGTCGCGCTCGGGTTCTCCTTCAAACAATCCATTTCTTATAAATCGTTTTACTAATCGATCTTCTAAAGAGTGGTAGCTTATTAAGCTCACTCGCCCTTTAGGCTTAAGTATTTCTGGTGTTTGTTGCAAAAACTCTTTTAAAGCTTCTATTTCCTGATTCACCTCAATTCGAATGGCTTGGTATATCTGAGCCAATATTTTGTTCTCGTATTTTGGAGATAAAAATGATTTCAAAACGCTTTTAAGTTGATCACTGGTTTTTATCACTTCGGTTTCGCGATACTCTACTATCATTTTTGCCATTGCAGGCGCAGCTCTTAACTCCCCATATTGCAATAAAACCTGCTTAATCTGAGCTTCATCGTATTCATTTATTACATGGTAAGCAGATAATTGATTGTTTTGATTCATTCGCATATCTAACTCTGCTTCAAAACGGGTTGAAAAACCACGTGACGCAACATCAAATTGATGTGATGAGACTCCAAAATCAGCTAAGATGCCATCCACTTCTTTAACACCATGAAATCTTAAAAAACGCTTAATGTATCTAAAATTCTCATGTATAAGGGTAAATCTGGAATCGTCAATTGTATTTTCTAGCGCATCTACATCTTGGTCAAACGCAAATAATCTCCCTTTATCACCAAGTCGCTTTAATATTTCTTTACTGTGCCCGCCACCACCAAAAGTAACATCCACATAAACGCCGGCTTCTTTAATATTTAAACCATCAACAGTTTCTTTTAATAATACTGGGTTATGATATTCCATCGTCGCTTTCATCTTGGCCCATAACTTCTTCAGCTAAATCTGCAAAATCTACAGTCGCATCATCTATGGCTTGTTCATACTTTTCTTTATCCCAAATCTCTACTATGTTAACCGCTGAAGACACTACAATATCTTTGGAAATAGCAGCGAAATTGATTAAGTCTTTCGGAATTAACAATCTCCCATTAGTATCAACCTCAACCATTTTTACACCTGCCGTAAAACGACGAATAAAATCGTTATTTTTCTTTTTGAATCGGTTGAGCTTATTCACTTTTTGCATCAACAGTTCCCACTCCGCCATTGGATACAATTCCAAACAAGGCTGAAAAACAGCACGCTTTAATACAAACCCATTTTGCAACACAGGCGTCAACTGCTTTTTAAGCGCAGCAGGCAGCATTAACCTTCCTTTGGCATCTGCTTTACATTCGTATGTTCCTATTAATGAGTTCAAAACGTATTTTTGAGTCGTTGAGATTTTAAATTCAAATATATCGAAATTTTACCACTATTTACCACATTTTACCACTTTGTTGATAAATAGTCTTTAGAGTAATACTTTTTAAAAGAGATTTCGCACGCTTTTAAAGCTTAAAACGATAGTTTTCAGGCGATTAAAAAGCGTGCGAAATACCAATGAACACTTGTTAATATGTCTGCAAAATTCATTTTTTTAAGTATCTAAAGATTACTATCATTTTTTAAAGGAATTACCTATATTTGCTTTCAACTGATTGACTAAAAACTGAATGTCTCACACACTTAAAACCGAAGGAAGGTACAACTACATCGAAGCTGGAGAAGGCACACCAATTATAGTATTACATGGCTTAATGGGTGGTTTAAGCAATTTTGATGCGGTGATTGATTACTTTAGTGATAAAGGCTATAAAGTCATTATTCCCGAGCTTCCTGTTTATTCAATGTCGCTTATTAAAACCAATGTTAAAGCCTTTGCTAAATATTTGGGTGAATTCATAACTTTTAAGGGTTATGACAAAGTGATTCTGTTAGGAAATTCTCTAGGCGGACATATTGGTTTATACTACACAAAGTTAAACCCGGAGAATGTTAAAGCTTTAATTATCACTGGCAGTTCTGGCTTATACGAAAGCGCCTTGGGTGGCGGCTATACAAAACGTAGCGATTACGAAGTGATTAAGAAAAAAGCGCAAGACGTTTTTTATGATCCCGCCGTAGCCACTAAAGAAATAGTTGATGAAGTCTATGATACGGTAAACGACAGAAGTAAACTTATAAAAACCTTAGCCATTGCAAAAAGTGCCATTAGGCATAATATGGCGAAAGATTTACCAGACATGCATACTCCTACTTGTATTGTCTGGGGAAAAAATGATGCCGTTACACCTCCTGAGGTTGCCGATGAATTTAACAGACTGCTCCCAAATTCTGATTTATTTTGGATTGACAAATGCGGCCATGCCGCAATGATGGAACATCCTCAAGAGTTCAATCAAATTCTTCATGAGTGGTTTAAGAGCAGAGGACTTTAGTTTTCTAATCTTAGCTTAAAATTCTGTATCTCCCATTTTAAATTTCGAAATTAACTACTATTCCAGTAATTCTTGGGTTATTTAAGCGAGTGACTTTTTGCTTTTAATTACTTACTCTTGTTTGCTTACTCTTAACTGCTTACTTTTGTGGCTTAGTTTTTTTGGCTTAGTCTATTAATAAGTCTGATTATTGCTGAAAAAAAATAGTTTAATTAAAAAAATTCCTGCCCTAGTAGGAATGACAAGATGAAGATAAAATCTGCAGAGTTTGTAATCAGTAATTCCGATGTGGAACGCTGTCCTAAAGGAAAAATCCCCGAATATGCTTTTATAGGCAGAAGTAACGTTGGGAAATCATCATTAATTAATATGTTAACCAGCAAAAAGAGTTTAGCAAAAACTTCTGGAAGGCCGGGAAAAACACAACTTATCAATCATTTTATTATAAACCAAGAATGGTATTTGGTAGATTTACCAGGGTATGGTTACGCGAAAGTTTCTAAGAGTGCAAAGAAAGTGTTTCAGAAGTTTATTACGCAGTATTTTAAGTTTAGAGAACAATTAGTTTGTGCATTTGTTTTAGTCGATATTCGTCACGAGCCACAGCCTATAGACTTGGAATTCATGCAGTATTTAGGTGAAAATGGCGTTCCTTTTTGTATTATTTTCACCAAGGCCGACAAGTTAAAGCCTAAAGCGATAGAAAAGCATGTGGAAGACTATAAATCTGTTCTTTTAGAAACCTGGGAAGACATGCCTCAGTATTTTATCACCTCTTCTTCTAAAGACATAGGCAAAGATGAAGTGCTTGATTTTATTGGAGAATTGAATAGCAATATGATTATTGATTAATTCTAAAATACGCCCTGGTTTTGCAATGCTTTAAATACCAGAAACAAGAAATACTATAGCTACAATTTAATAACTACAGGAATGACAAAATTTTTAATAGAATATAACTTATACTTTATACTTCTTGCTGTAGTTACTATTATAATTGTGGGTTTTGTTTTTGTAAAAAAACTAAATACTGAAAAAGATAGAAAGCTTGAACTCATTATTGGAATCACTGCAGGAGTATCAATAATAATGGTCATGTATAATCTCATATTAAATACCCATTCAAACAATCGTATTGAAGAAAACAGAACGGCACATATTACTTTAGAAAACATCCAAAGAAATTGGCTTTCACCTCAAATTGAACTCTCTCAAGCCTATCCTGAAGGATTCTTTCTTTTTAAATCGATGACTCCAGATCTTAGTCATGATCGCTTTGAACCTGCTGATTATGACCCTGCAAAAAGAAATCAAATTGAAATTGTTAGTTCTATAAGGGTTTTTCAGGCTATGGAAGATTTTTTAACTATTGGCTCTCATGATCTCACTGGAAGTAATGTGTGGATTAATAATTTTTTAATGTGGCTACAATCTCCAATATTACAGAAAAACTGGAAGGCGCTGTCTTTTAATTATTCAAAAGATACGCGAGAAATGATTGCGCGTTTAATTTTAGAAAGTGACAAATTAGTGTTGAAAAGGCTGAAAAAAGGCCATTTAACAAACCAAGACTATGATGAAGTGTCTGAAAACTTTAAAGTTATATTTCGTTAATTAAGCGCTAAAAAAAAAATCAACTCTTTACATCTAGAGCATCACGAAGCGCGTTTCCAATTAACATGAAAGCCATTACTAAGGTCATAATACACAAGCCTGGAATAATGGCTAAATAAGGCTTTCCTAAAATAATATAATTATAGTGGTCTTTTATCATCGCTCCCCAACTCGCCATTGGTGGCTGTGCGCCAATACCTAAAAAACTTAAACCAGATTCTATTAAAATTGCTGCTGCAAAATTAGCTGCACAAATAACAATAACTGGTGCCATAATATTAGGTAAAATATGCTTGGTGATAATGCGGTAATTATTATAACCCAAAGCGCGTGCTGCAGTAACATACTGCAACTCTTTAGCACTTATGATTTGTCCACGAACGACTCTGGCGACTTCCACCCACATCGTTAAACCCACTGCAATAAACACTTGCCAAAACCCTTTTCCCAAAGCTAAGGTGATTGCAATAACCAACAATAATGTTGGAATCGACCAGGTGACGTTAATAATCCACATAATGAACGCGTCTGCCTTGCCACCAAAGTAACCTGCAATACTTCCCATGAATATTCCAATAACTAAAGAAATAAATACAGCCACAAAACCTATAAAAAAGGAAATACGCGCACCAACTAAGACACGACTTAATAAATCACGACCATATTTATCGGTTCCTAGGTAGAATGTTTTTTCTGTAATTAAAGTTTCTGGTGGTTGAGCTGTTTTAGTTAAATACGTTTTGTCTAAACCTTCCATCCCATCTGCAGCATATTCGGTATAGTTGATCGTTTGGCCCTGAATTTCATAATTTGAAATAGGTATTTCGGTTTCCGTATTTACGGTTCCAAAGAAGAGCTTGTCAAAGACATTTTGCTGGTTTTTTATTTCTGAAGGTTGCGTAAGCATTGTCACCTTAAAACCAGGTCTTTTCGAATGAATAGACACATGCATTTGGTTGGCATTCTGCGAATTATCAGGTGCAAATACGTAAGCAAAAACAGAGACACTCCCAATAAATACGATAAACCAAAAACTAAAAACGCCCCAAAAATTCCTTTTGAATTTTTGGAGCGCTAATGTGCTTAATGAGTTCGTACTTGCACTCATTCTTATTTTAGTTTTTTAAGGTCGCTACTTTCTTTATTTCGTAAGTCATTTTTAAATCGTTAAGCACATTTAATGCTTCATCCATATAAACATCCTGACTTAAACTTTCATGCCAGCGCACACGCTTTTCCTTTAAAACAGTGTCTTTTTTAAAAAGTTGTTTTTCGTATGGTAGTGATTCAAATGTTAAATTAGTTTTATACTTACCAATCGCATCATACTCTTCTGCTTCTTTCTCATTTGCTTTTTGTTCCGCCTTATAAATAGCATAGTTAAGTGAGTATGTATTATCATCCATTTGTGTTTTTATCCACCTAGCATTTTTCTCAATTAATTTTAACTGTTCATTATTAGCCATTCGTGCTTTACTGTTACTTATGGTTGTGTCATAATCGAAATAACTATTCCAGAAATCATAATCTACTGCCTCAATCTTATCCCAAGGCAATGGGTTATGCTGGTCGCGTTCTCCAATCTCTACAAAACTGTAGCGATCTGGAACAACAACATCACTCTTTACACCTTCTAATTGTGTAGAACCTCCATTTATTCTATAAAACTTCTGCCTTGTAATTTTAATGGCGCCTAAATCGCCATGGGAACTGTTTCTCACCATTCGATTTAAATCTAAAATATTTTGAACGGTTCCTTTACCATAGGTTTGCTTACTTCCAATAATAATGGCGCGTTTGTAATCCTGCATTGCTGCCGCCAAAATCTCTGAAGCAGAAGCTGATAACTCATTAACTAGAATTACTAATGGGCCGTCCCAAACAATTGATTCGTCTTCATCTTCCAATACTTCTTTTGGTTCATTTGTAGAACGCACCTGAACAATTGGTCCGTCTTTTATAAATAATCCAGCAATATCTACAACTGTTTTTAATGAGCCCCCTCCATTGTTTCTTAGGTCTAAAACTAAACCTTCAATGTTTTGCTCCTTTAGTCTTTCAATTTCCTGCCTAACATCTGAAGCCGAATTACGCTTATTATAATCTTCAAAATCGATATAGAATTTTGGGAGATTAATAACGCCAAAGTTTTTTCCATCTTTTACAACAGTTGAAGACTTAGCATAGGTTTCTTCTAACTCTACTAAGTCACGGGTGATGGTAATATCTTTAATCGTACCATCCACTTTTTTAACGGTTAAGATGACTTTCGTTCCTTTTGGTCCTTTTATTAATTTAATAGCGTCATCAATACGCATCCCAACAATACTCACTGCTGCTGCCTCTCCTTCTTGTCTCACTTTTAAAATAATGTCACCTACTTCTAGCTGCTGACCTCTCCAGGCTGGACCACCAGAAATAACCTCAACTATTTTAGTATAGTCCATACGTTTTTGAAGCCTTGCGCCAATCCCTTCTAATTTCCCAGACATTTGCTGATCAAAACGATCTTTATCCACTGGTGCTAAATATGAGGTATGCGGGTCAAATTCTTCAACGATAACATTCACATACATAGAAAACCAATCTTTTCGCTCCATGTCATTAATGTAATCTGTATAATAAACATCAAGATTCTTTAATGTTTCGCCTCTAGCCTCTACTTCTATTTCTTTAAATGATTTTTTAGCTTTTAATGCCTTACCATCAACTTTTATAGTATCTGTTTCCTGTTGTGTGATTAATTCATCATAACTGGCAATAGTACTAAACTTTAACAGCTTTCTCCAGCGCTCTTTTAATTGCTTTTTAGTTTTTACATACTCATGGTTTTCATAATCTGTATCAAAATCTTCACTAGCAGTAAAATCAAAAGGTTCTTCCAAGACCTCCTTGTAATAGGTTTGAGCTTCCAGCATTCTTTGAACTAAGCGTTCATGTGTAATATTGAAAAACGTAATTTCATAGTCACGAAGTTGATTATCAATCATCAACTCATATTTTTGAAATTCTTCTATATCTGATTTTAAGAAAAATCGTTTTAAAGGGTCAAGTCTTTCTAAGTATGTCTTGTAAACATCTTTTGAGAAATCGTTATTAAAATCTTTTGGCTGAAAATGTAACTGCGCTAAAGCCATCGTTACAATTTGAATTAAAAGTTTATCTTTATTTGGGTCGTTATCAACTTTGGCTGTAAAACTACATGAACCAAATGCCAGTAAAAGTACCAGCATGAGAATTTTATATTTCCTTTTCATAAGCGTTCTTAATCTTTTGTTTCGTTATTCTAAACGTAAAGTTTTACTAAAATAGTAGAAAAAACCGTGCCAACAATTTAATGATGCGCTAATTTTTTGTTAAACCACTTAAAATTAAAGATTCCTTAAGAAATTATGTATTTTTGCTAATAATTTAAGGCCTTTTAATGACTAAAAAACCGCTTATTTTAGTAACCAATGATGATGGCATTACTGCCCCAGGAATTGTGACATTAGTGGCTATCATGAAAACACTTGGAGATGTTCTCGTTGTAGCTCCCGATAGTCCTCAAAGTGGCATGGGACATGCCATTACTTTAAACTCAACGTTACATATTGAAAAGATCAGAGTTGCCAAGGGTGACTATGAAGCTTACAGTTGCTCTGGCACACCGGCAGACTGTGTAAAAATTGCTGTTAATGAAATTTTAGACAGAAAGCCAGATTTATGTGTTTCTGGCATTAACCATGGTTCAAATTCTTCTATAAATGTTATTTATTCTGGAACGATGAGCGCCGCTATAGAAGCAGGAATTGAAAGCATTCCTGCTATTGGCTTTTCGTTATTGGATTATAGTTGGAACGCCAATTTTGAAGCGTCAAAAAACTATGTCAGACAAATAGCAAAACATGTTTTAGAAAAAGGCATCGCAAAAAATACAGTGCTTAACGTTAATATTCCTAAATTAGAAAAAGAGGCTATAAAAGGCGTGAAGATCTGCAGACAAGCACGTGCTAATTGGGAAGAGAAATTTGATAAACGCCAAACACCGTATGGTAAAGACTATTATTGGCTAACTGGCACCTTTGTAAATTACGATGAAGGCACAGATACAGACGAATGGGCTTTAGAAAACGGTTATATTTCTGTAGTGCCTGTACAATTTGATTTGACCGCACACCATGCGATACAACAACTAAATACCTGGGAATTTAATGATTAATAAACAGATCATTATAGGATTAGTCATTGGTTTAATTACTACTTTTATTGGCATCACCATGTACACTCTTTTTATTGGTTTCCAATTAAATTTAAGTACAGACCAAATCATTAATAAAATAGTATCTCCCAGCGTTTTGGGCAAACGCGCAAGTATTGGAGTGCTTTTAAATATTCCCGTTTTTTATTTATTTTTAAATAAAAAAAAGGAAGCGCATGCAAAAGGCATACTCCTTGGTATTATTATTGTAGCCCTTATATTTATGATCGATAAATTTTAACTAATGAAGTACTACATCATTTCTGGAGAAGCCTCAGGCGATTTGCATGGCTCGAACCTTATGAAAGCCATACAACGTGAAGATGTTGAAGCTGATTTTAGGTTTTGGGGAGGTGATTTAATGCAAGCTGTTGGCGGGACACTAGTTAAGCATTATCGCGATTTAGCTTTTATGGGCTTTATAGAAGTGGTTCAAAATTTAAGAACCATCGCTAAAAACTTGTCTTTTTGTAAAGAAGATATCAAAGCCTACAACCCTGATGTTATTATTTACATCGATTATCCTGGTTTTAATTTACGTATTGCCAAATGGGCAAAACAAAAAGGTTTAAAAAACCATTATTACATTTCGCCTCAAATCTGGGCGTGGAAAGAAAACCGGATCAAAGCCATTAAAAATGACATTGATGCGATGTATGTGATTTTACCTTTTGAAAAAACGTTTTATGAAAACAAGCATCATTTTCCAGTACAATTTGTTGGCCATCCTTTAATTGATGCCATTGGAGATAGACATCAGGTCGATGAATACACCTTTAGAGCTGAAAACGGATTAAGCGAAAAACCAATTATTGCGCTATTACCAGGAAGCCGAAAACAAGAGATCACCAAAATCCTTTCTATAATGCTAAGCGTTGTCGATGACTACGCAGACTATCAATTTGTTATAGCAGGAGCACCAAGTCAAGATTATACGTTTTACGAGCAATTTATAAAAAAAGCGAACGTGCATTTTCTATCTAATAAAACCTACGATTTATTAAGTGTTTCAACTGCCGCTTTAGTTACCTCTGGAACAGCCACTTTAGAAACTGGATTGTTTAAAGTACCACAAGTCGTTTGCTACAAAGGCAGTTGGATTTCTTATCAGATTGGGAAACGTGTGGTGAATTTAGATTACATTTCTTTAGTTAATTTAATTTTGAATAAAGAAGCCGTAACCGAATTAATTCAAGACGATTTTAATACGAAAAACCTAAAAAAAGAGTTAAATAGAATCCTAGACCCTTATGAACGGACCAAATTTTTTATCAATTATTACGATTTAGAAAAAGCTTTGGGCGGAAAAGGTGCTAGTGAAAATACTGCTAAACTCATTTATGATTCAATAAAAGCTTAAACTTAAGATGAGACAGATTGCCCTAATGTTACTTATCGTTTTTTCACTTTCTTCTTGCGGAAGTGCAAAAAACAGGCGGGTCATTACAACGAAATCAAAGACCACAAAAGCAACACGACCTGTTAAAAGAACACAAACGGTTGTGAGATCTGCTACTCTAGAGCTACCTTTAGCTAAGGACATTATTAAAAATGCTGAGAAGTATGAAGGGACGCGTTATAAATATGGTGGCACCACTAAGAAAGGTATGGACTGCTCAGGATTAATCTATACTGCTTTTAAAGAAGAAAATATTACTATTCCACGCGTGTCTCATGCTATGGCAACATCTGGCGACTGGATAGATTTAAAAGAAGTGCAAAAAGGGGACTTGCTTTTTTTCGCCACTAAAAAAAACAATAGAAGTGTTAACCATGTAGGATTGGTGACTGCTATCAAAGATGATGACGTAGAATTTATTCACGCCACAACTAGTAGAGGCGTTATTACTTCAAAACTCAAAGAAAAATACTGGTATTTTGCGTTTGTACAGGCCCGACGTGTATTATAATATAAATTTTTCGTATCTTCAATAGGTGAAACCCCCAAAATTCACTGTTATAGAACTAATGGCTTGCCTAGTTTTAGGAATATTGATTGCTTATTTTTTTGCTATTCCTACTGCGATTTCTTTGTATGCCACAGTTTTTCATATCGCTGCTTTAGCCACACTCTTTTATTTTTATAAACAAAAAAAAATAACATCGATTCGGCTTGTGATTTTTAGCTTTTTGTCAATACTTTTTATTGATGGGTTAACTACGGGTTTTCATCAAGAAAAACATATGCCTACAGTTGCTCTTGCTCTAATTAAAAACGCTGAAAAATACGAGGGCACACGTTATAAACATGGTGGTACCACAAAAAAAGGTATGGATTGTTCTGGTTTAATTCGCACCGTATTTAAGGAAGAGAATATTCCGTTACCGCGTGCTTCGCATGAGATGGCAAAAACGGGTGAATGGATCGCTTTAAAAGAAATAAAAGTTGGTGATTTGTTATTTTTTACTACTAAAAAAAGAAATCCGCGCATTAACCATGTTGGCTTGGTCACCACTATAAAAGGTGATACTATAGCATTTATTCACGCCACCACGAGTCAAGGGGTTATTACCTCTAAATTGACAGAAAAATACTGGCTTTTTGCGTTTGTGCAGGCGCGACGCGTATTGTAGAATTTTTTTTACTATCTTCAAGGAGTGAAACTCCTAAACTTCACTATAATTAAGCTCACTGCTTGCTTAGTTTTAGGAATATTAATTGCTCATTTTTTTGCTATTCCTTTAGCTTGGTCTCTGTATGCAACGGTTTTTTTCATCGCCATTTTAGGTGTTATTTATTTTATATCGAAACAAAATAAATTAAAAACAATTTGGTTTGGTATGTTTAGCTTTCTCACCATGATTTCAATTGGTGTATTAACCACAAATAGTCATGAAGAACAGCAAGGTCCTTTACATTATACCGCTATAAATTCTGCAGAAAATCAAATTACATTTAGAATCCGAAAACGGTTAAAGTCTGGTCATTATAATGATAAATATATTGTTGATATTTTAAAAATAAATGCGGTTATGACCTCTGGCAAAGCTTTATTAAATGTTTCAAAAGACAGTTTGACAGAACACTTAAAAGTGGATGATGTATTGATTACCTCAGAAAATTTTAAAGAGATTACTGGTATTATCAATCCGCATCAATTTAATTATAAAAGCTACTTAGAAAAACAATACGTTTATAAACAGTTAACGGTAAACCCTGAACGCCTTTTTAGTGTAAGCAATAAAAAACACACCATTTATGGTTACGCTGATGCCGTTCGAGAACAAATTAACACCAAACTTAAAAACTACAACTTTCCACCAGATGTTTTAGCAATTCTCAATGCGTTGATTTTAGGCCAAAGACAAGATTTAAGTAAAGATATTTATGAGAATTATACAGATGCAGGTGCGATACATATTCTGGCCGTTTCAGGACTTCATGTTGCCCTCATTTTAGTGCTACTAAATACGCTATTTAAACCATTAAAGCGCTTTAAATATGGGAGACAAACTACCATCGCCTTACTAGTTCTTCTCATGTGGTGTTTTGCAGTAATTGCGGGCTTAACAGCTTCAGTAACACGTGCGGTAACCATGTTTAGCATTATTGCTATTGGCATGCACTTAAAGCGCCCAACGAACATTTACAATACCTTAGCAATTTCTGTATTTGTATTATTACTGTTTAAACCCTTATTTTTATTTGACGTCGGCTTTCAATTAAGTTATTTAGCGGTAATAGCCATTGTTGCCATACAACCAAAACTAGTTAAGCTATGGCAACCTAAAAATTATGTCTTATCAAAGCTATGGATTTACTTTACGGTTGGACTCGCGGCTCAATTGGGTGTTTTACCCGTTAGCCTCTATTACTTTCATCAATTTCCTGGCTTATTTTTTGTCGCTAATATTGTTATCATTCCTTTTTTGGGGATTATTCTGGGTGTTGGCATTTTAGTTATTGTACTTGCTTTGCTTAACGTTTTACCCGAATGGTTAGTAGAGGTATTCAGTTTAATTATATCTGGCATGAATAGTCTCATGAAATGGCTATCACTCCAAGAATCTTTTTTATTTAAGGATATTTCATTTACCCTGTTTCAGTTGTTTGCGGCTTATTTACTAATTATAGCGGCAGTCCAATTTGCGATGAAGCCTAACTATAAATGGTTGCGCTTCACCTTAGTTACCGTTCTATTATTTCAAGGGACTTATCTATTTTCAAAACTAAAAAACAGCTCACGTGAATTCGCCATTTTTCATAAAACGAGATATACTATTATTGGAGAAAAAACAGCTAATGCTTTTAAGGTCTATTCTAATTTGGATAGTCTTCAGCAGTTTTATAATTTGAAAGATTATAGCGTAGGAAACAACATTAAAAGTATTCAGAAAAACACCTTACCTTCCGTTTTAAAACTTAGTAAAAAACAACATTTACTAATTATCGATAGTCTGGGAGCGTATCAAATTAAAGGTTTTAAAGTAGATTACATATTACTTACACAATCCCCAAAATTGAATATGATTCGCCTGATTGATTCTCTTCAACCTAAAATGATTATTGCAGATGGGAGTAATTATAAGTCTTACATTTCACGCTGGAAGACGACTTGCATAAAACAAAACACCCCTTTTCACTATACTGGTGAAAGGGGTGCTTTTGTACTACCTATAGATTGAGTGTATTACTCTGAAAATTCTGCCGTAAAGTTTTTGGCGTACTCACCAAATTTGGCTTGCGTATCCATTGCTAAGTGGTCATCTTTTTTAAACATTTTTAAATACAACTCTAATTGCTTTGGTGTTTTATACCCAGAAATTGGTGCTATAAACTCTGCTTTTTCATCTAAAAACACTAATGTTGGGTAGGCACGCACGCTAAAGAAACGTGACAATTCATGCCCTGAATTTCTGCTTTTAGCTTTCGCAGGATTATAGCTTGGATTACCAAAGGTTTTATCCTTAAATTTTACTGTGTCGTTACCTTCTGCGTTGAATTTTACAGCATAATAATGTTTGTTAACATAGGTTGCAACATCTTTATTACTAAACGTATTACGATCGAGCATTTTACAGGGACCACACCAAACGGTATACATGTCCATCATAATTTTTTTAGGATTCTTCTTTTGAAGCTCAACAGCTTTTTCTAGTGTCACCCAATTGATTTCTTGTGCAACTAATGTTGCTGTTGCAAAAAAACCAATAAAAGCTAAAACAATGTATTTTTTCATTTCTATATATTTTATAAACCTAATTGCAAATAGTGTTCCAAAGTTACAAAAATACAAAACGCCCCAAAGAGGCGTTTTGTTAAATTTTGTATTGTACTGTTTTATTTTATACCATGCATCATTTTTAATAATGTACGATTAAGAGCTAACATTATCAAAGCCGCAACTATTGGTATTATAGTAAATATTAAAAAGAAAGTAGACAACCCATGCTCTTCAGAAATTGGATCAATATAACTTCCCGTAACACCACCTAAAAGATTTGCAAAGAAATTAGCTGTGAACCAAATTCCAAACATAAGACTTACAAATTTCACTGGTGCTAATTTACTAACATAGCTTAATCCCACTGGTGAAACGCATAGTTCCCCCATGGTATGAAGAAAATATGCAATAACCAAGAAAACTAAACTAACAGATGCCGTTTTAGCACCATCTGGTATTCCTGAAGCTCCATAAGCCAAAGCTGCAAACCCTAGACCTACTAAAAACAATCCGATGGCGAATTTAACTGGTCCTGAAGGATTGAATTTACTTTCCCATACCTTAGAAAATAAAGGAGCAAATAAAATAATAAATAAAGAGTTTAAGACTGAGAACCATGAAGCAGGAACTTCTGTAGTATCTGATTGAAACTCTCTATTTAACATCCAAATCACAATGCCCCAAATTATAACAAAACTAAATCCTAAGATAATATTAGCAAGGGCATATTTGCTGAAAGTTTGTTTAAACAACATAGCTAAAACCCATGTAATAACCAACATAGGAATAACAGTTATTATTGTATTTATAATTTTAAATGATGTAGCAGCACTACCTTCTAGAGCCCTGTCTGTATAGTCTGCAGCAAAAACGGTCATAGAACCACCTGCTTGCTCGAAGGCCCACCAAAAGAACACTACGAATAATGATAAAACACCAATAACAATCATTCTGTCTCTCACAACTTTAGAATTTTCTACACCTTCTACCACAGCTTCAATATCCTCTCCTATTTTTTCTACACTGTCTTCTATTACCTCATCAACAGCTCCAGTTTTAACAGGTGTTAATCCTATTTTACCAAATATTTTTTGAGAGAAATAAAATTGTAACATTCCGAAAAACATAAACACACCAGCGAGACCAAAACCATAATGCCAATTAACATTTTCTCCTATATATCCGCACAAAAGAATACCTAAAAAAGCGCCAGCATTAATACCCATATAAAAAATGGTGTACCCAGCATCTTTCTCTTTTCCTTGTGATTTATATAGTTGCCCAACCATTGAAGAAATATTCGGCTTAAATAAGCCATTACCAATAATTAAAAAAGTTAAACCTGCATAAAAGAAAACAGAAGTTATTCCTTCTAAAGCCATAGATGCGTGCCCAAGTGTCATAATAAATGCACCTAAAATAATTGCCTTTCTATAGCCCATAAATTTATCAGCAATAAAACCACCAATAATTGGTGTTAAATAAACCAATCCAGTATACCAACCATATAGTACTAAAGCATCAGCTCTATCCCATTCCCAGCCACCATCTATTAAAGTCGAGACTAAAAATAATACTAAAAGTGCGCGCATACCGTAGTAAGAAAAGCGTTCCCACATTTCTGTAAAAAACAACACAAATAATCCTGACGGATGACCTAATACTGTTTTTTGATTGGTTTCTGAACCTCCAAATTTAAATTCCATGTTTATAAATAATTTAATAGTTAGTTTATCCTTTAACTTTTACTGCTTCCATTTTTACGCTTGTGGTGCCTATTTTATCACCTAATGTGCGATCAATAAAATTAGTCATCTTTTTATATAAGTGTAAGCGCGTGTTGCCACCATAA
Source organism: Lacinutrix sp. Hel_I_90 (assembly GCF_000934685.1). NCBI lineage: Bacteria > Pseudomonadati > Bacteroidota > Flavobacteriia > Flavobacteriales > Flavobacteriaceae > Lacinutrix > Lacinutrix sp. Hel_I_90. Next base: position 2,764,837 of record NZ_JYNQ01000001.1, on the reverse strand, counting down.
ATACCGTGATTTTTATCTGGATAAATCATCCATTCAAACTGCTTATCGGCTTGAATTAAAGCCTCAACCATACGCATTGTGTTTTGTACATGTACATTATCATCACCCGTGCCATGAATTAATAAGAAATCGCCTTTTAATTTATCGACATGATTAATGGGTGAATTGTCATCATAACCACTTGCGTTTTCCTGCGGTGTAGTCATGTAACGTTCTGTATAAATAGAATCATAAAATCTCCAACTGGTCACTGGTGCAACTGCAATGGCCATTTTAAAGACGTCATTTCCTTTAAATAAGGCATTACTACTCATAAACCCACCATAACTCCATCCCCAAATACCAATGCGCGCTTCATCTATGTACGGGCGTTGTCCTAATTGTTTTGCCGCTTCGATTTGATCTTCTAATTCGTATTTACCTAGTTCGTTTTGTGTTACTTTTTTGAAGTCCGCGCCTTTTAACCCCGTACCTCTTCCATCTACGCAGGCTACTATATAGCCTTTTTGCGCTAACATTTGGTACCAATAATCGTTTGCAACATTCCAGCGATTAGCCACTTGTTGTGATCCTGGTCCTGAATATTGATACATGAATAAAGGATATTCTTTATTGGCATCAAAATCAGCAGGCTTTATCGTCCACATGTTCAAATCATTACCATTAACACGAATAGTAGAAAATTCTTTTGGTACTATTTTATATTCTGAAACAACCTCTAAAACTTCAGCGTTATCTTTTATGGTTTTTATTACATCACCATTTGAAGCGTCATTTAATGTGTACAAAGGAGGTGTTGTAGCACTTGAATACGTGTTGATAAAGTAGGTGAAATCAGCACTAAAGTCGGCATTATTTGTACCTTGAGCTTTAGACAATCGTTGCTTATCTGTACCATCCAATTTTATAGAATACACATCACGATTTATAGAGCCATTCTCTACAGATTGATAATATATTTTATCTGTTTCTTCATCGTAGCCATAATAATTAGTCACTTCCCAATTACCTTTGGTCACTTGATTAATGAGTTTTCCTTTTTTAGTATAATGGTAGATATGGTTATAGCCGTCCTTTTCACTGGTCCAGATAATGCTGTTATCTTTTAGAAAGGTTAAATTGTCTGTTACATCAACATAGGCTTTATCTGTTTCTGCGATCGTCAAGGTCGCTTCCTTAGTCTTTGCATTAACCAACCATAAATCTAAGGCGTCCTGATGACGATTCATGTATTGTGCACTTAAGACCTCTGGATCATTAGTCCATTCAATTCTTGGAATATAAAAATCGCTGTAGGTTTTATCGACCGTTACTGCTTGCGTTTCATTTTTCTTCAAATCGTAAACATGCAGTGATACTATGGCATTCGCTTCACCGGCTTTTGGATATTTAAAAACGTTTTGGGTTTGGTATAAATCCTTACCATATACATCCATTGAAAATTCTGGCACAGCAGTTTCATCAAAACGAATAAATGCAATTTTATCGCTATCTGCATTCCACTCGAAGGCACGAACAAAACCAAATTCTTCTTCGTAAACCCAATCTGTAATGCCATTAATGATTTTATTCTTTACACCATCAGCAGTTACTTGTGTGGTTTTTCCTGAGGCTAAGTCTTTAATGTATAGATTATTGTTTAAACCATAAGCAACCATTTTTCCATTAGGAGAAAAGGTTGGCTCTTGTATTTTGTCTTCAGCAACTAATAGTAATGTCTCAGATTTAACATTGTAAACGTAGTATTTCGCTAACGTAGAACGCCTAAAAATAGCGGCTTCCTCTGTTGCTAAAAGCACCTGATTTTCATCGTCACTAAACGTATAGTTTGTAAAATAGTTTAAGTCTTTAATCGCCGAAGAATTCACCAATGTTTTTACCTTCTCTAGTGTTTTATAATCATAAACATCTATAGTAGTCATCCCGTTATCTCTATCAAGGTTCAAAACGGAGTATTCTTGTCCGTTATTCATAGAGTGCAGCGCATCTAGTCTTTCGGTTCTAAAAGTACCATCATTCCAGATGTCTTCTAATGTAATTAATTTGTTTTGTGCTGAGGATAAAGCGCTTGCTAAAAAGCAGAAAAGTAGTAAATATTTATAATATTGCATTCAGAATATTTTTATCTTAAAAGAATGCCAAGTTTACTAAAAAATAAGCAAAAAACCCTATTTATTAACAGTTAAATATGCAAACTACATTTCATATTCGAAATATGATTATGAGAACAGTATCTTTGCAAACATAATACCTATTGAATGAGCACATCAATTTCTGGCTTTTCTAAGCTTACAAAATCTGAAAAAATAGATTGGATTGTCACCAATTACCTTTCTAATTCAAGCACAGCAAAAGAAACTATAGTACAATACTTTAATGAAGATAAAAAACTTCAGCAATTACATGATGAGTTTATAGAAAATACGATTTCTAATTACTACTTACCCTTTGGAGTGGCACCAAACTTTTTAATCAATGGCAAGACCTACGCGATACCGATGGCCATTGAAGAAAGTTCTGTAGTCGCCGCTGCCAGTAAAGCGGCAAAGTTTTGGATGGATCGTGGTGGGTTTAAAACCACTGTTATTTCCACTACTAAAATTGGGCAAGTTCATTTTATATATGCTGGTGATTTTAATGTGTTGACTGCTTTTTTTAAAAACGTAAAATCACAATTAATTGCTGATGCAAAGCCTATTACCAGAAACATGGAAAAACGTGGCGGTGGTATTCTAGATATTGAATTACGAAATAAAACTGAAGCAATAAATGGGTATTACCAGCTGCATGCTACCTTTGAAACACTGGATGCCATGGGAGCGAATTTTATAAACTCTTGTTTAGAGCAATTTGCAAAAACGTTTAAAACTGAAGCAAAAAAACAACGCAATGTTTCTATAGAAATTATTATGAGTATTCTCTCTAACTACGTTCCCGATTGTTTGGTTAGAGCAGAAGTATCGTGTAAAGTTGAAGCATTAAAAGACAAGCATATCCCGGCTGAAACATTTGCCCAAAAGTTTGTACAAGCCGTAGCCATTGCCGAAGTTGAGCCCTATAGAGCGGTCACTCATAATAAAGGCATTATGAATGGTATTGACGCTGTCGTTTTAGCGACTGGCAATGATTTTAGAGCGGTTGAAGCCGGAGTACACGCCTATGCTTCTAAAGATGGAAAATACACAAGCTTAACGCATGCAAAAATTGAAAACGGCATTTTCACTTTTTGGATGGAAATTCCATTAGCACTTGGAACCGTTGGCGGATTGACCAATTTACATCCTTTAGTGAAAGTCGCATTAGATATTTTAGGAAAACCAACAGCGAAAGAACTCATGCAAATTGTAGCGGTTGCTGGTCTGGCTCAAAATTTTGGCGCTCTGCGTTCATTAACAACAACAGGGATTCAAGAGGGCCACATGAAAATGCATTTGATGAATATTTTAAACCAGTTTGAAGCCACAACTACTGAAAAAGAGACCATTGTTAATCATTTTAAAACCAATATAGTGACCCATAGCGCTGTTGTTTCTGAAATTGAAAAACTAAGACGCTAATGGAAAGGTTCTACAGCCACGGTAAATTGTTGCTTACTGGAGAATATGTGGTTCTTGATGGCGCAAAAGCCTTAGCTTTACCTACAACATTCGGGCAAACATTAACGGTAGAAGGTATTGATGAACCCAAATTGAGTTGGCGAAGTTTAGATGAAAAAGGGGCCGTTTGGTTTGAAGATGAATTTGCTCTTCTTAACGAACAGTTTGCCAGGCTGCTCACGACTCAAAATGATAACCCAGTATCAAAACGGTTGATTAACATATTGCACGCTGCTAAAAAGCTAAATCCGGAATTTCTGAGCACTAAAAAAGGGTACAGTGTCACTTCTAAATTAGAGTTTCCTAATGATTGGGGATTGGGGTCTTCATCCACATTACTCAATAATATAGCCCAGTGGGCAAAAATTGATGCCTTCGCATTGTCGCATGCCACTTTTGGTGGTAGTGGGTACGACATTGCCTGTGCGCAACATGATTCGGCAATTGTTTATGAATTAAATAAAACAATATCAAAAATCACACCTGTTGCTTTTAATAAAGCCTTTGAAAATAAGTTGTTTTTTATTCATTTAAATCAAAAACAAAACAGTCGTGAGGCTATAAAAACCTATCAAGAAAATAAAAAAAATAGTAAAGCAATCATTGTTAAAATAAATGCTCTCACTCAGCAAATTTTGGAATGTGATTCACTAAAGGCGTTTGAACTACTTATTGATGCACATGAAACCTTAATTGGAACAATCACGAATCAAACCCCAGTTAAGCAGCGCCTCTTTGATGATTATAAATATGCCATTAAAAGCCTTGGAGGTTGGGGAGGCGATTTTATCTTAGCAACAGGCACAAAAAATGAGGTTAGCACTTATTTTAAAGGCAAAGGCTACCACACTATTATTCCTTTTACAGAAATGATTCTAGAATCGCATTAACTTCTTATCAAATAGAAAGGTCTCGCAATGCGAGACCTTTCTATTTGATAAGAAGTATTAGTTAGCTTTAATTATCTTCACTAAACATATATTCTATTTCTAGGATCTGACCTTGTTCTGTTACACTAAAATTTTGAGACTTCACAATGTTATCAATGTCTAGAATTTTCAAAGTTGCTTCGTAAGGCTGAAAAGGCATAGGACTTATATCTACGTATTCTAATTTAAACACAGTTTGCAAGCTCACCACGATGTTTTCATAAGATTTAGAGAAGTTAGCAGTACTTGACAATTCCAAAACCTCAACATCATTAATCGTTGTTGTAATATTAGCATCTCTTACCGTTGTTAAATCAACTTCAAATTTCATCGTAGTTGTTTTAGGAAATGGAGAATCTGTAGTTGCTGTATCATCATCTTTTGAGCAACTAAATGCCAAAACGAGGAAACAAAGTAATAATAATTTTTTCATAACACTATTTTTATTGAACCGTATTCGCCCTATTATCCTCAATTTCTGCCGATACTTTTAAAGCATTATATAGCCTCGTATTGATTTCAGTGGCCTTTTTAGTGGATACTTGATTAGCGAATGACTGGTAATTATCTAATTTAGTTGCTGGTGTCTTTTTTATTAATTTCACCATATAAACACCCTTATTTCCTGTGATTAATCTGGAAGTTTTCCCTTCTTTTAATCCAAAAGCAGTACCTACTACTACAGGTTCTAATCCTGCTCCAGCAACTGTTGGGTTCTTCATATTAATGGCTAAAGCAGATTTAATAGCTTGTTTTTCAGCAGCAGCTAAATCTGTTATATTCGTTGCACTAACTCTGTCTTTAATCAACTTCGCTTTTTTCTCTTTTCTAATTTCTGGTAATGCCGTTACAGAAGCATCTTCAACATTCATTAAACCAGCTTCGTTCTTCTTTGTTAATTGTGCAACAATATAACCATCAGTTGTTTTAAAACGCTTCACATCGCCAACCTCTGTTCCGTCTTCAAACATCCAACGCACAAGACCTCTTTGTGGGCCTGCACCTGGAATGTTTTCGTCTAAAACTTTTACGGTATTTACAGGATTCACTTTTAAGTTTTCAGCCTTAGCAGCCTCTTGAAAATCTTTATCGCCAACCAAAACCTCAAAATTAGAAGCTTCTCTAAATATAGCATCTTCCGTTTCTATTGATGGTTCGATTTTTCGTTCAATAGTTGCTAGTTTGTAAGCCTCTTTTGGAGATTTTCTATCCAATAATTCCATGATATGAAATCCAAACTGTGTTTTTACAACACCTAAATCACCTACATTCTTAGTTATTTCAAAGGCGTTAAATTCTTCAACCATTGTTCCTTCTGGATGCCAATCATAAACACCTTCATTAGCCAAGCTCCCTTGATCTGAAGACATGGTTTGAACTAATTCTGAGAATTTAGAGTTATCCTTTTTCACTATAGCTAATATACTATCTGCTGTTTTTTCAGCTTGCAGTTCTGTTTTAACAACTCCAGGCGCAGGATTTAATGAATCTTTAAAAGGTATTAATATGTGTCTTACCTTTAAAGAATCGTATGCTTTTTTAACAGCTAGTAATTTTGTAACCTTAAGGCTTTGAGCGTCTTTATAAGGCCCATAAACAGCCCCTACCTTTAAGCTTGTTATACTGTCCTTAAGATTAGGAGAAAGATTGTTTACAAACACAAACCTGTCTTGATACTTAACCGCTGCATCAGAATTCTCATTAACAAAATCTTCAGCATTTTCTACAGAAACAGCCGCAAAACCTGGGGCTTTCTCAGTTTCTTTAGTAGCCTCATTGTATACCTCACGACCTTTAATTAATGTTATTAAAGCATCTTGAATCTCATCTTCGTCTTTTTTAGAAGCGACTTCTTCAAACTTTACATATTGAAAATTTCTAGAAGCTTCAACTTCGTATTTTGAACTGTTTTTTGTCATATAATCTTTAATTTCAGATTTAGACACAGACACCGTACTGTCTGGTATAGAAGCAAAGGGAATTTGGACGAATTGAATATCTACTTTATCATTCTCTAACTTATATTCTAGTTCACCTTCTGCTACAGTAGCTGTTGTAGCACCTTTAATCATGTTTATGTAATTTTGCTGCATAGCATTTGCCGCTATTTCCTTTTCTCCTTCAATCCATCTTTGATAAAACTGTGGTGATGATTTTTTTAAATCGGCAATGTATTGGTTCATTAGAGACTCATCAAAAACGCCCTCTGCATTTAAAAACTGAGGACTGTTAGCATAACGTTGCTTTAGCAAATCACGCATTTGCTCTCTACCCACTTTTAATCCTAATTTATCATATTGCGCTTCCATGACCGCTTTTCTAACCATTGCATCAAATACTTGATTCATGATTTGAGATTGTGTTGCGTTTGGGTTTTGTCTTGCTTCCACCTGAGCCATAAATTGCTCGCGAGAAATATCTTTACCATTAACAGTAACTACTGTGTTTGGTGACTTAGAGAACAAAACATCTTTGTTATCTAAAAGCCCTGATAATATAAACGCAAATAATGCTAATGCGATTACTAAAATAAGTACGACTGTTTTTTCTCTAATTTTATTTAAAATTGCCATTTTTAGTATTGATTTTAGGTAATATAGTGGGCGAAAATACCATTTTCTGTTTAATAAAAAAAGTAGAAAATCGCATTAATTATAATTATTTAAAATTGGGTAGCATTTTTAATAAAAATACTCCATAAACTCACGATATAGTGGTTAATCGTCTGTTTTAATTTTGAGTGAGACTAAATCTATTTTGGTGTTTGAAACTTCTAAGATTTTAAACTGAAATTTATCCATTATAACAATTTCATTTTGCTGCGGAATTTCTTCCGTAAAATCGACTATCATACCTCCAAGTGTTTCATAATTCTCACCTTCAGGTAAATTCAATTTATAGGTTTCGTTTATATAATCTACTTCTAATCGCGCTGAAAACGTATAGTTCTCCTCATCTACTCTTTCTTCTATTAATATGACGGTATCATGTTCATCATGAATTTCACCAAAGAGTTCTTCAACAATATCTTCAACCGTCATTATACCAGAAGTTCCGCCGTACTCATCTAAAACTACAGCAATACTTTTACGTTTTTTAATAAGTGCGTTTAGAATATCATTTGCCAGCATGGTCTCGGGCACAAACTCAACAGGCAAAATCATCGATTTGATGGTTTTTGGAGTTTTAAACAGTTCGAAAGCGTGCGCATAACCTACAATATCATCTATAGTTTCTTTATAAATCAATATTTTTGACATCCCTGTTTCTGTAAACAACGCACTTAGGTTAGCTACAGAATCATTAAGTTCTAAAGCCACTATTTCTGTTCGCGGAATCATGACCTCTCTCGCTTTGACCTCTGCAAACTCTAGCGCATTCTGAAAAATTTGAATCTCGGTATCAATATCATCGTGTGACTCAATAGATTCCATTTGTTCACTAATGTAATTTCCCAATTCTACTTTAGTAAACGCGAGTTGTACCTGATCACCTTCTGTTTTAAAAAAACGCTTCAGTACAAAGTCTGAAATCCAAAGCACAAACCATGATATATGCCAAAATGCTAAATAAAACACATAGGCAGGAAAGGCAAATATCTTTATAAATGTGTTACTATAAATTTGAAAGAATACTTTAGGCAGGAATTCCGCAGTAAATAAAATCACTAAGGTCGAAATGATCGTTTGTGAGAGTAAATCAAAATCGGTAAATAAAACATCTATAAAACCAAATCCCGTAGGCACTATTGTTTTAAACCAATTCATGAGTAAATCTCCCATAAAAAAACCATAGATCACCAGGGCTATGTTATTGCCAATAAGCATTGTGGCAATAAATTTTGAGGGTTTTGCGGTTAACCTAGACAAAATTTTGGCTAAAAAATCGCCTTGCTTCTTTTCAATTTCAATGTGAATTTTATTAGCAGAAACATACGCTATTTCCATTCCTGAAAAGAAAGCAGATAATAGTAAGGATACTATAATAACGATAATTGCCGTTATAGACATCTATTGTTTTTTGTTTTTGTCTTCATATTTTTTATGAAAACGCCTCCTAAAGAAAAACATAAAAGCGGCTAAAATGCATAGAAACAAAGATAGATAGGCGTGATTTCTATCGCTATTCCAAGTCACTATGGCATCGTATAAAAAAAACACACCTGCTACAAGGTAGATGTATTGAAAGATCTTTAAATATTTTAACATGTAAAATGATTTGTGCTGTAAAGATATATAAAAAATAATACAGAAGCTAAACCAATAGTTCTCTAATCTTCCTGAACCGCAAAAAGACCACTAATTTCAAGAACTTCGGCCTTTTTAAAATCCCTATCCGAATCAAAACCACTCCCTTTAGTGAGGTAGTCTTTAGATTTATAAGTCACAGGTAAATTGGTAAATAACCATTGCTTGTTTTGGTCAAAGTACAATTGCTCTGCAAATAAAGAATCTTTTTCAGAAGAGGCGACGATAACATTGCCTTGTAAGTCTACTAAATCTGTAGCGCTATAGATAATGGCATAATCTGCAATAACCCTGGTTTTTTGATTGTTTTCATCAAAAATATCTAAAACAACACCCTGTGGACATTCTGAATACCCAAACTTTCGGTTTTCAAAATCCAGCATTTTTGGAGTCATCAAATTAGCCACTACACGACCAGAGTCTGTACGTTTGGCGTTAATATCGATACCAACCCCTTGAGGCTCATTTTCTGAAACACCAATGTTTTTAATCTCTTGAAAGTTGTTTTTACAAGAAAAAAACAAAGTCATAGCTAATGCTATGACTCCGTTTTTGAATATATATTGTTTATTAATAATCATTAGTTAGGCACTGTTACACTTCTTTGAATCCAACATCCTATTTTTATTGTTTTACCACTCATGTTTTTATCAAAAATATCAACCTTGGTTGGTGCATAACCTCTATATGAAGCCGCTGCAGATGCGCTTCCTCCTTTATCTGCTTCTTGTGCAGCTAACCAATACACTGCTCTTTGATTAAAAGCATCAGAACCACAATCTTTAGCGCTACTTGCATACATGTTTGCTATTTGTAAGTATGGCTTTCTATTAGAAGGGTTTAGTTCAACAGATTTCATATAGTAATTTCTCGCTTGACTATAATTCCCTTTAGACTTATAATCATTAGCCTGTTGGTAATACAACTTCGCTTTTTTAATTGGATTTTTTTCTAGTCTAAACGTTTCGTCTAAATATTTTTGTTCTCCAGTAATTACGTATAAATAACGGGCGGTATCTGCATTTGGCTCTAAAGAATACTTTTGTTTTACAATTTTCACAAACATTGGATCTTCTTTACAATCTTTAGCATACAACTTGTTCATTGCTCTTTGTAACCATTGTGCGTCATTTTTCTTAGACTCATAGTCTTTTTGATACAATGGAATTAAGTTTTCACAATTGGCTCTATCTCCTAATTCTTGATCTACGCTACCAGAAATCTTATCTAAAACTTCTATCATTCGCTCATAAAAGGGCTTGTACTGCTTATCCTTTTTTGTTAACGGTGTTCCTGCCTCTTCTTTAGCCACTAACTTATTCAGCTCAGAAGCATTTTCAGCAACTTCAGTTTCTATTTTATCTACAACATCATCATATTTATCAAATAATTGTTGTGGTGTTTTCTTTCCAGCATCATAAAGGTTTACCATCATTTTAAAGTAAACATATAATCCCTTTGGACTGCTAAAGTTTTTTAAATCTGAAGTGTATACCGCATCAAATTCATTATAAATTTGTTCGTCTGTTAAACCTAACAATTCTCTGTTATCATATTTCAACTCAGCAATTTTTGAACCGTACTTCCCTTTAGGAGATTTACTGGCATAATTTACCATTCTTGATTCCCACAGACTAATTAACTCATTAATGTACTTCTTTTTTGCCTCTCCAGAAGACTCATCAATACAAAGTTCAAACATATCTTCTCCATATTTATATATGGCAGATTGATTATACTTTGGACAATCTTTTATTGCTTTTTGATAATAAGGATAAGCTTCTTTACAATTTTTTCCTTTTACCGCCTCTGTAAACAACGACAAGTTATTATTACACGCTTCATTGTCCTGAGCGAAACTTGTTGTTAGACCTAAAAATAAAAAGGCTATAAGTAGTGTCATGTTAGTTTTCATAATCTTTAATTTTAATGTTTTGTTAGTCGTATTTTCTTTTATCAAACCATCTATCGTTTAACGACAGACTCAATTGGACTTTTATAAAATTCTCTTGAATAAGATTCGCATTTGTTGTACCGCGTTGTCCTATTTCAAAACCTATATTGGCGTTAGAGAATGGATTTCTAATTGTACCAACTGGTATACCTATTCCAAAAGCTATGCCAAACTCTTTAATAGATTCGTTTTCTATTTTCAAACCGGTGTTCTCAAAGCGCAGGCCACCTCTATAAACTACTCTTTTCCAATAGCTTGTAAACGAATTGTATTCTGGAATATAAAATCCGCCGATAGACAAGGTTGAAGCATCTTCAAAAGTAGATCCTGTGTTTTGGTATAAGACATTTGAAAACTCACTTGTATTTTGCGCTGTATATTCTAAGCCAGCAAACCATTTTCTTGGTTCTCCTATTCCAGCTCCAAACGAGACTCTTGAAGGTAAGGTTAAGCTAGTTTCTTCTAAACCAGATGCTGCTAAATCACCTTCCATAGTTTCTATAGGACTTTCAGCTCCTGTTGTAGGATTAATAATGATACTTGAAAATGAGCGCTCATTTTTAGAATTTAAATCACTTGAAGGCGCATAGGTAAATGAAGATTGCAGCTCTAATTTATTAGTTATCATACGTTGGTAATGCAATCCAATATTAAGACTGAGACCACTTAAATCTGATCTGTTATTCTCACGAGACTGCGTTTGCAGCGGTTCATTTTGAGCATTATAATTAAACTGTATGGTACTATTTTGAATGTTTCCAAAATTATAATTAGCATCAATACCAGCACTTAATTCATCAGTAATTTGATATCCTGCAGATAAAAAGGCCTTGTTCAACCCGCCTTCTCCTCTAAACCTTGTATCAATATTTCCAACATCATTATTGGTCTCTAAGCGATAGCCAACAGCTGTATAGGGCAATAAACCAAAGCCGAAACCTAGTTTTCCCACCGGAATAGACAATGCTAAATAATCAAACGTCGAGGCTTTTACGCGATCGCTACCAAAATTACTTTCTAGTTCAGTTGATGTATGGCTACCGCCTACAGTAAACGTCACAGGGCGACTTTCGTTTTTAAAGGACTGAATATTTAAGCCACCGTAAGTTGCAGGATTTCTAAAATTAATATGAATACTGTCTTTATAGATGCTCAAGCCACCCATACTCTTATTTTCTACAGATCCTTTAAATTTTAAGGTTCCTATACCATAAAATGAATACGGTGAAGCAGTAGTTTCTTGGGCGTAACTTTGAATTGCGAAAAGTGCAATAAAAACTAATACAAGTTTTTTTATCATTAGTGTGAGTTATATTGTAAAATAAAATTTAATCCTTTTAAAAGGAAATCCGAGTCCGCAAATATGCTACTTTTAAATTGTTTAGACAACATTTTAGTATCTCCTCCTGTTAAAATTACTGTTAAATCTGAATATTTTTCGAGATACCTTTCAATATTCCCGTCTATTTCACTTATGACTCCATAAAAAACACCAGAATGCATAGATGTTGCTGTAGAATTACCAATAATATGATTTGGAATTCCGGTATCTAATAACGGTAAATTAGCCGTTTGATTGTGCATCGCTTTGTAACGCATACGAATGCCAGGTGATATTGCACCACCAAGATATTCATTTTCTGCAGTTATAAAATCGAAAGTGATACAGGTTCCAGCATCAATAATTAATACGTTTCTATCTGGAAATTGTTTTACAGCAGCACAAACCAAGGCCATACGATCGATACCTAATGTTTTTGGTGTCGCATATAAATTCTTAAATGGTAAATTAGTTTCGTGCGTTAAAATTTGTAGCTGAAACGCTTTTTTTAAAAAATTTATAGCCGTTTCATCTAGTTTTCCTACCGAAGAAACGATTGCAAACTCAAAATTCTCATAAATGTTCTGAAGTTTTTTTATTTCTTTTACACAATCTTCTGTTTCAATACGCACTTTGAGTAACATGCTACTCTGCTCAAAAACAGCTAGTTTAGTAAAACTATTACCAACATCAACGATTAAATTCATAGTTCAATTTAAAAAATGTAAATTTAGTAAATGAAATTTTATAAATTTTCTTTTGCAAGTATTAAAATTGAAACTATATTTGCACTCGCAATTTAATGCAACTGGTGCCTTAGCTCAGTTGGTAGAGCAAAGGACTGAAAATCCTTGTGTCCCTGGTTCGATTCCTGGAGGCACCACCACTAAAAACCCAATCTGAAAAGATTGGGTTTTTTGGTTTGTATGATTTTGTTTAAAAATCTATATTGAATTCTCACAACTTTTGAAATTGATCTTTGATCCGTTTTGGGCAAATAACAAAAGTAAATTACTCCTTTTTAACCGTGATAGGAATACTAGTTTGAGAGCCGTAAAGCTTAATTTCTGTAATATCAGCAGGCATGTTCAATCCGTTTTTCAAAATAACTTGCTTGACATTTTTAATCACATCGCTACGCACTTCTAAAGCTACACGCCTATATTCCTTGGTTTTAGTCCAGAATAATATTTTAAGATTCACAGTGCTTACCCCTAAAGAGTCTACAGTTACAAAACACTCATGTGTCTCTGTGTTAATAACCCCTTCAGATTTAAGAACAGCATCAAGGATGACTTGTTTTGCAATATCAATATCATCATCATAATCAATACCCACAATAAAATCTAGCCTGAAAAAACCATCTTCTGTGTAATTAAATACCGCTTTTTTGATGATGTCACTGTTTGGGATATACACGTCTCTACCATCAAAGGTTTTGAGTTTGGTATAACGAAATTGCATGGTCTTTACCTTACCAAAAATATCATCTATTTTAACAGTATCATTTAAGTTAAAAGGCCTATTAAATGATAATATAATTCCTGCAATGAAGTTTTCTCCTATATCCTTAAAAGCGAACCCAATCACAATAGCAGATGCTCCGGCCGCTGTTAAAAGCCCTGTCGCTATACCACCTAAACCTGCAATATTAAGAGCCAATAAAATAACTAAAATAATAAGGCCAAGTTTTATGGTTTTAGCCAGGAAATTAGTCATGAGTGGATCTTGCGTCCTTGCAGCTATAATTTTTTTAAAAAAGAGCGCTACACTATTAGAAAGTAAAAACCCAAAGGTTACGATTAATATTGCTATTATAATGTTTGGAACCTGATAAATAAAATCGTTCCAGTGCTCCAGTAATGAATCTTTCAATTTAGAAAGCGTCGTGTTATTATCCATATGTTTTAGTTTAAATCAAGGCCCTTTTTTTTCCTGATATTAACCAATTTTATAAGAACTCAAAGATAAAAGAGGTTAATAAGTTCAAATAAAATTTTGGCAACACCACTATGCTTCTTATTTTTTGACCTTTACACCAGCGACTAGACTTTAAAGATTTAGAAACAGTAGCTAATTTAAACATTTATATAATTTCAGACACTATTTCTTCATCCTATCATACATTCTAAAAAATATAGTTAAGGTAAAATCACTTTTAATACTAGATAAAATTAAATAATAAATTTAAACTAAAATAACCGAAATAGAAACATTTATAGGGCAACACATTGTTAACTAAGTACTATCTAATTATTTTAGACAACTCTGATTTCGCTTGATGTTGTTACCACAAACAAGTACAATTATAACTGCTTTTAACCCAAGAACATTACAGAATAAAAACTAGTAAAACACACTAAAATTAAGGGAAATAATAAATTATATAGGTTTAAACAATTTGGCTATAAAATAGTTTTATGATTTTCTTAGCATAATTTTATAGGTGTTTAATTATTTTTATGAAAATTTAAACAAAATTAACTATGGATTTATTATTAGAAGCTGAGAAGTTTGAAAAAGCTAAAATGAGTCATATGTCTACAAGTGATCGCGTTGTAGCCTCGAGAAAAGCTAAAAAATTAATTTTAGCAATAAATGAAGTTTATAAAAAGACCAAAGACGCTCACTTAATGGATGTTATGAAAGTCTTAACAGAGAAAAAACGTAAAATCGAAAAACGAATAAAAGGTGTTCCCCGAGTTTAAGGGCGCTTTTAAAACATTACCTATAATGGATTTGATTTTTTAATACTGAAAATCAAATCCATTCTTATTATAAGTGAATTATGAAAAAAAAACCTGATAATATAGTTTTTGATGAGGCTTCCCAAAAGTATAACGCGTCACTAAAGCCCTATGCTACAAATGTTGGAGCTCCAGCCATAATAGCAACAGATAATATCACTTGGAAAAACAAAAACATACTAAAAGCCAATAAACAAATTGAGGCAAAATACTTAGAATTAAAAGCCGAATATGATAAAATGATGGAAGAACTAGAATATAACAATTTGGTTTATAACGCTAAGTTTAATTTCGAACCCATTATTGGCCAGACCTATCATCTTTACAGAGACAACTCTCAAAATCCATTTTTATCTATCATTGCGCCTGATGAATGCAATTTTGATTTTATCGGGAGTTTCTATTTAAATTCAGAACAAATATGGAAAAAAACGAGTAATAAACACTCTAATGTACCTCGCGCTAAATAAGCAGATTTGTTATCATTTCTTGGTATTAATAAAACTTTTAGAGCACCTTTGTTAATCTGTAATTTAATAAATTTGTAGATTATTAGTGTTGCTATTGGAAAACAAAAAAGATAAAATACCTAAATCTAAAAAGAAGGTCAACCGCATTTTAAAGGTCATAGGAAAGATTTTTCTTAGCCTTTTGCTTCTTTTCATTATCCTTATACTATTCATTCGCAGTCCTTTTGGTCAAAACATAATAGTTAATAAGGCTATTTCCTATGTATCAAACAAAACCAAGACTAAGATCGAGATAAAAAAGCTCTTCGTTACTTTTGATGGTGATATTCAATTGGATGGTCTCTACCTTGAAGACAAAAAGGGGGACACCTTAATTTATTCGAAAACCTTAGAAGCCAACGTACCGTTATGGTCAATGATTAAAGGGAATGGTGTTGGAGTTGATGACTTACAGGTGCAAGGGCTTCGCGCCAATATTATAAGAAAAGACACGATTAACGGATTTAACTTTCAGTTTTTAATTGATGCCTTTGCGACTAAACCTGATACCATACAAACCCAAACCGCTAAGCCTTTAAATCTAATCATTGGCCAGTTGGATTTTAAAAACATTGCTATTCTTTACGATGACGCTGTTTCCGGTATAGATAGTCGCTTTGATATAGGAAAACTCCAATTAGAAATGGATCAAATAAATCTGGAGGCCATGGATTTTAAAGCTTCGGAAATTGAATTGTCCAATGCGAAAATTAGATTCTTTCAAAGTCCTGTGCCCAGAGACCCTAACGCAGAAAACATACCTTTACCTAAACTCTCCACAGAAAAATTAACACTAAAAAACGTCTTTGCGAACTATAAATCGCAAGCGGATAGAATTACTGTAAATGTAGATGTTGCCGATTTCTATGCTGAAATTCCAACCGCTAATCTCCCAGATAATACCTTTGAAATTAACACTCTAGATTTAAGAAATTCAGTCATTACCGTTTATACAGAAACAGAAGACAATGCTATAACAGAAAAGGTTAAAGAAGTTTCAGAAGGCATCAAAAAAGACATCAAAAATTTCGAATGGCCAGATTTAAGAGTTTCTATTGGAAGCATTAATTTGGAGAACGATAACTTCAGTTATTTTGTTGGTAACGCTAAACCAAGCAAAAAGCAATTCAATCCGAATGCTATCGTATTAAAAACCATAAACTTAGAAGGACATTCTATTTTTCTAAAAGAAAAAAAAGGCAGATTAAACCTAGAGGCTTTAAGTTTTAACGAAACTTCAGGTTTAAACTTAAAGGATTTAGCGCTTAATTTTAATATTTCAGATCAAGAACTAAAGATAGATGGTCTAAAATTAAAATTGAATAACAATGCTCTTAATGGGACACTTAAATTGGATTACAACTCGTTAAAAGCCTTAATAGAAAAACCAGAAAACGCAAAAATCGCTGTAGACTTTCCCAGCTTTAATTTGGATTTAAATGAACTGTTTAAATTTCAACCAGCACTTGAGCAAAACGCGTATTTAAAAAAATTAAGCAAAAAACCTCTAACTGGACATCTTCAAGCTTCAGGGTATTTATCAAATGTTTCTATTCCAAAAGTATTAGTTAACTGGGGTAAAACAACTCGAATTTCTGCCAGCGGAACCCTTAAAAACACAACAGATCCTGACAATCTTCAATTTAATATTCCAAAATTTTCAGCAGAAACGATTAAAAAAGACCTCGTAACCTTTGTCGATGAAACCGCATTAGGTGTTTCTCTTCCAGAAAACATAAAGATAGCGGGAACTGTTAAAGGTAATTTAAAAAACATATATACAAACTCTAAAATCACCACTTCTCAAGGCATCGCTACGATAGCTGGTCGCTTTAATAGTGAAAACACCATTGCTTTTGATGCAACCTTAAAAGTGGAAGATTACAAACTAAGTGAACTCCTAAAAAATAAAACTTTAGGGGAAGTAAGTCTTACAATTAAGGCCAACGGCAAAGGCCAAACGATTAACACACTTGACGCAAGAGCAGAAGCCACCATTTCTAGTTTTAACTACGATACCTATGCTATAAAAGACCTTAAAATTCTTGGGGACATTAAAAATGGGAAAGGGACTATTACCTCACAATACAAAGACGAGAATCTTAATTTAGAGCTCAACACTTTTGTTATACTGGATTCTATTGCACCTGAGGCTAAGGTAAATCTAAACGTCATTGGTGCAAATATAAAAGGCCTTGGCTTAATGCAGCGCGACGTTAGAACAGGCTTAAAACTAAAGGCCGATTTTAAAGGTAATGCCGAAAAATATACCTTTGATGCTCAAATTGATGATGGCGTTGTTGTGTACGACAATAAAACCTATCTCCTGGGACGTATTGATGCTAAAGGTTTAGTAAGGCAAGACACCACTTCGGTACGTTTTGAAAATAAATTGGTCGACTTAGATCTACAGTCTAATACAGACCCAAAAACCTTTGGTGTTGCTATTAAAGCGCATTTGTATAGCTATTTCTATAAAGATGAAGTGATTCAAGACAGTATTAATGATGTACAATTAAAATTAAGAGGTCATATCGCGCAATCCCCTTTACTTAATGAAGTATTTTTGGTTAATGTAAAAGATTTAGACACCATTGCTATTTCTGTTGATTTTAAACAAAAAGAACGCCAGTTATCGGCAAACATTACTGCCCCGCATATTAATTATAGTGGCAATGAATTAGACAGTTTAGCTTTTACCTTAAACACTACCAAAAACGATTTAAATTTTGATTTAAGTTTTAAGGCCCTAAAGGCTGGCCCCATTGCTATTCAAAAAACCATGATTTCTGGTGCTCAGAAAAATAACGAAATGGCACTTAACATTACTGCCTATAACGACGATAAAAAACTCATTAATGTATTATCCCAAATTACAGGCTCACGAGATGAATTACGGTATCATGTGCTTCAAAAAGACTTGATATTTAATGAAGAGTCTTGGATCACACCTGAGAATAACGAAATTATATACACCACAGGTAAACTTGAATTTAATAATTTTAGTATTAGTAATGGCACACAACAAGTAAGGATTACCGATAAATTACCAAACATTAGCAAAGCACATGTCGCTTTGGATTTTAATAATTTTAGATTAGACGATTTTCTAAGTTATTTTAATGCAGATAAAACCTTAGCCTCCGGAAAAATTAATGGTGAGTTTGTTATAGAAGACCCTTTTAAAGATACTGGAATCATAGCCGATGTTACTATATCTGAGTTAGAAATTCTAAAATCAAAATTAGGCACATTCACCCTTGATGCCAAGTCTTTAGGTGGTAACAGTTATGATTTTAATGCTAAACTAAAAGAGGGGGCCATAGATCTTGATCTAACAGGTGATTATTTAGCTAATGAGAATGGTGCGAATCTCGATTTGGATTTAAAGCTAAATAGCTTTAAAATGAAAGCTTTAGAAAATTTTTCACAAGGGCTATTAAAAGAAACTAGCGGGAGCTTCTCTGGTCGTTTTAAAGTAAATGGTACTACTGCATCGCCGCAGTATAAAGGCCAACTTAATTTCAATAATGCCGCTTTTAATATCAGCATGTTTAACGCTGCTTTTATGTTAGAGAATGAAGACTTAAGCATTGACAATAAAGGCATAACATTATCTAACTTCACTATTCGTGATAAAAACAAAAACAGTCTCATCGTTTCAGGAGCGCTATTTACTAAAAATATTTTTAATCCCAAATTTGATTTAAAACTAAATGCTAAAAACTTTCAGTTTCTAAATGCGACTAAGAAAGATAATAATTTCCTTTATGGCGTAGCTAGTTTTGATGCTGATGCTAATTTAAATGGCGATTTACAAATCCCGAAATTAGATGCAAATATAAGTCTTAGTGAAAATACAGATGTTACTTACGTGATGCCTTCAGCGGCTGTAAATGTTGAACAGCGCGACGGCGTCGTTATATTTGTCAATCGCGAAAACCCCGATGCCATTCTAACACAAACAGAAGAAGCTACAGCAACGATTAAAGGTTTCGATATTAAAAGCTTTTTAAAAGTTGGAAAGAAAGCAACCGTTACCATTATTATTGATGAGGAGACCGGCGATTATTTTAAAGTATCTGGTCATGGTGATTTTAACTTTACTATGAAACCAAACGGGCGTATGAATTTGGTAGGAACCTATAATGTTGATGCTGGGTTATATGAATTAAACCTTTACAACTTAGTTAACAGAAAGTTTGAATTGGCTCCTGGAAGCAAAGTCAGCTGGTCTGGCGATCCGTTTGATGCTAAGTTAGATGTGCGTGCTATCTATAACCTAAAAGCTTCAGCTTCTCCGCTTATGGCGGCACAAACTTCTGGAGCAGACCCCGCTATACAAAGTAAATACAGACAAGTCTTACCTTTTTATGTGTACTTAAACATTAATGGCGAATTACTTCAGCCTAAAATTTCATTTAAATTAGACATGCCAGAAAATGAGCAAGGTGCTATTGGTGGTCAGGTTTATGGGCGTGTGCAACAGGTAAACCAGCAAGAAGGTGAATTAAACAGACAGGTGTTTTCTTTATTAGTATTAAATCGATTTTACCCAGAACCTGGAAGTGATGGCAGCAAAGGTGGTTTTGCCACAGTTGCCAGAAGCAATTTAAACGATGCGGTGTCCGACCAATTGAACGTTTTTTCAAATAAATTTTTAGAAGACACCGGCTTTGAACTTGATTTTGGTTTAGACAGTTATACAGACTACCAAGGTGACGCACCACAAGACCGCACACAACTTAATATTGCCGCACAAAAACGTTTGTTTGATGACCGATTGATTGTTCGTGTTGGTAGCGAAGTAGACATACAAGGCAGTAGCTCAACTGGCGAGGCAACTCCTTTAATTGGGAATGTGAGTCTAGAATATTTATTGACTGAAAACGGACGCTATAAGCTAAAAGGTTTTAGAAGGAATGAGTTTGAAAATGTTATTGACGGTCAAACCATCGTTAGTGGGATTGGACTTATATTTACTCAAGAATTCAATAAATTTAAGGAGCTTTGGGATGCTGTTTTTTATAATGAAACCAAAGAAGAGAAATCAGAAAGAGAGCGTTTAAAAGCTCAACAGAAGCAAAAAGACAAGGAAAAAATTGATCCTGAAAACGAAGAAATAAATAACAAGTAGTGACTTATCAATCTAGAAATCTCAGAAGTATTTTTATGCTCTTCAGCATTAGTTTTGCAATTTTCATTGCACAATCCTGTGCTGTAAAAAAATACATTCCAGAAGGTGCGTTATTATATACTGGAGCCACTATTGAAGTTAATGCCGATAGTCTGGTAGAAAATCCTTCCGATTTAAAAACTGAATTAGAAACCATTTTGCGCCCAGAACCCAATTCAAAATTTCTGGGTCTGCGACCTGGTTTACATTATTACTATAAAGTGCAACAAGAAAAACCGGGATTTCTCAATAAATGGTTGTACAAACAGTTTGGCGAAGAACCCGTGTACCAAAGTGATGTTAAACCTTATGAAATAGAAGACATCCTTGTCAATAAACTAGAAAATAATGGGTTTTTCTACAGTCTTGCAACCTCATCCTTCACCGAAGATCAAGAGGCAAAAGAAGCTGCTATAACTTATACCGTGCAAGTCCCTACACCGTATAAAATTGAAACCTATCAAATAGATTCTGTGCCTTCCCCTTTATATGAAGCATTGAAAGCTAGCGTTGCCGAATCAAATTTTAAAAAAGACATTCGTTTTGATTTAAAGGCTATGAAGTTAGAGCGTGAACGCCTGGATGCGATGCTAAAACGCAAAGGCTATTATAATTTTAATTCTGATTTTTTAATTTTTGAAGCAGACAGTAATCGTTACGATAATAAGCGTATTGATTTGTTTTTGAAGCTGAAAGCCGAAGTACCACAAAAAGCTATTATCCCCTATCGTTTAGAGCGGGTGACTATTTATCCTGACTATGATTTAACAAAAGATTCAAAAATTTCTGATGATGAACGCTATAATAATAAAACGTACATACAAGATTCTGTTTTTTTCAAACCAGAACATTTAGATCCTTTTATTACATTAAAAGAAGGGCAATTATATAGCCCGGTAACCTCAAAAAATACCGCTAGACGTTTATCATCTATAGGGGCATACAAATTTGTAAACATCCAATATAAAGAAACAGATTCTTTAGCTGAAAATGGCCTAGGACTTTTAGAAGCAAATATCTATCTCTCTCCATTAAACAAACGGGCCATTAGAGCAGAATTACGGGCGGTAACAAAATCTAATAATTTTGCAGGTCCCGCATTGGTTTTAACTTATAGTAATCGGAATTTATTTAAAGGTGGTGAAACATTAAATATAAGCACAAAGGCAGGCTATGAAACTCAAATTGCCAGTGGCAATCAAGCTGGATTAAGTAGTTTGGAATTGGGCTTGGAAGGCGAATTAATTTTTCCAAGAGTTATTTCGCCATTCAAAATTAGTGCAGATTTTTTCGAATACTCCATTCCTAAAACCATAACATCTCTAGGTTTCGATTATTTAAACCGAAGTAAATTGTACACGCTCTTGTCTGCTAACACACTGTTTGGCTATGTATGGGATGCCAATCGTTTTGTAACCCATAAAGTCAATCCTATTTCTGTTTACTATACCCGTCTTTCTAACACGACTCCAGAATTTCAAAAGATATTAGACGACAACCCGTTTTTACAACGCAGTTTTGATCAGGAGTTTATCTCTGGGCTTACCTACTCTTTTACTTACAACGGGTTAGTTGATGCTGGTAAAACACATAACTTTTATGCCAATTTTACTTTTGATATTGCCGGAAATTCCGTTAGTTTACTAGGCAAAGAAAAAGAGCCTGGTACACCCAAGGAATTTTTAGGTTTAGAATACGCGCAATATGCAAAAGCAGATATCGATTTACGCTATCACTTTAATTTTGGAAAAGAGCAAACAGTCGCCACGAGATTGTTTGCAGGCTACGGCCTGGCTTATGGCAATTCAGACGTTTTACCATTTACAAAACAATATTATTCTGGCGGCCCTTACAGCGTGCGTGCCTTTAGAATTCGCTCCTTGGGTCCTGGAACTTATAACGAGCAAGGCACAGAAGAAGGTGCGTTTTTTGACCAGACTGGAAACATCCGCTTGGAAGCGAATATAGAGTACCGTTTTCCTATTTTCGGTTTCTTTAAAGGCGCCGTATTTACAGATGCTGGTAATATTTGGAACTCAGAGGAAAATCCTGCTTTACCAGGCGGTAAATTTTCTGGAGACTTTTTAAGCGAATTAGGAATGGGAGCTGGAGTTGGTTTACGGGTAGATGTCCAGGGTTTTGTTATCCGTTTAGATTTAGCCGCACCATTTCATGATCCTGCTCAACCAAAAGGACAACGTTTTGATTTTGAAGCAGACGAGCCTATTCTAAATTTTGCTATTGGTTATCCGTTTTAGCGTATTTCAATTCAATTTTCTTCACCAATTTACCAACGGTTAAGCCTTGAACCAAGATAGAGAACACGACTACAATATAAGTAACCACCAAAAATAAATCCCGATGCATGGCCTCTGTTAAACCTAATGCCAAGGCAATAGAGATACCCCCACGCAAGCCTCCCCAGGTCATAATCAGATTAGTTTTTGGAACAAAATTTAATTTCTTTTTGAAAAAATTGATGGGTAGTAATAAAGATGCGTAACGGCATAATAATACTATTGGAATTGCTAATAAACCTGCTAAAATATATTTTCCTTCTAAAGCCAGAACCAACATTTCCATACCTATTAAAACAAATAGAATCGTATTTAATAAAATGTCTATTAATTCCCAGAACTTATCTACATAGGTTTCTGTAGTTGCAGACATGGCACTACTTCTAACCGTATCGTTTCCAATAATTAAACCCGCTGTAACCACTGCTAGTGGTGCAGAAACATGAAATTCGTGCGCTAGTAATGTACCACCCATAACCGCAGCTAGTGTGATGATGACTTCTATATCATAATCATCTATAGACCGCATTAATCTAAAAGTAATCCAACCTAAAGCACCACCTAAAAGAATCCCACCGATTACTTCCTGAACAAAAAGTTTAGCAACATCTAGGGTTTCAATATTGGCAATACCTAAATCGGCAATCTGAAAAATGGTTAAAAAGATAACAACACCAACACCATCATTAAAAAGAGATTCCCCTACAATTTTGGTTTCCAATTTTTTTGGAACCCCCGCTTTTTTTAGGATTCCTAAAACAGCGATAGGATCTGTAGGTGAAATTAATGCTCCAAATAAAAGACAGTAGATAAATTGCACTTGTAACCCAATAATTTGCAGCATGAAATACACAACTGTACCCACTAAAAATGTTGACACTAATACCCCTAAAGTTGAGAATACCAATACCGGCCAACGTTGTACTTTTAGCTGTTCAAAATTGGTATGTAAGGCTCCTGCAAACAGTAAAAAACTCAACATAATATCTAACAAAACACTCTTGAAATCAATTTGTCTAATAATGTAGCGTTCGGCATCTAAAAGTGTAGAATCAAAATAACTTATTGCAAAAATACCTAAGGTAAAAAGAATCGTAATCAACATTAAACCAATGGCATTTGGCAGCTTAAAAAAGCGCACATTTATATAACCAAAAGCTGCTGCTAATATTACAAGTATAGCTATTATAAAAAAGTAATCATTCATGATAAAACTGTTTATTGTGCTAATTTAAAATATATATGGGAATATTTGTTATGAACGATTTCTATTTCCGACTTTAGACATTAGATTTATATCTTAGCTAAAATTTTATTAACATGCAGAAAACATATTATGATCCGGCTGACCTTAGAAAATTTGGAAAAATAAGCGAATGGAATCAGGAATTAGGCGATAAATTTTTCGATTATTACGGGAAAGTCTTTGAAGAAGGGGCACTTACAGCACGAGAAAAATCGTTAATAGCCCTAGCGGTGGCACATACAGAACAGTGCCCGTATTGCATTGACGCCTATACAAAAGACGGTTTACAACGCGGCATTACTAAGGAAGAAATGATGGAAGCCTTACATGTGGGTGCTGCTATTAAAAGTGGTGCCACATTAGTACACGGGGTACAAATGATGAATAAAGTTAATAAACTTGAAATGTAAGCGCCCTATAGTTTTTAACGAATAAATAGGTTTTCACTAAGTTGAATACCCAAAAATAGTCCCGAAAACAAAACTTACTTTACAAATTTTACGTAAAGATTATGTAAAACATAATTAATGACGAAAGTAAAAACACAATCACTACACAAAAGAGATAGTGATTTAGCAAATAGTAATAGACAATTGGAAATACTCTCTAATGGTATTTTTCAAAGTGGTGAATTACCTAAGTTTAAAGATAAAATTTCTGAAACCAACCAGTTTCCTTTAAAAGCAAAAAAGCTTGAAATTCTACAAATCAATGTTGGTTATATGTGTAATCAAGTATGTGAACATTGTCATGTAGATGCCGGTCCAGACAGAAAAGAGATCATGACAAGGGAAACCATGCAGCAAATTCTCGAGGTTATTAAAACAACAGGCGCTCATACCCTGGATTTAACGGGTGGCGCTCCTGAAATGAATCCGCACTTTAGGTGGTTTGTAGAAGAAGCGTCCAAAGTTGGCGTTAAAGATTTTATTGTACGCTCTAACTTAACTATTATTCGCGCCAATAAAAAATATTACGACCTACCCGATTTCTTTAAAAAACACAACATACACGTGGTGTCGTCTATGCCACACTGGACCAGGGGCAAAACCGACAAACAAAGAGGCGAAGGGGTTTTTGACTTATCTATTAAAGCCCTACAAGAATTAAATGCCAGAGGCTATGGCATGCCGGACAGTGATTTAAAACTCGACTTAGTTTACAATCCAAATGGCGCCTATTTACCAGGAAATCAGGCCACCATGGAAAAAGATTTCAAAAAAGCCCTGAAAGAAGATTTTGATATTCAATTTCATAATTTATTTGCCATCACCAATTTACCAATTGCTCGTTTTTTGGATTATTTAATTGCATCAGAAAATTATGAAGATTATATGCACGCCCTAGTAGACGCTTACAATCCCGCTGCTGTAAAAAACGTGATGTGCACCAATACACTTTCAGTAAGTTGGGACGGTTATTTATATGATTGTGATTTTAACCAGATGTTAGCGCTACCAGTGAATAGCAAATCAAAACACATTTCGCAATACCAAGAAGATTTATTAGAAGGTAGAAACATCGTCATTTCCCAACACTGCTATGGGTGTACAGCGGGCGCAGGAAGCAGTTGTCAAGGTGTTGTAACAGATTAATATAAGTACTTAAACTTCAAAGTAGCTCATGAAACACCTCTTTTTGTTATTATTTAGTTTTATCTCTGTGGAAGCGATTGCACAAAAAACACTCGATGCCTTACTAAAACAACACAATACTAATGAGGTGCCTTATATATCGGTTGAAGCGTTAGCCATGCCTAAAACCAAAGCTATTATTTTTGATTCCCGTGAGCCGCAAGAATATGCTGTAAGCCATTTAAAAGAGGCCGTTTTTGTTGGTTATAATACATTTAACATTGATTCAATTCAAGAAAAATATCCAGATAAAAATGAAAAAATAGTAGTGTATTGTTCTCTCGGTATTCGTTCTGAAACTACTGGTAAAAAATTAAAAAAGGCAGGTTACACTAATGTTTATAATCTTTACGGCGGTATTTTTGAATGGAAGAATAAAGGCTTTAGTCTCATAGATTCGGAAGCGAAAGAAACCGAGAAAGTACATACTTTTAATAAAGCATGGAGCAAATGGCTGAAAAACGGTGAGAAAATTTATGAAACTGAAGACACTAAAAAATAAATTCACAGTCTCGGTATCCTTTACAATACACTCAAATAAATAAAACGAATTGAATTCAAGAAATCTTATCATAACATTCACTCGAAATCCAGAGTTAGGCAAATGTAAAACACGTTTGGCTAAAACAGTTGGAGATGCAGCTGCTTTGCGTGTTTATAAGTATTTGCTACAACATACCAAACAGGTAATCAAACAAATTGACGCAGATAAGGCCGTGTACTATTCTATTAAAGTTAGAGAGAATGACATTTGGGATGGGTCGGCTTTTCAAAAGTACCAACAAGTTGGAGACGACTTAGGTGAACGCATGCAAAAAGCATTTGAGGACGGTTTTAATAAAGGTTATGAGAAAATAGTAATTGTTGGTAGTGATTTGTTTCATCTTCAACCAAACCATATTAATGAAGCCTTTATAGCTTTAGATGAAAATGACGTGGTCATTGGACCTGCAGAAGATGGAGGCTATTATTTATTAGGCATGAAAACGATGCACGCTTCCATATTTAAAAATAAAAACTGGGGCACTGAAACCGTTTTTAATGACACAATTGTAAATTTAAAACAAAATAAAATCCGATTGCTTGAGATCTTAAATGATATTGATTTATACGAAGACTTGGAGTATATTGAACCTTTGCAAAATATTATAAAACAGAATGATTAATTACATTAATAAAACAGTCGAGTATTTACAAAATAAAGGCTTTGAGAAACCTGAAATTGGAATTATTCTAGGAACTGGATTAGGTCAATTTACTAATGAAATTGAAGTTATTGAACAAGTAAGCTATAACGATATTCCACATTTTCCTACGGCAACAGTGGAGTTCCATAAAGGAAAATTAATCTACGGAACCTTAGAAGGTAAAACCGTAATTGTTATGCAAGGCCGTTTTCATTTATACGAAGGTTATACGCTTCAAGACGTTACCTATCCTGTGCGTGTTATGGAAAAATTGGGCATTAAAACGTTGTTAGTTTCTAATGCCGCCGGGGCAATAAATCTCAATTTCAAGAAAGGAGAATTGATGCTCATAGACGACCATATTAATCTACAAGGCAATTCCCCATTAGCTTTTAAAGGAGTTGAAGCTTTAGGCGAACGTTTTACAGATATGAGTGCACCTTATGACATGAGTATAAACACCAAATTTGAAACCATAGCAAAAGCAAATAACATCACATTGCACAAAGGCGTATATGCTAGCGTTTTTGGACCCCAACTTGAAACAAGGGCAGAGTACCGAATGCTAAAAATTATTGGTGCAGATGCTGTGGGGATGAGCACCGTACCTGAAATTATAGTCGCCAATCATCTCAATTTAAAAGTGGCTGCTGTGTCTGTTTTAACAGATGAATGCGACCCAGAGCATCTAAAACCTGTAGATATTGCTGAAATTATTGCTATGGCGGCAAAAGCAGAACCTAATATGATTACCCTTTTTAAAGAATTAATAAAAACAATTTAAAACTAGTAAGCAGTCTTCAATAAGCAATTTTCAGTCACACTGAAACTGTAAACTGAAAACTTAACATTTCAAACTAAAAAATATGAGTTACTTAGACGCAACAAACGATTTATATAAAGAAGCAGCATTAACCCCAGACGTTGGTCTATGCTGTACAACCAATCCTATCTGGGAGTTACCTGGTTTAAAAATTCCGCGTATCATGCAGGAAATGAACTATGGTTGTGGGAGTACAGTGAATGCTCGCGATTTAACTAACAATCCTAAAATGTTATATGTTGGCGTTGGTGGTGGTATGGAACTGTTACAATTCGCCTATTTTAATCGTCAAAAAGGTGGTGTCATTGGTATTGATGTGGTTGATGAGATGTTGGAGGCCTCACGTAAAAACTTTATCGAAGCAGAGGCTCAAAATGATTGGTTTAAAAGTGACTTTGTAGATCTTATAAAAGGAGACGCTTTAAACCTTAATGTAGAAGACAACTCTATTGATGTTGCTGCACAAAACTGTTTATTCAACATTTTTAAAGCTGAAGATTTAAAGAAAGCCATCGAAGAAATGTACCGTGTTTTGAAACCACATGGTAAATTAGTAATGAGTGATCCTACTTGTGAACAAGAAATGAATGACACTTTACGTAACGATGATAGATTGCGTGCCCTATGTTTAAGTGGCAGTCTACCAATAGCAGAATACGTAAAAGCATTAACCGATGCTGGTTTTGGTACTATTGAAATTCGAGCTAGAAAACCATACAGAATCTTAGATCCTAAAAATTATCCAACTGAAGAACTCATTTATATTGAATCTATAGAAGTAGCTGCTATTAAAGATCCAATGCCAGAAGATGGGCCTTGTGTTTTTACAGGGAAAGCCGCTATTTATTATGGTAATCAGGATTTTTTCGATGATAATAAAGGCCACATCTTACTAAAAAACCAACCTATCGCTATTTGCGATAAAACAGCTGGAGCTCTTTCTGATTTAGGAAGAGATGATATTTTTATTAGCGAATCGACTTTCCATTACGATGGTGGTGGATGTTGCTAGACCATAATCCTAATTTATTTTTTTATCATTAGTATAGAAGGAACAACGATCTATAAAAAACAAAAGCCCTAACTATGATTTTAATTTTACTGTTTATTTCTGCATGTTTCTTAGCATATAGTAATGGGGCTAATGATAATTTCAAGGGTGTAGCAACGCTCTTTGGAAGTGGTACAACTAATTATAAAAAAGCAATAAATTGGGCTACTGTTACAACCTTCACTGGATCTGTAACTGCCATTTTTTTTGCTAACGCATTAGTTAAAAACTTTTCTGGTAAAGGACTAGTGCCAAATGAATTAATAACCATGCCTATTTTTGCAATTTCTATTGCATTTGGTGCTGCTTTAACTGTATTTATTGCAACTAAAATAGGCATGCCTATTTCTACAACTCACAGTTTGGTTGGCGCTTTATTTGGCGCAGGTATTATGGCTGTTGGCTCGCAATTTAATTTCGTAAAATTAGGTGGCACTTTTTTAATGCCGTTAATTGTAAGCCCCTTAATGGCTGCCTTAGTTAGTTTTATTGCTTACCTTATTTTTAGATTTTTTAGAAAAAAACTACACATTACAAAAAAGACAAACCTTAATATTCATGAAAAACACACGCCTGAAATTGCGTCTTATAACATGGATAATACCGCGACTTTAAAAACGAATACAACAATAGAAGCCTCCATAAATAACAAAACAGAAACTTATGATGGCCTAATTTTTGGACTAAGCGCTCAAAAAGTACTAGATACACTTCATTACTTAAGTGCTGGAATTGTTAGTTTCGCCCGTGGCTTAAACGATACTCCGAAAATTGTAGGTTTACTATTAATAATCAATGCTATGGATATTAAATGGAGTATGATTATCATTGCGCTTGTTATGGCTGTTGGTGGATTACTTAATTCAAAAAAAGTAGGCGTAACCATGAGCAAAAAAATAACCCCTATGAATTCTGGTCAGGGATTTACTGCAAATATGGTTACTGGTTTATTAGTAACAACTGCAAGTATTCATGGTATGCCAGTTTCTACAACACATGTATCTGTAGGCTCAATTTTTGGAATTGGAACCGTGACTAAAAAAGCCGATTATAGAATGATTGGTAAAATATTATTATCTTGGTTACTAACACTTCCAATGGCAGCTATTGTAAGTGGCTTACTATTTAAAGTATTAGAAACACTGTCTTAATCTTGAACCCTATCGAAAAATATTTAGATATCATTAAAAATGCGTATTCTGGTTACTGGAATTATCTCAAAAATGAGATTATCACTATTAACCATTGGGATAACTATTTTTATGGCTTGATTGCCATTTCTCTTTTCGTTTGGATTCTTGAAATCATTTTCCCTTGGCGAAAACAACAGTCCATATTTAGAAAAGATTTTTGGTTGGACACCTTTTATATGTTCTTTAATTTCTTTTTACTGAATTTAATGATACTCATTGCATTATCAGAAACAGCCTCTGAATTTTTTAATGATATCCTTGGACTCGTTGGACTCTCAGTATCAAATTTTCAACTATTCGATGTCGATAAACTCCCACTTTGGCTAGGCTTGCTTATCTTTTTTATTGTTAGCGATTTTACACAATGGAACACGCACAGGTTATTACATCGTATACCTTTTCTATGGAATTTTCACAAAGTACATCATAGTGTTAAAGAAATGGGGTTTGCCGCG
Organism: Lacinutrix sp. Hel_I_90; assembly: GCF_000934685.1. Taxonomy (NCBI): domain Bacteria; kingdom Pseudomonadati; phylum Bacteroidota; class Flavobacteriia; order Flavobacteriales; family Flavobacteriaceae; genus Lacinutrix; species Lacinutrix sp. Hel_I_90. The sequence continues at coordinate 2,734,472 of NZ_JYNQ01000001.1, read as the reverse complement.
CATTTGCGCTACCATTGGATGGAGCCTATCGTTTATAAGTCCCTTCTTTACATTCCAATCGCTATAATTGGCGGTTTTGATGCGCAACATGTTGCCATCGTACATTTTTTTAGTATTGCTATTGGACATTTAAATCATGCAAATCTGGGCTGGGATTATGGTGTTTTAAAGTATGTATTTAATAATCCAAAAATGCACATTTGGCATCACGCTAAAAAATTACCTGAAAAAGCAAAATATGGAGTGAATTTTGGCTTAACATTAAGTGTTTGGGATTTTATATTTAACACCAATCACGTACCTTACAATGGCAAAACTATTGAACTGGGATTTAGTGGCGACGAAGATTTCCCGAAAAATTTTATTCATCAAGAACTGTATCCTTTAAAATTTAAAAAATAATTAGACTTCCAACTTCACCGAAATGATAAAGCCATTTGCAATGAAAAAAATACTAATAGTATCCGTTATCGTTATAACCCTTAATAGCTGTTTTTCGGCCAAAGGATTACCTGTAAAAACAGTTAATGAAAGTGATGAAACGGCTATGCCAAAACAAACAAACACTTCAAATTTAGACCATTCTACTTGGGATAGTTTACTAAAAAAATACGTCGCTACAAATGGAGACGTGGATTATAAAGGCCTTAAAAATGATGCTAATAAGCTAAACGAATACATTAGCTATTTAGAACAGCAAGTACCTAAAGACGACTGGAGTATTAACACACAATTAGCTTACTTTATAAATGTTTATAATGCCAATACCATTAAATTAATATTGGAAAATTACCCAGTAAAAAGCATAAAAGACATTTACAATCCGTGGTTAAAAAATCGTTTTATAATTGGTGGAAAAGCCTTTTCACTAGCAGGATTAGAAAACGGGATATTACGTAAGATGAACGAACCTAGAATTCATTTTGCCATTAATTGTGCATCAGTATCATGTCCTAAATTATTAAATGAAGCCTACACTGAAAAAAATGTCATGGCATTAATGGAACGTGCGACCAAGGGTTTTATTAATAATTCTAAGAAGAATGAATTAGGCATAAACAAAGCAAAAGTGTCCGAAATTTTTAAATGGTATAAAGGCGATTTCAAGGAAGATGGCAGTATCATTGACTATATTAACATGTATAGCGATGTTAAGGTTAGCGCAACTACTGAAATACAATATTTAGAGTACGACTGGAGTTTAAATAAACAAAATTAACTAACCGATTTTCGCACACCATTCTATGATTAGCATTGTTATTCCCATTATTAATGAAGCAAAAACTATTGAATCTTTATTGTTTCATTTAATAGATCATGCAACGCTACAAAACATTTCTGAAATCATTGTGGTTGATGGTGGTAGTACCGATGGCTCTCAGGACATCATAAAAAAACTAGGCCTTAATATTAATTTGTTGTCGTCCAAAAAGGGCAGAGCCAAACAAATGAATACCGGAGCAAAAGCGGCAAAGGGGCACATTCTTTATTTTCTGCATGCCGATTCTTTTCCGCCTTTAAACTACGACCAGCTTATTATTGATGAAGTTAAAAAAGGAAATTCCGCAGGTTGTTTCAGACTAAAATTTGACACTAATCACTGGTGGTTATGTCTTACCAGTTGGTTAACACAATTTTCCTGGCGCGCCTGTCGCGGTGGTGATCAAAGTCAGTTTATCACCAAGGCACTGTTTGAAGATATTGGTGGTTTTGATGAAACCTATACGATTTATGAGGATAATATTTTAATTAATGAGCTCTATAAACGCAACGAATTTGTCGTAATTAATGAAAAGCTTAAAACCTCAGCGCGCCGTTACGAACGTCATGGCATCTGGAAATTACAATATTATTTTTGCATGATTTATATAAAGCAATGGTTTGGTGCTAGTGCAGACGACCTCTATTCTTACTACAAAAAAAACATAAACTAATCTGCTTGGTACTAGTGTCTATAATTTGTTTAACTATTATAAGAAGCACCTTACTAAATGGGTGTTTTTAACTCTTGTTTCTTCCTAATTCCTCTGGATACAAATCCTTTAAAGTATCACTTTGGAAGACCTCCTTTGTTTCAATATCTATAGCAGATAATTTACCAGTAAAGGCCGCTCCAGTATCTACATTCCAAACATTTACAGCATGCATCGGTTTCACCTTAGAATAATTAATAGTTGGTGTATGACCAATGTAAATCTCTTTATAATGTTTCAATCGGTTAGGATATAATTCTGAATCTTTTTTTATTCGTTTATCCATTATTAAGGCCATTTCCCAAAGGGTTCTGTCAAAATAAAAATTTCTTGTAGAATACTCATATTCAACACCATGAACCGAAGTAAAACCTGCATGAACAAACAAGCGTTTTTCAGTATCAATATAATACAAACGCATGGCTTCAAAAAAGTTAAGATGTTGTTTCTTTTCAGCTTCGGAAAACAACTTATAACTATCAACCGTTCCCTTACCCCCATGCTCCAACCAAACGGAGTCACATTCATGAGTTCTTAACCAATCTTCACACCAGACATCATGATTTCCTTTGATAAAAACACAGGTGTACGTTTTAGACAATTCCATTAAATACTGAATCACTTGTGCAGACTCACTCCAACCATCAATATAATCCCCTAAAAAAATGAGTGTATCCTGTTTTGTGATTTTCAGCCGCTCTATAAGCTGAATTAAGGCTTTTAACCCACCGTGAATGTCTCCAATTGCTAGTGTCTTCATAACGTCATGCTCTAAAAACTATAAATTTATAAGGTAAAAATCAGATAACCAAATACCATTATCTAAACAGAAAATAAATGCTGTACTCCTAAAATCCCCTCTGTTTTTTTATATCATTAACTTTTAGGGACTAGACACTTCAGCTATACTTTTTAAATTTCTATTTAATTAAAGATACTGTGTTTGGTTATCATTTGTAACTCTTTTTTTAGAACACAAAAAAAAAGGAACATCCTTAATAGAAGCTAGTTAAAATAAAAAAGGCGCATTTAAAAAATGCGCCTTTTTTTATTCGTTTTGTAAGATTAAAGTTTTGTAAGTGTAAAACTTTGATTCGCAAATGGTGAATCATAAAAATCAGAACAAGACCCATAAGCATCATCTATAACATAAACCGTTATTGAGGTATCATCGTTTATATCGTAAGATGAAGGCCTGTTGAAGTCGTTATCTATTGTTAACAATCTAAGACCATCACAACTTAATTCAGTAGCTACTGGATTGATAAGTGAGGCTTGGCCACAAGTTAAAATGATTTCAAATTGATAAGGACCGTTAAATCCATCACAAGAACCAGGGGCATAAGAAGCTTGAAAAATGCGTGAGTTAGATAAGCTCCCTTCAGTAACTTCTACATTTACTCCGTCTCCAATAAAAGAAGGCTGAGGATCTGTACACCATATATTTGCCAAAGGACTGGTTAACACATACGTTCCTGTCATATATGTTTCCGGAATTGTACAGGCACTTACAAAAACATTTGTACTTGTAATTTTAGAATTATCACTAATTCCAATGGAAAAAGCGCCATCATTAGTTCCTACTAAATTAACTTTAAATACATATTCACTATCGCTCTCTGCTATATTTAATTTAATAATCCCTAAATCTGCTCCTGCTTCAATAAGTATACTTCCATTAGTGATATCTTGAAAATTACTAGGTAACGCGCCACTAACAACCTCAATAGCATATGTTACTGCTACGCCGTTAGGGTTAGTAGAAGTATTTAAATTTACTGGTAATTCAAGAATTCCACTGGCCTGAATGAATTCGTTCTCGGTTTCTAAAGCAACATACCCTGACTTTGGATTATTACCCCCAAAAGTATCATCTTCATTACAAGCCAAGGCAGTAATTAGAAGAATAAAAACACTAAAAATCGGTATTAGTTTGTTATATATTTTCATGATTTATAATTTTGTTAAGGTAAAACTTTGGTTTTCAAAAGGAACACTATTACAAGATCCATTGATGTCATCAATAACATTAATGGTTATTGATGTATCATCATTAATATCATACGTGGAAGGTCTGTTAGGGTCATTTACTACAGTAATATTAGTAATACCATTACAGCTTAAATCTGTAATCACTTGATTTGAAAGCAATGCAGTTCCACCACAAGATAAGTCAATAACAAATTCGAAAGGCCCATTAAAACCATCACAAGAACCTGGAGCATAGCGCGCTTCAAAAACACGTTTAGATTGAGACTCTCCTATAGACACTTCTACTTCTACATTATCTCCAATAAAAGATGGAAGTGGACCTCCACAAGAGATATTAGCAAGAGGACTGTTTAATAAATAGGTTCCCACTAAATAATTCTCAGGAATGGGACATATTTGTATGATTTTAAGGGTATGCGTTTGATCTACAATGCTAATGTTATCAAAACTTGCTGAAGTGATTTCAAATTGCACCGTAAGTGTTTCATCGCTTTCCAAGCCTGAAGAATCTATAGTAAAAGTAAGATTACCTTTAAGTTCATTAGCTGGAATAGTAACGACCCCATTAAAGCTATACTGATTTGGATTAGCAGGTGTTAGGTTAGTCCCTGTGATAGGAGTTACCTCAACATTTACTGTTCTATCTGAAGGCGCATAAGTACTTACACTTAAAGGTATTTCAATAACAGCTTGTCCCCCGTCTGAGAGTTCTAATATCGATATATTAGATTCAAATTGGATTAAGGATTGACTATTATTCACGTCATATTGTGGTGTTTCTTGTTCTCCGCAAGAAGCGATAAGCAAACAAGAAATAATGATAAAAGCTATTTTTTTCATTTTATAATTGGATTTAAAATATTAATATCCCGGATTTTGTTGACCACTAATTGCTGAGTTACCAGCGATTTCCGATTGTGGTATTGGGAAAGTATATTTATAAAATTCATTAGTATTAAGCGTACAAGCATTAAGAGGTAGACAATCTACTGGATCTCTGTCTATGCCAGACGGTGATAGTCTTTTAAGATCTAAATATCTGTGCCCTTCAAAAGCAAGCTCTATACGTCTTTCTTTTAAAACGGCTGTTAAAGCTTCTTCACTATTAGCATATGTATCTAATACCGTAGTATTTAAAGATCTAGCATCTCTTAGTTCTTTTAATGTCTGTGCTGCAGTAGTGAAATCTGTTCTTGCTTGCGCTTCTGCTTTAATAAGGTACATTTCTGATATTCTAAAATACTTGTAATCATTAACTGTAGAACCATCAGACCCTGGATATTTTCCAATTAACAAAATGTCATTAACACCACCATTAGTATCATAAGAAGGATCGATTTCAGATTGAAATTGCACAATCATATTGTATCTTATATCTGTTGGGTCTAATTGGTTAAATAATGCGCGTCCTAGTTCCATAAATGGACCTCCATTAATACCTGGGCTAGAAAAATAAAAATTACCACTAATAGCTGCACCATTACTTATGTTACGATCTCCAGTAAAAATCGATTCAATTCTATTGGCATCTTGAAAAAACTCAAAGTATTCTATTCTAGAAGCTAAAGGAAACACATCTATTAATGCTTGTGCTTTGGTATTCGACAAAGGATAGTCGCCTCTATACAATGCCATTCTTGCTTCTAAAGCAGTAATAAAATAGCTCGTGATATATATGGAATTGGTTCTCGTTGCATCTAAATTCTCTTTAGCAAAACTAAGATCACTATTTATAAAATCGAAAATCTCTCCATTAGAAACTCTAGGGAATTCTTCAGATGTTGAAGGCACACGATCAATTTTCATGACTCCTAATGCATTATCATCTGTAAGATCTGTAGAAAAATAGCTAAGGAGCTCAAAATATTCTGCTGCTCTAATAGTATATAATTGAGCTAAAATATCATTAAATTCAGCTTCTTCTTCTTCTGTAACTGTTAAAAGGTTTCCAGCTTCAATAATTCTGTTAACTCTATTAATAGTTCTGTAATTGTTAAGCCATAAATTGGTAGGAATTTCACTAACTGCGTTTAATTGAAATTGTAATAATTCTACATTTTGCCCTCCGTTTTCAAAACCTAATGCCGTTTCGTCTGTGAAAAAACTACTTATTTGTATAGCTTCATCTGTATTTAGGCCATAATAAACATCATTTAAGCCCAACTGTAAGTCAGCGACACTATTAAATGTGTTTTCTGCAGGTATTTCACCTGGTTGCTCAAAGTTTACTGAATCCTCACAGGATACAATTGTAAGACTAAAGAGTATTATAAATAAATTATATATTGTTTTCATTTTATTTTTTTTATAATTTAACATCAAGTCCGAAAGTTATTATTCGAGGCGTAGGATAATTAGCAAAATCAAATCTTCTACCAATATTTGACTCGACGTCTAAAGCTTGCCATTTTGACCATGTTATTAAATTTTCGCCTTGCAAATACAAGCGTAAGCCTTTTAAACGGACTTCTTTAAGATATTTTTCTGGTAAATTATACCCAATAGATAAGTACCTCAACCTAACATAAGAGGCATCATGTAAAAACTTATCAGATCCAAAATTATTTTGCTTACTATTTAAACCTTCCACAGTTGTGATTGCGTTTTCTGGAGTCCAAGCTTGGTTGTAATTAGCAGAGACATTAAAATTTTGTGCCTGCAAAGGACTTTGTTGGAAGAATCGCTGTTGGTCATTATATCTTTTGTAATTACCTACAAAAGAAAAGTTAGACTGTAAGAAAAAACCTTTGTAACCTAAGTCGAAACCAAAGCCACCTTGAATTTTAGGAAGGGCATCATCATTAATAACACGATCACTAGAATTAAATTCTTCAGTAATATTTCCTTCTTTATCTCTATATAATGCATTACCATTTGCTGGATTCACACCAACGTAAGGCACTAAGTAATGTGCCCCTACTGGGTGACCTACAGCATTTATGGTTGCTCCAAAATCCTGATCTCCTGATTCAAGAGAAAGAATTTCATTTTCATTATAAGAGACATTCCCTCTAAGTGTAAGGGTTACTTTCTTACCAGAAATGACATCATATTCCGTGTTAAATTCAACCCCTCTGTTTCTTAATTCACCGCCATTGGTATTGATTGCATATTGACCATTAGCCGCAGAAATATTACTAGCGGTAAAGAGGTCTTCAGTATTTTTACTGTAAACATCTAAAGCGCCGCGAAACCTGTTATTGAATAAGCCGTAATCGATTCCTATGTTCGTTTGTTTAATTGTTTCCCATTTAGTATCTGGAGAACCTAAAGAAAGGAAATTATAACTAACGGTGTTGTTGTAACCATTACCAGTATCATAAAGTGTTCTTGTAACGTCTGCTTGTCCTAAAATATCAGAGCCTCCAATTCTTTCATTACCACTACTACCGTAAGACGCTCTTAATTTTAGGTCACTTATGATAGACTCAGGACCTATAAAAGTCTCTCTTCCAATGTTCCATCTAGCAGATACCGAATAAAAAGTCCCCCATTTGTTATCTCCTACAAACCTAAATGAAGCATCTCTTCTTAAGTTTGCAAAAATTCCAAAGCGATTATCAAAATCGTATTCTACAAGTGCAAAATAAGAGTATAACCCTGATTTGTTTTTTCCAGAATTCACTAGAGGTATGTAAGGATAAATTCCATTTTCTTCTCTATCGCCGTTAACAAAACTATTACCGTCACCAGGAGAAAAATTTATAGCATTAAGTCCAAATTGTGTAAAACCAAAGCTTTTTCTAGAAAAATTATAGTTTTCGAAGAAAACAGACGTTTCTAATTCGTGTTTCCCAAAACGTTTATTATAAACAAGAGAAAGGTTGGTATTAACCCCTAAATCTCTGGCGAAAGATTCTCCTTGTTTTCCTTGAATATCTGCGCCTCCAATATAGAAACGGCTGTTAGAAGATTCTGGGTGTACAACATCAAGAGATTCTGTCTGATTATAATCTGCTCCTATATTGGCATTGAATGTTAAATCTTTTAATAATTTATAGCTAATATTAGCATTGATAACGGTTTTTAAGTTTTTATTAAAAACACCATTTTTATAGCGTATACTATTAAGAATCACATAAGGTGACAATGAAAATGGATAGGCAGCATCGCTATCAATGGAGTCATCATTAATACTCCCATCTAGACGATAAGGGTTTAAATACGGTTGTCCAAATATAGCTCCTACAATAGGATTTGAAAAAACTGAACCACTACCAATATCTGTAGCTGTATCAGACTCAGACAACGCTGTACTAGCGTGTATCGCATAGCTAAATTTATCGTTTTCATTTTTACCACTTAAGTTCGCTCTAAAGGTATAGCGCTCTAAGCCAGTTCCTCTGATAATCCCTTCTTGTTTTGAGTACCCAAGAGAAACATACGATTTATGGTTTTCGCCTCCTGTGGTAATGCCTATTTGATGATTTGCGGTCTCCCCTTCCTGAAAAATAAAATCGGTCCAGTCTGTATTGTTTTGATTTGCTAAAATGTCTATTTCAGCAGCTGTAAGTTCTGAACCTGTACCAATATTAAGCCTTTTTTGAAAATTCAATAAATCTCTAGAATTCATTAAATTAAAATTGTTTTTTTGCTTAAATGACTTACCAAAAGAAGTAGAATAATCAACCTGTAAACCGGTTTCATATTTTCCATTTTTAGTGGTTATAATGATAACACCATTGGCGCCTCTATTTCCATAAGCAGCAGCAGAGGCGGCATCTTTTAAAACAGTAACACTTTCCACATCGTTAGGGTTTATTCCTGAAAAACTAAAAGAATCTACAGGAACACCATCGATAACAAATAAGGGTCTTAAGTTTCCACTTAAAGAACCTACGCCTCTAATAATAACCGAAGGAGAAGCACCTGGCTGACCAGACCCGCTACTCACATTTAATCCAGAAACTTTTGCCTGTAATGCGTTTAACACTAAAATATTTGGTTTGTTCTCTATTTCAGATGACGATACGGTTGCAATCGCTGATGTATTTTTTGAAGTTGTCGTGTTTCGATACGCCTGAACAACCACCTCTTCTAATTGCTCTAATCGTTCTTCTAATTCAACAACAATGTTTTGTCGGTCAAAAACGGTTCTTTCTATAGTTACATAGCCCATGTACGAAAACACAAGTACATTATCAGACGTAGCTTCTATTTCAAAGCCCCCATCAAAACCTGTTGTTACACCCATATCGGTGCCTTTAATTAAAACAGCAACACCTACTAATGGCATGCCATTAGTATCGGTCACCTTACCGCTTACTTGTCTTTGTACACTATAAGTTTGCATCTGATAAGTAGTTTGTAAAACAGAAGCATAAACTATTGTTTTGTTTTTTAAAGCAAAACTATTGTCCGTCTGACCAAATAGGGTGACAAACAAAAAAATACTAATAGATTTAGTTTTTAAATCTAATTTGAAGAACACGGAGTTTTTCCCTATTCCTTCAAGAAGGTTTTTCATAATTTTAAGTATTATTGGAGTGAATGGTTTTTAATATTTTATTTAAATGGTTAAGTAAGGTATCCTTTACTCTTGTTAATAGTGTTTATTAATAATTCGAATTTGACTGTTCTTTTTTTAAAAACTAAATAGGTATGTAGTTCTTGAAGAAAAAATTCAGCGTGCGAAATTACATGTTTTTTTTAATGATTTAGTAAACAAGCCGACAGCCACGTCTGTTAGAAGTAATCCTGAAAAGATGTTAATTAATTAATTAATTCTAACTAGGAACTTATTTTTTTACTAAAAAACACGTGTTTTTAACTAAAAAACAACTGAATAACTCTAGAAAAGTGTGTTAATTAAATAAGTGAAAAAGATCAAAAACCATGACTAATAATCAATAATTCGTGGGTTTATACCACGAAAAGCATTAGTATATACGAGTTGTAAAAGCTAAGCTTACCTGTTTATCTATATTTGTGTTAAAATTATTGGAATTATGTTAATTCGATGATAAGTAACATCTGAACGACAAATAGACACATGTCTCGAAACTCAATAGCATAGGTCTCTCCAATTTCAAACATCGGCTAAAAAACTTTCGCCCTTTTTGGTAACCGATTTATGCTAAAAAAGCATAACTCCTCCATTGAAAAAAGAATATTAAAAAAAATCAAATAAATACTATTAAAGTAATTTATTGTAACGAAAAGATTTTAAACCAGGCACAGAATTAGGAGTTAATCCCATTTAAAAATGGGAACCACCACAAAAAATTAAATCATGAATAGATTATAAGGTCACTCCGAATAATAAAAAATAATTTTTGTAAGACTTTAAGAGACACTTTCTTAAACTAACATCACTTAAAGCTATGATGACTCCTAGTATATTAATCATACTTCCTTTAGTTTAAAATATAGTAATCTTTTATTACTTTCTCAACCGGTTTATTTTGCGGTGTAAATTGTGAATTACTTTGACCTCCGCTGGATTGATGATCATGAAACCACTTCCAAACAAATCCGCCAGCAAACCAATCTTCTTTCCAAAAAGTTTCAAATAATGCTTTTGTGGTGTTGGTTTGTGCTTCTAAATTTACGTTAGTCATACTACGATCAAATTTCCAAGGTTCCTTTCCCGTAAAATCAACACTTCTATAGCCAAACTCTGTAAAAACTACAGGTTTTTTATAGCGATCTGATACGTCTTTTATCGCTACTTTATGTGTTTTCCAACCTTCTAAACACTCAGCAACTGTTGGCGTTTTACTATTGCTCACTGGAAAATAGGCATCTATGCCAATATAATCTAAGGTCGACCAAAACGGAGTACGTTTATATTCATCCCAATTGGCAGCATAAGTAAGTTTGCCTTTATATATTTTCTTAACATTAGTTATTAACTTTGTCCAATACCCCGGTCTATTCTCCACAAATTGCTCTAATTCTGTTCCAATACAAAAACTTTCTGCTTTAATTTCTTGAGCTAAATCTGCATATTCTAAAATAAAAACTGAATAGGAATCTTCTAGTGTTTTCCAATGCGCTTCAGTATCCATTTTAATATACCCCGTAAATTCACCATGAGAAACCCAAATTTGAGGTTTTAACATTATTTTAATGCCCTTAGCTTTTAGGCTTTCAGCATATTGTTTGGCTCCCGCTCTCGTTTCTCCATACCATTGTCTTTCGGTATTATGAATAATTTCTGGGTTTTTTAGGTCTTTTATAAACCCGAAAGGCATGATTGCGGCATAATTGGCATTAACAGACACGACTGGGTTAATGTGTTCCTCTGTCACAGGGATTCTTGAAGCTACAAAACTAACTCCATTAATTTTTGATGTTTGTGCAGTACAGGATTGTGCCAAACAAAAAAAGAATAAAAAAAGGCGTTTGACGTATTTCATACAGAATAAAATTTCTCTAAAGATACTAAAAGATCTCACTAAAAAAGGGGCTCAATTCAATGAATCATTGTGTATTGTTTTGTGTGCTTCCGTTTCATAAATCAACGAGAAAATCTTGGCTGGATATTTACAACTAATGCTGACTAGCCTAGATGACAATGCATTAGGGCAACTACAGGCTGTAATAAACTATCGTTTTAAAAAGCTGTATTTAATTTACTCTCACTTAATTAAAAGTACTAAATACTTATCATAAAGAAAGGTCGTTTTCAAGAACCTGCTACGCTTATTTTAATTAGCAAAACCTAAGGTTATTTTTGTTTGTTTAGGCTCCAGTTATAAGTAAAATAGGTGAGTGTATAGTCTGTTGGAATTTTTTTTGTGCGATAGGTATTTATAAAATCTATTTCTGTTAGCCCATTCCTAGTAAAATCTGTTTTGTACCATTTTAATAGTTCTGAACCTTCTACCTTTTTGTTCGCAGTATCTACTTTTAAAAAACGGCCATTTAAAGCCAATCTGGTTTGTGTTTCTAACTGCAATTCTAAAGTGTCTGGTAAATAAGCCTTACTAATTAACGGCGGACAACCCAAAGCCCCGCAAACCAACACAAAATGGAACCTTGGGTCTTTAAAATTTTCTCTTAACAGCTTATTTTCAATAGCATTAAGGGTAACGGCCATTCCACCTAAATTATAGGTCGTTTTGTCAAAAAATCCTTTATGATCTAAAGGGGAGTTTATAGGGTAGTTATCAACAATGCCTTTAATTACAGATAGATTATAGGCATTAATCCAAAAGGCCTGATAATTTGCTGCCGCCCCTTTTTGGACTGAGATGCCTTCCGCTATTTTTAGCACTTCATTTAAAGCCGTTTGATCTTTTTTAATCGCATCATAAGCTACTTTACCATTAATTACATTGGCTTTAAAAAAAGCCTCTGTCTTATTAAAAAAGCGGTCTAAATTTTGTGCCTGGACAGAAAAATCCCCCAAGAAAAGCACGACCATCACTATTGCTATTTTTTTCATATCCATTTCCCGAAAAAGCGACTATTTATTTAATATTGTTATAAACAAAAGGCTCAATTATTAAACCCTTTTAATCTTTGTTAACTTCGGCTTCAGTCTGAATTTCTGCTGTAAACTTTCAAAAAAAAGAGGATATCTTTTCTAGTGATGTCTAATCGCTGAAAGCTTACAAAACAATCTTAATTTATAAGCATTCTAAATATCTTACTAATCATTAAGTTCTTATCTTTAAACACGACAGATTGACAATACAGATTCAAAAATCAAACCAAATATATGGAACACGTTGTTATTATAGGAAATGGAATTTCTGGTGTAACCCTTGCACGACACATTAGAAAGCTATCTGACAAAAAGATTACAATCGTTTCTGCTGAAAGTGACTATTTCTTCTCAAGAACAGCCCTCATGTACATCTATATGGGACACATGAAGTTTAAACACACGCAACCTTACGAAAATTGGTTTTGGGAAAAGAATAGAATCGTACTTAAAAAGGGCTATGTCAAAACAATTGAAACAGCCTCTAAAACACTTCATTTTGCAGCAGGCGATTCACTAAAATATGACAAATTAGTCATTGCCACTGGTAGTAAACCGAATAAATTTGGTTGGCCGGGTCAAGATTTAGAGGGCGTTCAAGGTTTATACAGCAAACAGGATTTAGAAACCTTAGAGCTTAATGCCCCAAATAATGAAGTTTGTAAGCGTGCGGTAATCGTTGGTGGTGGATTAATAGGTATTGAATTAGCCGAAATGCTGGTTAGCCGAAACATTCCCGTGACCTTTCTAGTGCGTGAGTCGAGTTTTTGGAACACGATCTTACCTCAAGGTGAAAGCGAAATGATTAATAGGCACATTAAAAGTCATCATATCGATTTACGATTATCTACCAATTTAAAAGAAATCAAGTCTGACGAAAATGGGCGTGCAAAATCCATAATTATTGAAGAAACTGGCGAAGAAATTGAATGTAATGTTGTGGGTTTAACAGCTGGTGTGTCGCCAAATATTGATTTTATAAAAGACTCAGACATTGAAACCGATAAAGGCGTATTAGTCAATCGTTTTTTAGAAACTAATAGTAAAGATATTTATGCCATAGGAGATTGCGCGCAACAACGTGACCCTATTGGGCAGCGCAGACCTATTGAAGCGGTTTGGTACACAGGTCGTATGATGGGTGAAGTTTTAGCACAAACCATTTGCGATAACAAAATGCAATATAATCCAGGCCATTGGTTTAACAGCGCTAAATTTTTAGATATAGAATATCAAACGTATGGTTGGGTTTTTGGAGAAAACGGCAGACCAGATTATGAGCAGCACTTTCATTGGAAACATGAAGATGACACCAAATGTATTACCATTGCTTTTGATAAAAACACCAATATTTTTTTAGGAATAAACACCTTTGGAATTAGAATGCGTCATGAGGTCTGTGACCGCTGGCTGACAGAAAAACGAACTATAGATTATGTCATGAATCATTTAACTGAAGCCAATTTCGATCCGGAGCTTTATAGCCATTTTGAGAAAGACATCCTTAAAACTTACAGGACCCAATTTCAAACCGTGTAAATTACTTAACAGGTTTAAAAAAAAATCTAACATAAACCAATGGGTTCTTAAAACCACGCTGGTTAAAACAACAAAGATGAGTAATAAATTAAATCATAACATGTCTTTAGCTAATGCTAAGGACCTCTCTGCGAAACAAAAATTAGCTTCTGGAATAGGCCTTGTTGGCTTATTTATTCTGGTCCTCGCTACATTTAATGTCAATTTTGGTAATAAAACACTTTGGCTCACTATAGCCTTACTACTTATTTTTGCAGGTACGGTATGGTTTGCCAATATCGCCTACTTAAACAAAAGTAAAGGCATTAAAAATGATGGAGTATGGTTTAAATCCCTGTCATCCCGAGGCTTAATAGGCTGGCTTACTGGTTTGGCCCTTACCGGTTTTTATATCGTGCTATATTTTAAACCGGTTTGGTTAGGATTGGGCGTAGATGGGGCTGAAAACACTGGTTTAGTCGCGCTTTTCGATCCTTTGAGTCAACTCCTTAGCGGACGTCCAGCCAGCCAATGGTTTGTTTACGGGACATTGTATACCATGGCTATACTGGCCTTTGGCTATAAATTCATGTTAAAATACCGTCATAATCGTTACGAGCAAATTCGTACCGTTTCTGTGATGTTCTTTCAATTAGCCTTTGCCTTTTTAATCCCTGAATTCATGTATGTTATGAACTCAGACTTACCGTATTACGATTTAAAAAGTATTTGGCCTTTAAACTATTATAATTTTCAGCAATATCGTGTTGATGCGTTTATAGATGCTGGAACCATAGGCGTGGCCATGATTATATTTGGTGTGGTTTCTATTTTTATTATCACACCCATCCTCACCTTTAAATACGGGAAACGCTGGTATTGCTCATGGGTTTGTGGCTGTGGTGGCCTTGCAGAAACGGCGGGAGATTCTTTTAGACATTTAAGTGACAAGTCTCAAGCCGCATGGAAAGTAGAACGTTGGGTCGTGCATAGTGTTGTTGTTTTTGTGGTACTTATGACGACCGCAGTAATTTATTCTTATTTAGGTGATGATTCCAGTAAATACTGGTTAACAAAAAGCACTTTTTTATATAGCGTTGCAGGTTTACTTACCTTGGTTTTTGCTTTGACTATGATTTTTAAACGCGATGCATTAGCTAAAGACGCCAAATTTGGAGCAGTAGGCTACTTCGTTATCATACTCGCATTAATAGGTTTCCACATCTTTAGTGGTGATGGTAAAATATTTCTTTTTAATGCGGCAACATTACGCAGTAGTTATGGTTTTTTAATTGGTTCAATATTCTCTGGTGTCATTGGCACTGGCTTCTACCCTATTTTTGGTAATCGTGTGTGGTGTCGTTTTGGCTGCCCTATGGCTGCTATTTTAGGTTTTCAGCAGCGTTTGTTTTCAAGATTTAGAATTACTACCAATGGGGGACAATGTATTTCTTGCGGCAATTGTTCAACGTATTGCGAAATGGGAATCGATGTACGGGCGTATGCTCAAAAAGGTGAAAACATTGTGCGCTCAAGTTGTGTGGGTTGCGGCATTTGCGCTGCGGTTTGTCCGCGCGGTGTTTTAAAATTAGAAAACGATAGTATGGATGGGAGAATTAATGCGAAAGAAGTGTTATTAGGAAACGATGTAGATCTCATGGATTTATTAAATAAAAAGTAGCATTCAGTCGCCGTATTAGTGTCCAGTTCTACTAAAATTAAACAAAGTTAAGTCTGAGCACGACAAAAAAAGGAAAGCCATCTTTATGGTAAAGCAGCTGATTGTCTGAAATTTTATTTTCATATTGGAAAACTCGAAAAAGAAAGTACATTTGCAATAAATAAACCTACGGATTACTACGACGTTATAACCAGCATTGAACAGCGGAAAAAGACGGTTGTTTTGTCAACGGTAAAACAAGTCATCGGTAATTATTTTATGATACCGTGTAACAAATGAGTCAGGCGTACCCCAAAAAAGAAATCAAAAACGCTTATTATTTATCCTATGACAATGAGACATTAATTTCTTTTACTACGTATTCCGAAGAAAAAAAATAAAAGATGGACAGCTTTAGCGCCATTCAAAAAAGAAAATAAATTGAGCGCCCCTAAATGACCAAAATAAAAGTCATCATCCCTGCCTACAATGAGCAAGATTCTATTGCGCTTGTTATTCATGACATTCCAGAAATCGTTGATGAAATTATTGTAGTCAATAACAATTCTACAGACAACACGGTAGAACATGCTAAAAATGCTGGAGCAACGGTACTTACAGAAAATCGCAAAGGCTACGGCTATGCCTGTTTAAAAGGTATGGATTACCTCTCTAAACACTCTCAAAAACCTGATATTATTGTTTTTTTAGATGGCGATTATAGCGATTACCCTGAAGAATTAACAAAATTAATAGCGCCGATTATAAATAAAAACATCGATTTTGTAATTGGCGCCAGAGTAAAAAGACTGCGCGAAAGTGGTTCGATGACCCCACAACAAGTCTTTGGTAATTGGCTGGCTACGTTTCTAATGAAATTGCTCTTTAGTGCTGAATTCACAGACTTAGGCCCTTTTAGAGCTATTAAATACGATAAGCTATTAGGCTTAAATATGGAAGACAAAACCTACGGCTGGACTGTAGAAATGCAGCTTAAAGCTTTGAAACAGAAACTATCATATATAGAAGTACCCGTAAAATATAAACAAAGAATTGGCGTAAGTAAGGTGTCTGGCACAATAAAAGGAACTATATTTGCAGGCTTTAAGATATTAGGTTGGATCTTTAAATACAGTTTTAAAAAGTGATTATAGAAATTAGCATTATAGTAATTTACACGATAGCATTAATACTCATATTTATGTATTCGTTGGCGCAGCTTAACTTACTATTTAATTATCTCGGTGCGCAAAAGAAAAATAAAAAAACACCCTTTATGGATTTTAATAATCCTGATGAAGTGCCTTACGTTACCATTCAACTTCCCGTATTTAATGAGTTGTATGTTATGGAGCGGCTTTTAGAAAATATTGCACGCATTGATTATCCAAAAAACAAGCTAGAAATACAGGTTTTAGATGATTCTACAGACGAAACAGTGAAAACGACTTTCGATCAAATAGAAGGTTTAAAGACGCAAGGTTTAGACATTGTACACATTTGCAGATCAAATCGTGAAGGTTTTAAAGCCGGAGCATTAAAAGAAGGTTTAAAAATTGCCAAAGGTGAGTTTATCGCCATTTTTGATGCCGATTTCCTACCCAAAGAAGATTGGTTAAAGCGCACGATTCCGCATTTTGTAAATCGTAATGTTGGCGTGGTACAAACCCGTTGGGGACATATCAATCGTGATTATTCAACATTAACAAAAATTCAGGCCTTCGCACTCGATGCGCATTTTACTTTAGAGCAAGTGGGAAGAAATAGTAAAGGTCATTTTATCAATTTTAACGGTACAGCAGGCATTTGGCGTAAGCAATGCATCTTAGACGCTGGCAATTGGGAAGGCGACACATTAACTGAAGATTTGGATCTTAGCTACCGTGCACAATTAAAAAACTGGAAATTCAAGTATCTTGAAGATGTAGAAACGCCTGCCGAATTACCTGTCGTTATTAGTGCAGCACGTTCTCAGCAATTTCGCTGGAATAAAGGAGGTGCAGAAAACTTTAGAAAAATGATGTGGAAAGTTCTTAAAAGCAAGAACATCTCCAAAAAGACAAAACTACATGGTATCATGCATTTATTAAACAGCACGATGTTTTTGAATGTGTTAATCGTTGGTGTGTTAAGCATCCCAATGTTATATATTAAAAACGAATATGCGCATTTGAAACCCTATTTCTATATCATGAGTTTCTTTGTCATTAGCACCATTATCTTCTTTATCTGTTATTGGTTTATGTACAAACGCACCTATGGTAGCGGCCTCAAAAATTTCGCGCAGTACATCGTACTCTTTTTTACTTTTTTCTCAATAGCCATGGGCTTTTCATTACACAATTCTATAGCGGTATTAGAAGGTCACGTAGGAAAACGTAGTGAATTTGTACGCACACCAAAATTCAATATCAGCACCTTAAAAGACAGCTGGAAAGGCAATAAGTATTTAAAGAATAACATCTCAATCAACGTGATTTTTGAAGGTTTATTAATGCTTTATTTCGCTTTTGGAATGTACAGTGCTTTTGTGGTTGGTGATCAAGGTGGCGATTTCGGACTGTTTCCATTTCACCTCATGTTGTTTTTAGGTTTTGGTTATGTATTCTTCAAATCCTTAACTTCGAAAGTATAAATTTTAATTTTTTTAAAACTTAAACCGCTATAAGTGGGGCGTTTCTTTTTGTTTGCCTACTAGGTTTGCCAAAACCTTGCAAGCAAACAAAAAGTCGCGCTTTCACTACTCGCTCTCTGCGAGGAGCTCAAACAGACCGCTCAATCGCTAACGCGGTCCAGCCAATGTTTTAATCTTTAAATTATCCTTATTTTTACACGATACGATAAAGGACCTCACCCGTTTTGAAAACCCGTGCGATCTTAAACAAAATAAACCGTGCGCCATTTTTCCTTACTAAGAACAAACAAGCTACCGCTTCTACTCACTGTTATTAGTGTGCTGCTTTACGTTACTTTTGCATACGATTTAATGCGAACAGACTACATAAAGCTCATGTCGCTTTATGTTGCTTTATTTTTTATATTTTATAAACTCATACAATTAGAAAAGTACAATACGCGTTTTTTAACAGCCATTGCCTTTATATTCAGAGCGGTTTTTATTTTTTCTATTCCCAATCTCTCACAAGATTTTTACCGCTTTATTTGGGATGGGCGTATGCTTTTGGAAGGCTTCAACCCTTATTTGTATACCCCAGAATCGTTTATTTTAAAGGGAGCGTTCCCCGTGGCCCAAACACAGGAATTGTACCTTGGCATGGGAGAACTTAATGCCAGTCACTTTACTAACTATCCGCCAGTAAATCAATTATGCTTTGTAATTGCGGGCTTTTTTGCAGGCAAAAGTATTCTTGGCTCAGTATTCGTCTTACGGCTGCTAATTATTGCCGCAGATTTTGGTACCCTATACTTTGGTAAAAAACTACTGAAAAAGCTGAAGCTGCCAGTTCACAACCTCTTTTTTTACATCTTAAATCCGTTTATAATTATAGAGCTTACAGGAAACCTCCATTTTGAAGGGGTTATGGTATTCTTCCTAGTCTGGAGTTTGTATTTATTGCATGCTGGACAATGGAAGTTTGCCGCAGTGATTTTTGCACTCTCCATTGCTACAAAGTTAATTCCGCTACTATTTTTACCACTGTTTTTTGGGTGGTTTTTAAAGCGTACTGTCTTTGCGCGTACTGCACAACAATCTGTTAAACAGGCTGAGATTGCTAGGTCACATAAAGGGACTCACATTGCCTTTTGGAAAAGGATAAGAACACTGTTAGTTTTCTATGTAATCGTTGGGCTTACAACACTACTCCTATTCGCACCCTTTTTATCCATACAATTTATAGAACTCTATTTTAAAACCGTTGGCCTATGGTTTAGTGATTTTGAATTTAATGCCAGCATGTACTATATCTTTCGTGAGATTGGTTATTTGTTTAGAGGCTGGAATGAGATTGGTGTTATTGGAAGCCTACTCCCTGTTCTCGTTCTGCTATTCGTGTTATACTTGTCTTTTTTCAAGAAAAACAGAACAACAAAACAGCTTCTTGTTGCTATGCTTTTCGCATTCACCTTTTACCTGTTTGCAAGCACGACCGTACACCCATGGTATTTGGCTACTTTATTATTTTTAAGTGTCTTTACCAACTATAAATTTCCATTGGTTTGGAGTTTCATAATTATAATAAGCTACCTCGCTTATGCAAATACAGATAATACCGAGAATCTCTGGATTATTGCTTTGGAGTATGTAGTCGTTTATGGGTTTTTAATTTGGGAGCTTTTTATAAAACAAAAAAGATTGGAAAGCTCAGATTTGTAATTTGTATCAAAGTCTAACACTCAATACTATTGTGCCTGTTTCTTTAAGACGGTCTTTATTACCCGTACTGAGTCTTATACAGACCATTCGTATATTCGAGTTTTAAGTTTATGGTTTAATGATAGCCCTTAGTTCATTTTTAGAGTGCCTATTTTTTTTAAAAGAAGTTTTAAAAAAATTGAAACTACAGCATTTAAAAACGAACCGTTTGTTTAATATCTAGAGGGTTTATTAATACCTCTGGATATTTGAAACCTTGCATCTCAGAAAGTTGATTTAACAATACTTCATATACTTTTTCCGAATGAATTCCAGAGCTCACTTGCGCGAGATAGGTGTCGCAAAACTCCTTTTCAATATGTTTTGCTTGTTCAATAATACTTATTGGATTATGCACCACAACCATTGCTTTTAAATCGAACCATAATCTGGAAATACCTCCAGAAACCGTGCCTTGTTCCAAGGGTTGAATCTTCATTTCTTTTAGGAGGCTAACAACGGTTAATGAAAACTCGTTGATTATATTAATTTTTTTAATCAGGTAGTGTTTTGTAACCTCATCTGTTGATTTTTCTAATAACTGCTCATAGGCAGCGCCCGAATCATAAATAGCTCTAAGCGCATTTTGTAATGCTTCTGCTCCGACTTCGTAAGTGATTATATTACCCATAATTAATAACTTTAATGTGATATACTAAATTTACAACAGTGCTATGAACTATTCTCTTAACAAGTATACAATTATGACGTATTTAACATAGCAAACTTTATTACCTGCCCTTGTTATTGGATAAAAAAACAGCGTATGAGATAGTCTATAACATACTTAGCATAATTATTTTACCATCTTTAAGACACTATGCTCTCAGACATGTCACCCTGATTACATATATCGTTATCTGTGATTCTGGGTATTAAAAAAAGCTCATAAAAAAGGTCAAATTTACCGTGGTAAAAATGACCTTTTAAAAGCTTTTGATAAAATTAATTAAAAAACCGCCACTAATTTTGTGATGGTTTTAGTTTCTACTTCTTCTTCAAAATCATTCTCATCCATAATGGTTTCTGTAGTTATGGTATAGGTTACGTTAAAATGCCCACCAATTAAATCCTCAGATTCCAAATCGTGAGCCTTAAGTACGTCTGCTTCTGCTATTTGAAAAGTCATCGTCCGTTCTTTACCATCGCTAAGTTTATAAATAAAATTGTACCCATAATCTTCATGACCGTCATAGACGCCAGTGATTGTCTTTTCTTCTTGATTTTTAGTATTCATTACGCCATCCTTTGGTGTAGTAAAACTGGATAAGCCAAAAAAAGATAAAACAAAGACAAACACTCCTATTTTTAATATTGCTTTCATAATGTTATTTATTTAATTAGTGCTACTTATTTTCCGGAAACGTTTTTAACCATAAGTCCGAAGGCTTTTAGTCCCTTTATTCCTAAAGTTACTGGTTATCTCTTATAAAACTATATACGCTTTAACATGGTCTTTAGACTAAAACAATTTAAGCATTAACATGTCGAAAACCTCAATAATAATTAAAATTATAATAATCCACTCTAATCTACTGCTTTCCTTATGATCCATAATATCCTTAAAGAGCTCTAAATTTTCCTTTATGATGTCTATTCGATCATGAATAATGCGGTAACGGTCTTTTAAATCAAATACATTTTTAAGTTCAATGTTTAGTTTATTTAAAATTTCATTCTCCCAGGTAATATCTGGTGAGTCGAAGATATAAAGATTCTCTGAAATCTTGTTTTTAATATTTAAAATTTTACCAATAAAACGCTTTAACTTGTTCCCTGAAATATTAATTCGACCATATTTTTCAAGAAATAAGGTGTGTCTGTTCGTTTCGATGATTAGGTTTTCTGTAATTTCTGAATACCGATCTAATGCCACAGACTGTGAGGCGTTCAGCATGACCAATCGAATCATCTCTTGGTCTAATTCTGGTAAAACAATAAGATTAAATTGAACATTTAATTTATTGGGTTCAATTTTAATATCTACGTTTTCTGAAAAATTTTCAGTAAAATAGTCACTGCAAAACGGTTTTATTTGCGCTAACAGGGTATTTATTTCTTCCGTTTTTAAATTAAAGAAACTCACCATTCCATATTGAAACAAGTACAGAAAGGCATGCTCTGAAATCTGGTAATACAATTCGTCACTATCCTGAAAAAGCAATTGCCAAGGCAATTGCTTTTTACTTTCTTTTAGGTTAATAGTGCCTGCAACTTGATAAGCTACAACGTTATACATTAGAAATCGTCTTCTTCACTTTCACTTTCTTCTAGCATTGGATCTTGAATTGCTTCTGGATCATCATCTTCAAATGCTTCATAATCATCTTCATCATAATTTTCCATCGTCATTTCTAATTTCGTACTCACTTTAACAAGATACTTTGTATCCTCTGTAATAATTTCTACAGCTTCAATAAGTTCGTTTTTAGCATTTTTAAAAGAAATAATATGACGGTCATCATAACCATCAGGAAATTTTTCTACCAACATGGCTAAAATTTCTGGTGTTAACTTTTTGAAGTCAACTATCACTCGTTTTAAATTGTCCTTTTTCCTTTCCATAACTTCGTTTTATAAGCCTAATAAATAGGCGAAAATTAATGGTGCCACAATAGTAGCATCACTTTCAATAATAAATTTAGGTGTATCAATATCTAGTTTTCCCCAAGTGATTTTTTCATTAGGCACTGCCCCCGAATAAGAACCATAACTGGTTGTAGAATCACTTATCTGGCAGAAATAGCTCCAAAAAGGCGTGTCTGTTCGCTCCATATCCTGATATAACATAGGCACTACGCAAATTGGAAAATCACCAGCAATACCACCACCAATTTGGAAGAAACCAATACCTTTAGAGGCGTTATTGGTATACCAGTCTGCTAAAAAGGTCATGTATTCAATCCCAGATTTCATGGTCGTTGCTTTTAGTTCGCCTTTAAGAACATAGCTGGCAAAAATATTTCCCATCGTGCTGTCTTCCCAACCTGGGCAAACAATTGGTAAATTCTTTTCAGCAGCAGCATACATCCATGAATCTTTTAAATCGATTTCATAGTACTGTTCTAAAACACCAGACAATAACATTTTGTACATGTACTCATGTGGTAAATAGCGTTCGCCATTTGCTTCAGCATCTTTCCATAATTTAACAATATGCTCTTGTAAGCGTCTAAACGCCTCTTCTTCAGGAATGCAGGTATCTGTTACACGGTTTAACCCTTTTTCAAGTAACTCCCACTCATCTTTAGGCGTTAAATCGCGATAATTTGGCACCCGTTTATAATGTGAATGTGCTACCAAATTCATAATATCCTCTTCTAAATTGGCACCAGTACATGAAATGATTTGCACTTTATCCTGGCGAATCATTTCAGCAAAACTCTTGCCTAATTCTGCCGTACTCATTGCCCCTGCTAAAGACACTAACATTTTAGCTCCAGAAGCTAATTGTGCTTCATACCCTTTTGCTGCATCTACTAAAGCGGCTGCATTAAAATGCAAGTAATGTTTTTCTATAAATTGAGAAATTGGTCCTTTAGTACTCATCTTCTTCTTCTTTAAATTTAGAATTATTGTTTTTAGATTTTGATGACTCATACATGTTGTCAAAATCATCGGCCGCAGCCGCATTTTTAAATTTATAACTTAGCATTTTATAATACAACTTAGCGGCAAGAAAATCTGAAGACTTTTCCTTTGGATTAGGACATAATTCTACGATATCAAAACCTACCACATTTTTCTCTTCAAACACTTGTTTTAGAAACTCTAATGTTTCATACCAAAGCAAGCCCCCTGGTTCTGGAGTACCGGTACTTGGCATAATTGAATGATCGAAAGCATCTAAGTCTATGGTAATAAATACATTATTTGTCATCTGGTCAATAGCAGAATCCATCCAAGTATCATCTAGTGCCATCTCATGTGCAAAATACGTTTTCTCTTTATCCATGACTGTGGTTTCTATCACATCCATAGAACGAATACCCACTTGAATTAAATTCGTTGTCTGGCTCGCTTCATAAACAGCACAGGCATGATTGCATTTTGACCCCTGATACTCTTTTCTTAAATCGGCATGCGCATCTAATTGCAGTACGGTTAAGCTGGTGTAATAATCTCTAAAGGCACGAATAGTTCCAATAGAAATGGAGTGTTCACCACCAAAAATAGTTACAAACTTGTTCTTTTTAATATAACGTTTTGTCGCTTGGTGTACGGCATCCACCATGGCTTCTGGCGAACTTGCTTCGGTAACAGCATCAGCTAAAAAGATGCCTTGTTTGTAGACTTCCGTTTCTGTTTCAATATCGTATAACTCCATGTTTTCTGAGGCATGTAAAAAAGCCTCAGGCCCTTTATCTGCCCCTTTTTGAAAGGTACTTGTACCATCGTAAGGCACAGGAATTAATACAATTTTTGATGTTTCTAATTTCGAGAATTCGTCTGGAATTCCAGCATAAGTTTTAGTTTGCATAGCCTAAAATTTTAAGTAAGTCTTCACTTTTTTGTTGTTCACTAAATAATTTTGTTGTCAAGTTGCCGTCTTCATCTCTATCAATTAAAATATGCTTTGGCGACGGTATTAAACAGTGTTGTAAACCACCAAACCCTCCTATGGTTTCTTGGTACGCTCCTGTATTAAAAAAGCCAATATATAAAGGTTTGTCTCTGTTGTATTTTGGTAAATAAATGGCATTCATATGTTGCTCACTATTGTAATAATCATCACTATCGCAAGTTAAACCACCCAGTAAAACGCGTTCATAAGAGTCGTTCCAACGGTTTATTGGCAACATGATAAAACGCTTATTAATTGCCCAGGTATCTGGTAATGTGGTAATAAACGACGAGTTAATCATATTCCACTTTTCACGATCGTTTTGTTGTTTTTGGTAAAGCACTTCATAAATGGCACCACCACTTTCGCCAACAGTAAAGCTACCAAACTCTGTAAAAATGTTTGGCACTGCAACATCTTCTGCCTCACAGGTTGTTTTAATTTGATGTACAATTTCATCAATCATGTATTCATAATCAAAGTCAAAGGCTAATGAATTTTTAATTGGAAATCCGCCACCAATGTTTAAGCTATCTAAGCTAGGACATATTTTCTTTAAACTCGTATAAACCTTTAAACATTTGTGCAACTCATTCCAGTAATAGGCATTATCACGAATTCCTGTATTAATAAAAAAGTGTAACATTTTAAGTTTTACTTTCTTATTACCTTTCACTAGTTTATTGTAAAAAGGAACAATATTTTTATAACCAATACCTAAGCGCGAGGTATAAAACTCGAATTTTGGTTCTTCTTCTGAAGCGATACGAATCCCAATATTAAACTTACCCTTTACCTCCTCTGAAAGCAAATCGATTTCTTCGTAATTGTCTATTATAGGGATACAGTTTTTATGGCCTTCATTTATTAATCTGGCAATATTGGTGACATATTGCGCACGCTTAAAACCGTTACTTATCACATAAGTATCGTTTGTAATTTTGCCTTCTGCTTTTAGATTTTCTACAATATCAATATCAAAAGCCGAAGAGGTCTCGATATGAATGTCATTTTTTAATGCTTCATTTAACACATGTTTAAAATGTGAGCTTTTGGTACAGTAGCAGTAATTGTATTTCCCTTTATAATTGTTTTTTTCTATAGCATCAGCAAACCATTGTTTTGCACGGTTGATGTTATTAGAAATTTGAGGGAGATAGGTGAATTTCAAAGGACCGCCATATTCTTCGACTAAGCCCATTAAATCAATGTCGTGAAAACTTAATTTGTTATTATCGACTTTAAATTCTTCTTGAGGGAAATCGAATGTTTGACTAATTAAATCTATGTATTTTGTATTCATTTATTATGTTTAATAGTAGTATGAGTGAGATTTAGAAGCTAAAAGCGCTCCAGTATAAACAATAATAGTGGAAAATCAAACTTGAATTTGATTTTCTGTCGTAGCTACAAACCCATAGTGATGCTGACTCGCAACAATAGATGCAAAAGCAGAAGTTAATTTTAAAATTCGGTCACTTAAACGATAAGCAGCTTTTGAATATGACTTCTTAGCGTTCAAAAGCCCGAACACAGAAACGGGTTTCAAATTGTCCAACTATTATAATATGTTATAAAAATAAGCATAAAATTTTAAAGGCAAATGAAATACATTTTTTTCAATTAAAAATTAATTTAATATGATTTTTTTTAATGGCATTCAGGCTAAAATTAAATCTGTAAGTTTATTGCTACGACTCACTTCCCCATTGTAAAGTTATAACAATTGAATCCTAGAGAAAACCAGTACATTCTTGTCGTTTTTAAATCTCATAAAACGGCTATCGTACTAAAAAACCGTAATCTTTTTATTATAAATACCTTAGATTTGTATATATAAAAGAGATAATGAACCTAATGTTCATTATACTGCTGTTAGGTGCAAGCTGAAAAGTCCAACGCACAGTCAAGCACATTGTATTTTTCTCGTGCCTTAAAAAACAAAAAGAGCTTGCCTTTTCCCACCACACAATCCGAAAAATAATCCGAATTAAATCTTGGAAATTCAAAATGTTTTTATAAATTTGGACAATATTTGTCTAAAACAATTTTGACCAATGAAAACATTAGGCGACACTTTAAAATGTGCCAGAGAGGAAAAAGAATTGATACTGCGAAAAGTTGCGGCTGAAGTAGATATTGACCAATCTCTGATTAGTAAATTCGAGAAAAACGAAAGAAAACCGACAATGGAACAAATCGTAAGACTTGCAAAGTTTTACGGACTTCCCGAAAGTGAACTGATAATAAATTGGTACTCTGAAAAAATTGCGGAAGAATTAAAATACACAGAATCTACTTCCGAGATTCTGAAAGTAGCAGAAGAAAAAATCAACTATTATAAAGCTCAAGAAAATGGAAAATAAGAAAATGAAAGTTGCTGAATTATTTGCAGGAGTTGGAGGATTTCGTCTTGGACTTGAAAAAAGCAATTACGAAGTGGTTTGGAGCAACCAATGGGAACCGTCAACCAAATTGCAGCACGCTTCCAAAGTTTATGAAGAGAGGTTCGGAAAAGAAAATCACTCAAACGAAGATATTAATGAAGTTGTAACGAGAAACGTAGAAGAAATTCCTGATCACGATTTATTGGTTGGTGGATTTCCTTGTCAAGATTATTCTGTGGCAACCACATTGCATAACTCAAAAGGTTTAAAAGGTAAAAAAGGTGTTCTTTGGTGGTCAATTCACCAAATTTTAGAAAACAAAAAAAACAAACCGAAATACTTGTTTTTAGAAAATGTTGATAGACTTTTAAAATCGCCAGCAAAACAAAGAGGTCGCGATTTTGCAGTTATGCTACAAAGTTTAAATGATTTAGGTTACGCAGTAGAGTGGCGTGTAATAAATGCAGCGGAATATGGAATGCCACAAAGAAGAAGACGTGTTTTCTTTATTGGCTATCATAAATCCACAGACGTTTACAAAAGACTTCAAAAAGCTAAAAAAATAAATTGGCTAACAGAAGAAGGAACTATTGCAAATGCTTTTCCTGTAGTTAAAACAGATTCAATTCAAGAAGTTGAATTAACAGGAGATTTAGTAGAAATAACTAACGATTTCAATAAAAACGGAAAATTATCACCTTTTCAAAATACTGGTTTACTTATAAAAGGTAAAGTTTATACAACTAAAACAGTCCCAAATTATGACGGAGAAAAAACTGTTTTAGGAGATGTTTTACAAAATGGAGAAGTAACTTCTGAATTTTTCATAGATGAAAAAGATAAAGATAAGTGGGAATATCTAAAAGGTGCTAAAACCATAGAGCGTAAATCACCAGATGGTTTTGTTTACAAATATTCAGAAGGCGGAATGATTTATCCAGACGCTTTAGATAATGCGTCAAGAACTATTATAACTGGAGAAGGTGGAAAATCAGCTTCAAGATTTAAACACGTAATTGTTTCTGATCGAGGTTTGCGAAGATTAACACCAATAGAATTGGAAAGATTAAATATGTTTCCAGATAATCACACAAAACTTGAAGGAATTACAGATACAAAACGTGCATTTTTTATGGGAAATGCTTTAGTTGTTGGAGTAATTGAAAAAATTGGAGAAGAACTTTATAAACAGATAAATCAATTTAAGTATGTATAATGTAAATTCAGCAGATTCAATTATAGATTTTGCTAAATTACTAAAAGACCAAACTTTAAGACAAGCTTGTGGAGTAGAAATTGAGAAACACGGATATAAAGGAAAAGGGAACTTTGGTCAGATATTAGAAAAATTTTATTTTGGATACGAACCAAATTCAGATGCTGAACCCGATTTTAAAGAAGTTGGAATGGAACTTAAGACAAGTCCATTGAAAACTTTGAAAAACGGAGAATTCCGTTCTAAAGAAAGACTTGTTTTAAACATTATAAATTATTTAGAAGTTCATAAAGAAGATTTTGAAACGAGTTCATTTTGGAAGAAAAATGCTCATTTGCTTTTAGTTTTCTATTTACACGACAGAGATTTAGATTTACTTGATTACGTCATTAAATTAGTTAACGGTTGGAAATACCCAAATGAAGATTTAAAAATTATAAAACAAGATTGGCAATTTATCAATCAGAAAATAAAAGATGGAAAAGCTCACGAATTATCAGAAGGAGATACATTTTATCTTGGAGCTTGTACAAAAGGTTCTACTGCTCTAAAATCATTTAGAAACCAACCTTTTAACGAAGAACAAGCAAAACAAAGAGCTTATTCTTTAAAACAAGGTTATGTAAATCACATAATTGCAAATATTGCTCAAGAAGAAACTGCGATTTATGGAAAAATAATTGAACGACCAGAAATTTTAGATAAAGTTCAATCATTAGAAGAAATAGTAATATTAAAGTTCCACCCATTTTATGGAAAATCCGCAAATCAAATTGAACAAGAATTAGGTTTAGACTTAAATAAAAATGCAAAAAGCTATTTTGCTAACCTAACAAATGCAATTTTAGGACTTAAACTCGGTCAAAAAATAGAGGAATTTGAAAAAGCAGATATTCGAGTAAAAACCATTAGGCTTAAAGAAAATAATTTACCAAAAGAAGATATTTCATTTCCGACATTTGAATATCAAGAACTTGTTGAAACGGACTGGGAAGATTCAGATTTTAAAAATATTTTAGAAAGTAAATTTTTCTTTGTGTTTTATCAATTTGAGGGAGAGAATTTGATTTTGCGAAAAGTAAAGTTTTGGAATATGCCTTATTCTGATATTCTTGAGGCAAAAAATGTTTGGGAAGAAATGGTTAAAACTGTTTCAAAAGGAGAAATCGTAAAAGAAGTAACCAACAAAGGAATACGAAAAACATTTTTTCCAAAGAAAACTGAAAATAGAATCAGTCACGTTAGACCACACGCAAGAAATGCAGAAGACACTTATGAATTACCTGTTGCGGATAAATTGACTAGACTAGCTGAATATACTAAACATTGTTTTTGGCTAAACGCAAGTTATGTGAAAGATGAAATATACCTGAAATAAGCCAACGCTAAAAGCCATATACATTTACAATTCGCTTCAGCCACACCATAACCCCATACGAATTTTGCTCCGCCAGTTCGCTTCGCTCGGGGCTATTCGGTTTCTATTTACTAAATTAGCGCTTTAACCTGTAGCCCTATTTAAGGACAAGCCCCCTACATAAATAATGAACAACGAAAATACAGAGCTCCACTTTTTTTGGGAGCATACCACCCTTTAAAACGCCATTAACTTAAACTGCACAGATCTTATTTTAATTAAACATCTATTAATGCAAAGTCTATAAATAAATGTGGCTCTACTTGTGGCCATCCATTAAATCCAATAAAAAAAGCAATTGGATCTACACCTAAGCCATCAGGACCAAAAAGTTTTTGTAATACACTTTTTGGTGCATCTGTTGTACATGCTAATACAATATGTCCGGTCATAATATTTTGAGATACATCGTACCATCGTGCAGGTAGTGTATACATAAACGTTCCTGCTAAAGCATCCAATTTACAAATTGGACCATTATACGTATAATCCATACCACAATCTACTGTATGTTTAGCAGCAAAAAGTGCTTGATAAAATATTATGGACCACGCATTTGCGCCTGCAACAATAAATTCTGATGGTAAAGCAGTTTTCTTCGTAGCAAAAAATTCAGTTCCAAAAGCATGTTCTGGTAAATAATGTCGTGCTATAGCGTCCTCTGCAAATGTGTTTAACTTGCCCCAATTACTAGCTATATTTTTATACATCATAGCCGAAGAATCTATTAGACCAACCAAACTGTCCGATAGCTTATTCGCCATTTCTGAGACAGTAGATTTTATTGGTTCATTTGGATCACCTAATTTTCCCTTATATTTTGCAACATTCCAACCCGAATTTATAGCTGCAGCAATTGGAGGTCCAATATCTGGAATTGCACCAATTAACGAATTTATAATAGAAAAAATAAGACCTAAGGTCGTTTCTACACTTCTACCTGTATCAATAGACATTTCACTACTAGCTGCTTCTAAATTAAGTGACGAAACCAATGCAATTTCCCTTATCAACACATCAAAATGACCATCGTCTGCATACCAATCATTTAAATACCCAAAGCTAGAACAGACAGTTCCTAAATGTGTTTTTACTTTTAAGAATATTTTTTCTGAAAACGGTTGGTCTCCAGAAGGCATACTAATGTTATGTATTGTAGAAGGATGTACCGTATTATCTTTTGGTACTTTGCCTCCAGAAATCTGAGAAAGGATATAAGCATAAGCACTGGCTTCTTCTCCTACATAATGATCTTCTGGCCAATCTAAATCATAGGTGTTAGTAAACAATAAATCATTTAACCATTTTGCTAATGGTGTTTCCACTGTAAATTCATTACTTTTTGAAAGATTAATAGATACTGAACCATCTGTAATTTGTGGTATGGCTACACTAGGCTTTGGAAAACTAGAATTTACAGCATAGTGCCTCTCATAATTTGTATTTTTAAAACGAAAAACACCAGTACTTTTTTGAAATACATACGTTAATTTATTAGACGAAGTAAACGATTCTTGAGGTTTTACCGTATTTTTTAGATTAAAATAAGAGTCCGAATAATAAGCATCTTTAGCATCTTTATTTAATACAGACATAGCGGTCTTCATTTTTGGACTCGTTGCTGCTTTACATAACGAATCATTAGGCGCTGTTGTATTAGAAGTATCCAACTTCATCTCAAGAAACGTCTGCATAGGCATGGCATCCATTAAACACAGATTTTTATTAGTAGTATTTTGCTTACCAAAACTCATCGCAGCCTTAGCACATGTTGCCTGTAATAGGTATAAACTTGAAAATTCATCATGTGCTTCAAAATCTACTTTTGCATGTTCTTTTATAGCATCTGCAGATACTTTAGCCAATTGGCTAAATGCTGTTTGCAAAGGATCATGACCAATACAAATACAGTAGTTAAATGCGTTTACTGTTGTATTTACAGCTATATCACTTACTGGACGAATTTGTATTTTAAAATGGTTTTTATAATCTTTAACATAAGACTCTAAAGCTGTTGTTGCATCTGTTTTAAGAATAACAAGTGCACAATACTCTTGACCTAACGGAAATACAGCATCACTTATAATGGTAATTGCTGCGTTGCCTTTTTGTTTTAAAAATTGCTTTAAAAGCACTAAGCGTTGGTTGTTTATGTCTTTCTTTTTAAGCTGTAAAAGCAAAAGAAAGGTGTTGTCTTTAAGTGGTGAAGCCATATCTATAATTGGTTTAATTGAACATGAATGATACAGATAGTGACGTAATCTTACTACACATCTGATGATAACAACAAGATACATAGATTTTTATGTTATAAACTAGGTAGAACTACCTGAATAAAACATTAGTAATACTACCCATTGATTTTTGAAAAAATTATCAAACTTCGGTAACTGTTGATATAAAATATTAAAACGATTCCATATCAACTTTACATTAGCCACAATTCTTCCTTTTTCGGGAGAAAAGAATTATGCTATGGTTACGTTTAGTTTGCCAAGAAAAGACAAAAAAAGCGCTAAAAACAAGAATTTTAAACTATGATTTTCAGAACATTATAAAACGTTACTTAGAACTTGAGAAATGACGTTCCCAATAATAAATATATCGACTGAAAAATGGAATGATAACGATATTCTTGATTACATTTTATTCAGTAATCTGATATACACAGACAAAAAATCAATCTGTAACACGTATTATCGGAATAAAATGTTTTGTAATTACAATGGAAACGTCTTTAAAGCAAGTGGACTTGAAAAACCGATAGAAAAATGGCGGAATTGGTTAAAATTTTATCGAGAATTAATAAGTGTAAAATTAAATTTGAACCAACTCAAAGGGAAATGACTGTGACTGAATTGCGGAACTATTACGTAAATGGAATTTCCAACTTAACAAAAAATGAGTACACAGAAGAATGGATTTCGGACATAAAAAATGCTAAAATCGCTCTGAATTAATTAATGGAAAAAAAAGTTGCTAACACCATATAAAATATATGGCTAGTACTAGCCTACTTACGAAAACCCAAACGAATGTTGCTTCGCCAGTTCGTTTCGCTCGCGTCTATTCGGTTTCTATTTACTAAATTAGCGGTTTAACCTTTAGCCCTATTTAAGGACAAGCCCCCAACAAAAATAATGAACAACGAAAAAACTGCAATACAAACAACCTATTTCAGCATCATTGGAAATATTGCCTTAGCCTTGATAAAAGGACTTGCCGGATTTTTTGGAAATTCTTATGCTTTAATTGCAGATGCCATTGAATCGACAACTGATATTTTTGCTTCATTTTTAGTTTTATTAGGATTTAAATATGCCAAACGACCCGCCGACGAAAACCACCCGTATGGGCACGGAAAAATTGAACCCTTAATTACATTCGGAGTTGTGGCTTTTCTTGTTGTTTCTGCTACAATTATTGCATATGAAAGTATCCAAAACATTCAAACCCCTCATAAAATTCCGAAATCATGGACTTTGATTGTTTTGGGTCTCATAATCGTTTGGAAAGAAATATCATTTCAAATCGTAATCAAGAAAAGTAAACAAACCAATAGTTCTTCTCTAAAAGCAGATGCTTGGCATCATAGAAGTGATGCTATAACTTCGATAATGGCATTTATTGGAATTTCAATAGCAGTATTATTTGGAAAAGGTTTTGAAACTGCTGATGATTGGGCAGCACTATTTGCTTCTGCGTTTATCTTATATAACAGTTATTTAATATTACGGCCAGCATTAGGAGAAGTTATGGACGAACAACTTTATGACGACTTAATACTTCAAATTAGAGAAAAATCAACAGAAGTTACAGGTGTTCTAGACACAGAGAAATGTTTTATTAGAAAATCCGGAATGAAATTCCACGTTGATTTACACGCCATTGTCAATAGTGAAATTACAGTAAAATCCGGTCACGACATTGCCCATAAATTAAAAGACTATTTACGAAAAGAAATACCAAATTTAGGACATGTACTCATTCATATTGAACCGCATGAAGAACAAGTACAACACCGGACAAAGAACTGAGTTAAAAAACAAGCCATTTTAACTAATGTTTAAACAAAAGCGGAAAACGCTATTACGTTTCATCAATTTAGAAAAACAATTCATCACGTTATTGCTCCTATAATTATTGGTTTATATACTGTTGGATTTTATATGATTACACCTGAATTTAGTTTATACATAGCGTTTTGAACTTTAGTTTTATTCGATGTTTCGTATGTAACTATTGGAATAATCCTTTTTATTATAATTAGGAAAAGCGTCAAAAAAGAGATGCAAAAACTGAAAGATAGTGTGACCTTAAAAAACGATATAACCGCTTAAAATAGTAAAAACGAAAGGCCAACTTAAGAAGTATATCATGTATTACTGGTTCTAGTTTACTTACAAAAATTGCTTACACCAGTAAACTGCCCATGTCTTTCTCAGGTGCAATATTCGGTTTATATTTCCTAAATTAGTACCTTAACTAACTTGGTACCTTCCAAACATTGAAAACACTATCATGAAAAAATGGAATTTTAAATCAAAAAGTAATCCTAAAGTAATTAGTAAACGTTTAGAAGCCGCCGTTGGACCTGTTAACGGGTTTGTATTTAATATGAACCACGAAAAAAACAATTTCATAACTTTTAAAATGCGTAAACGTATTCTATATGCGTGGTACTTGTTCTTTTTAAACAGCATTGTTGTACATGGAAAACTATCACAAACAGATATTGAAAATGAAACCGATGTAGAAATTTCTTTTAATCAACACTTTTTGTGGAAATTAGTAATAGTTACAAATATAATTGCGGGTTTCAGCATTCTAATTGCCGTATTCTCTAGAGAAAATAGCAGTGTGTACATGTATTTAATTGGAGCCATACTTTTAGCCATTGGTCTTTTGTTGTGGATTAGAGTACAGAAAAAATACGAAAGAAATATTCAAGAATATCAGATCCTGATTTCTGAAATATTAGAGGCTTAAGCCGCAATTACCCCCTACGATTATTTCTCATGAATTTTTATTTTACAAATACACTGAGATTCAATAAAATATAATGTAATACGCGATGACAAATATTCATAAAATATCGTTTGGTAATTTCTACACAGGACTACATATAAACAAAAATGAGAATAAAACAGATAAATCTATTGAGACTAAAGACCTCGTAAAATAGCCAGAGTTCCTCATATAAATACCCTTAGGTTTCAAGAAATAATGGATTTACGCAATCTATATGCATCGATTAAAACAGGAATGGGTTCTAATGGATGGAGAACAATTATTTACTTGTGATTTACTATTCCTCCCTAGGCGAATTTTAATTTAACAAATTCTAAATTAGCTGGATATGAAGAATTAGCTAATTGTTTCCAACCATAGTTCAGAAAATAATTATTTTTTTTAGCTTAACTTATAATAAATAAATAAGATTCCCCAAACCAACAACACCTGTTAAACAACCCAAAATAAAATTCATTTTAGTTGCTATAAAAGTTAATTTGTGTTCAATTTTACTAGCGCCTATGGCATACAAGGCATATAAGGAAAATGAGCCCATGGTAGAACCTATTGAAAAATAAAAACCATTTAGGACAGAATACTCAAAATAATCTAGGCCTATTAGCAAAGAAATAGACGTGAAATAAAATGGAATAGCAAATGTGTTGAGTAAGGCCATACCAACACCATGTAAATAGGCTTTCGACTTATCAATTTTGGTTTTCTTTTTTTGTATTTTCAAAGTGAAATGCAATCTAAAAAAATGAATAGCCAAAAGAATAAGAATTCCTGTTCCCACTTTTTGAATGAGTGTAATGTATTCTGAATTTTTCATCAAAACACTCGATAGATAAGCACCAATATTGGCATGAAAAAACAACACGGTAGCAAAACCTCCTATCAAAAAAAAAGCCGCTTTTCTGCCACTTTTTAAACTAAATTTAACAACGGTTAAATTTAAAAAACTTGGTGTAATACTACCAAGAAAGGCAACAGTAAATCCCAAAAGAACACAAGTAAAAACGCTCATAAATTATTTCTAAGTACAAATAAACAACTTAAAGCGCTAACATATTGCTGCGTTTCGTCTTTAATTTAATCCGAAAAGATTTGCTTGTGTTAGGCATACATTTACCAAATAACATTTTAGAGACCTAATATAAGCCACACCTTTTAATAAGGTCTATTGAATCCTCCAGGTGGTGCTCGACCCTTTTCTCATTCCCATAATGTCTTGAAATTTTCGCTGCGTTAGATTTTTATAACTATTTTTTTTCTACCCATAAGTCCAACAAAATTCTAAAAACAGCACCAAAGCCATGCAGGGAAATCGCTTCACAGTCCCCCATATACTTTAGCGTTCACCTTAAAAGACATGAGGTATAATTTTTAGCTTTAACAACTTATGAATCTTACTGGCGAACTATTTTGTTTTGCGAAAAACAATATTTAGCGAACGTTCGCTTGTTTTATTAAAAAGTTTGTTTTAATATTGTACTATAAAATTACAACAATATGGGAACCACACTTTTAAAACTACCTAAAATCACGTTTTCTAGAGAAGTAAATAATTACTATCCAGAAATACTTACAGATGAAGCCTTCAATTTTTTAACAGCACTTCATGAAAAATTTAACGCCCCGCGTTTAGCCTTGTTAGAAAAAAGAGAACAACAACAAAAGGTGTTTGATGAAGGTAAATTTCCAGAATTCCCAAAAGAAACTAAAGCCATTAGAGCGGGCGATTGGAAAGCTGGAAGTATCCCACATGACTTGCAAGACAGACGTGTAGAAATAACAGGACCTGTAGATAGGAAAATGATTATTAACGCGCTTAATTCTGGCACCAAAACCTTTATGGCCGACTTAGAAGACAGTAATTCTCCTACCTGGAAAAATGCCATTGAAGGCCAACAAAATTTAATAGATGCCAATACTAAAACCATCTCATTAACAGATACTAAACGCAATAAATCATACAAACTAAATCCTGAAACTGCCGTATTACTTGTTAGACCAAGAGGCTTACATTTAAACGAAAGACATCTTCTTATTAATAATGAAGAAAGCTCTGGTAGCCTAGTTGATTTTGGTTTATATGCCTTCCATAATACAAAAACAATGATGGAAAATGGTACAGCACCTTATTTCTACTTGCCAAAATTAGAACACTATTTAGAAGCGCGCTGGTGGAATGACGTCTTTACTTTTGCCCAAGACTATTTAGAAGTTCCTAAGGGCACTTTTAAAGCGACTGTTTTAATAGAAACAATTACTGCAAGTTTTCAGCTAGATGAAATCATCTACGAACTTAAAGACCATATTGTGGGATTAAATTGCGGGCGCTGGGATTACATTTTCTCTTATATTAAAAAATTTAGAAATCATCCTAATTTTGTAGTGCCAAACCGTGATCAAGTCACCATGACCACTCCTTTTATGGATGCGTATTCAAAATTGGTGATACAACGTTGCCACAAAAGAGGCATTTTAGCCATTGGCGGAATGGCAGCGCAAATTCCTATTAAAAATGACGAAGCTGCAAATGCAGTCGCTCTAGAAAAAGTGCGAAAAGATAAAGAACGTGAAGCAAAAAACGGACATGATGGTACTTGGGTGGCACACCCAGCTTTAGTAGAGGTTGCCATGGCAGAATTTAACAAATACATGCCAACACCAAACCAAATGCATGTTACACGTAACGATATAAACATAACCGAACAAGATTTAGTAGAACTACCAAAAGGTACGGTAACAGAAGCCGGCATAAGAAAAAACATTAATGTTGGTATTTTATATACCGAAGCTTGGCTAAGAGGTCATGGCGCTGTAGCTCTTTACAATTTAATGGAAGATGCCGCTACTGCCGAAATTTCAAGAACTCAAGTATGGCAATGGTTAAAAAACGAAGTCGTCCTTGAGGATGGAAGAACATTCAACAATGAATTGTACACGGAATTATTTGATGACGAAGTAGAAAAAATCATTTCAGAATTTGGCGAAAACAACCTGAAGAACAGCAAGTTCGAATTAGCCATAGATTTATTTAATACCCTAGTAATTTCAGAAAAATTCGAAGAGTTTTTAACCCTTCCAGCATACCAATACATATAAAAAAAACAATCCTGCGCTTGCGACAACAAACAACAGGATCTAATTATTAATACTAAATAACGTAGCCCAAAATTATGAAAAATTTATCACAATCAAATTATAGCTCTGCATTAGAGACCGTAAGAAACCTAAAAGCAAAGTATGGAAAAACTTGGAACGCAATAAATCCAGAAAGTGCAGCAAGAATGGTTACTCAAAACCGTTTTAAAACAGGTTTAGATATCGCTAGATATACGGCTGGTATCATGAGAGAAGATATGGCAGCATACGATGCAGATGCTTCAAACTATACACAATCACTAGGTTGCTGGCATGGTTTTGTGGCACAGCAAAAAATGATTGCAGTTAAAAAACACCACAAAACAACTAGCAAAAGATATTTATACCTTTCAGGTTGGATGGTAGCGGCATTACGTTCAGAATTTGGACCATTACCAGACCAATCAATGCACGAAAAAACAGCGGTTCCTAGTCTTATCGCAGAAATCTATGATTTTCTACGTCAAGCAGATGCTATAGAGTTAAATGATTTGTTTAAAAGACTTGAAAAAGGAGAAGATGTACAAGATCAAATTGACAACTTTGAAACACATATCGTTCCAATTATTGCTGATATTGATGCTGGTTTTGGTAATGAAGAGGCCACTTATTTATTAACAAAAAAAATGATTGAAGCTGGCGCTTGCGCTATTCAGATAGAAAACCAAGTTTCTGATGCTAAGCAATGTGGTCACCAAGACGGAAAGGTAACCGTACCTCATGAAGATTTTATTGCTAAATTAAATGCCATTCGTTATGCGTTTTTAGAATTAGGAGTAGATGACGGTATTATCGTTGCCAGAACAGATTCTGAAGGTGCTGGATTAACTCAAAAATTACCAGTGAGTCAAGAACCTGGAGATTTAGCTTCTCAGTACTTAGCGTTTGTAGAGGCCGAAGAAATAGCTATTACTGATGCCCAAGAAGACGATGTACTTCTTAAACGAGATGGTAAATTAGTGCGTCCTGTAAGATTAGCAAATGGTTTATATAAATTTAAAGAGGGTTCTAATATAGATCGCGTTGTTTTAGATTGCGTTACTAGTCTTCAAAATGGTGCAGACCTATTATGGATTGAAACACCAACACCAAATGTGAAGCAAATTGCGCATATGGTAAATAGAGTTAAAGAAGTGATACCAAATGCTAAACTTGTTTACAATAACTCACCATCGTTTAACTGGACTTTAAACTTCCGTAACCAAGCGTATGAAGAAATGCTTGCAGAAGGTGAAAACATGACCGCTTACGATAGAAATAATTTAATGGCTGTAGAATATGACAATTCAGAATTGTGCCATCGTGCAGATGAAAAAATTAAAACCTTCCAAATAGATGGTGCAAGAGAAGCGGGTATTTTTCATCACTTAATAACCTTACCAACGTATCATACAACAGCCCTTCATATGAATGATTTAACTGAAGGCTATTTTGGTGAAGAAGGTATGTTAGCTTACGTAAAAGGGGTGCAAAGACAAGAAATTCGCAAAGGTGTTTCTTGTGTAAAACACCAAAGAATGGCAGGATCTGACTTAGGGGATGACCATAAGACATTCTTTGCAGGAGAAAAAGCTTTAAAAGCTGGAGGTGAAAATAACACTTCAAACCAGTTTGAAGTTAAAATAAATGAGCCAAAACGAGAGCTTGTTCTAGACAAATAATTGGTATTTCAATATTTCAAAAAAGGCAACGTGTTACATGTTGCCTTTTTACTATTACCACTTAAAGCAACCTATTTAAATAAACCCTATAACCATGTTTACAACAGCAGATCTTTGGGATGCCCACCACGAACAACTGAGTTGTGTTGCTCCTATTTTTAATTCGTTTGGGGCTAAAAAGGCGTTTTCAGGAAAAATAACAACACTAAAGTTATTTGAAGACAATACCCTAGTTAGAAAGCAATTAGAATCCGACGGAAAAGGCAAAGTACTCGTTATTGATGGCGGCGCCTCATTACGCTGCGCCTTAGTAGGCGATCAATTAGCAGCATTAGCCATACAAAACAATTGGAAAGGCATTGTAGTAAACGGTTGTATTCGCGATAGTGATCTTATTAATACTATGAATATTGGCATAAGAGCATTAAACACCTCTCCTGTTAAAAGTATTAAACAAAATATAGGAGCGGTTGATGTACCAGTTAAATTTGGAGGTGTTACCTTTATTCCTCATGATTATATTTATGTAGATTTAGATGGCATACTTATAAGCAAAATTAATTTGGTTAACTAATATAAAAAATAATGAAAGGCAGAAAATTACTTATGATCCCTGGTCCTATTGAGTTTGAGCCAGACGTATTACACGCGATGAGCATCCCTACAACAAGTCATGTTGCTCCAGATTTTATTGCTGTTTTTGCAAACAGCCTTGAGCTAATGAGAACCGTATGGAAATCGCCTAAAGGACAACCTTTTATCGTTTCAGGAACAGGCACATTGGCTATGGATATGGCTGCTGCCAATCTTATAGAGACAGACGATGATGTCTTGGTCATTTCTTCAGGATACTTTGGCAAACGGTTTAAGGATATCTTAGAGCGTTATGGTGCAAATACAACGCTTTTAGAAGCGCCTCTTGGCGAGGTTGTAAGTCCTGAAGCCATTGAAAAAGAATTAAAAACAAGAGCTTATAAAGCCTTAACATTTACTCATGTAGACACCTCTACAGGACTTTTAGTAGACCCAAAACCCATAGCCCATTTAGCCAAAAAATATAATGTTTTAAGCATTTTAGATGGCGTATGCTCGGTTGCAGGAGAAGAAATAAATCAAGACGAATGGGAACTTGACGTGGTCTTAACAGCCTCTCAAAAAGCCATTGGTGTGCCTCCAGGACTTGCGCTCTTAATGGCATCGCAAAGTGCAATACAGGTTTGGGAAAACAGAAAAACACCTGTAAGTAATTACTACGCAGATTGGACTAATTGGCTACCCATAATGACCGCTTATGAAGCCAGACGACCTTCGTATTTTGGAACACCTGCCGTTAACTTGATTGTAGCCTTAGAAACTAGCCTGAAAATAATAGTTCAAGAAGGCATGGACACGCGCATAAAAAGGCATCAAAATTTAGCAAAGGCCTTTAGAGCAGGAATAGCCGCATTAAACCTAGAGATTTTACCAAAAACAAATGCAATAGCAGCCAATACTTTATCAGCAGTGTACTATCCTAAAGGCATAGACGGCGGTGCATTGAGTGCTAAAATGGTGGCTAATAATGTGATTATTGCCGGAGGTTTGCTTCCAGAAATAAAAGCCGATTATTTTAGAATCGGCCACATGGGCTCAGTCTCAGCAAACGATCTTATCGCTGTATTGAGCACTTTAGAGCGTGCTTTGATAGCCTTAGAGCATTCTGTGGTCCCTGGAAAAAGCTTACAAGCATTTCAAAATGAGCTTTTAAAAATGAATTAGTTAGACCAGGTTAGTAAAACAAGTCAAAATATGTAAGTATGACCAGAGTAAAGAACATCCTACCCTTCTTATTTGATAAATTGCTTTCTGAGGTGACGCGTAGAAAAATTGAAAAGAACATTCTCTACATTGCCATCATTAGTTTTTTTATTCACTTATTGGTTATTTACCTATTGAAATTCGGTTTTATAGACCTACCGTCAGACCCAGAATTATTAAACAATCCTATATCTGCAATTTACACCCCCTTTTCTTTTATTCTAATTTATGAAGTTTATCTCTTAGTTTACTATTTACCCAAATCGTTTACAAATTATATAATAAAGCAGTATGAAATTATCACACTTATTATTATTCGTAAATTGTTTAAAGACTTATCGTCTTTAGAACTGTCATCTCACTGGTTCGAAATAAAAGAAGACCTTCAATTTACTTACGACTTGGTAGGATCACTTTTGCTTTTCTATTTAATATTTCAATTTCAAAAACAAGGCAAACTAAAATTCGAACAAAAAGTAGATTTAAAGCCTATACTTAAAAGGTTTATAAGAAAGAAAAAAATAATTGCGATTATTTTGGTGCCATTGTTCTCATGCATGGCCATATACACGCTCTTAGATTGGTTTCAAGAAATGTCTCTATCTTCCGAAAAATTCCCAGGATTTGATAGTATTAACAATCTCTTTTTCGATCAAATCTTTACGGTATTAATCCTTGTTGACGTCGTATTGCTTTTAATTACCTTTTTCTATACCGATCAATTTCATAAAATTATAAGGAACTCTGGTTTTATAATTTCAACGATTTTAATCCGAATTTCATTTGGTGTTAGTGGTATCGTTAATACGATACTTATTATAGTCGCTGTTCTTTTTGGACTCGCAATAATTACCATTCACAACAAATACGAAAGAGATAATTTACCCAATAAGGCTACAAAAAATAGTGGCGGACGCTTCTAACAATAGAAAATACGACCATTAACACAGCAGCATCACTCCTTTCTTTTAATCAAATAAGCATAGGCTTCCATGCCTTTGGTATGTTCGAATATTACTTTTAATACTCCAATAATGGGGAGGGCGATAATAGCACCCACTGTACCCCAAAGCATACTAAAAAGAATAATACCAAACACCGTAATAAACGGATTCAAGTCTGTTTCATCACCAAGAATCCAAGGCGTAAGAATGTAATTTTCTAGCAGCTGCGCTGCAGAAATCACTCCAATCACAATAAGTGCTGGAGTGCTGCCGGCGTACAAATAGGACAAAACCACAGCAATACCACCACCAATAATATTTCCAACATAAGGAATAATTGAAAAAAGCGCCGCAAACACTGCCAAAAATAAGGCATACGGTACGGAGCCAATAGTAAAACCAAGATAATAGATCGCGAACAAAAAAAACATAATCTTACTTTTTCCAAAAAGATAACTCCTAATAATGCTTGAAGACGCACTTAAAAGAGAAGACATTGCAGCCGTATTAGCCGTGATTTTTTTAAAGAAATTGATGAACATTTGTTTCTGCATCAATAAAAGAACAATGTACACAAAAATGATAAGAGATTGCGACAGCAAATTCATTATTGACGAAACAAAAGCCTGTGCCAAACCCTCAATCTTTTCAACCAAGCGTTTGTTATTGTCTACATAATCCTTATAGTCCCAATTCAAATTCTGGTTAGCCCATTCAGTCAAGTTGTTCAATTTTACTGTTGCCTTTTCCTTAATTGTTGGCCAATCGCCTGCCATGGTGTTTATCTGTGAACTAACCAACCAGGTTAGCAGCAGAAAAATCACCACCATTAAAAGAATAGACAACGTTATGGCTAGCCAATTGGGCAGGCCCCACTGCTGCATTTTTTGGGTAGGCTGGTCTAATAGCAGCGCAATAATAGCCGCAACCACTAAAGGCAACAACAGGTTAGACCCCATGTAGAGAAGCGTCAAAACACCTCCAACAATAAGGAGCATTTTTATTAAATAACTCCCAGAAATTTCGATTTTAGAGTGGCTCATAAGTTCGTCTTTTGTTAAAACATTGGTCTTCTTGGAAAGACACGCGATGTAAAGTTAGAATATTTTTTTTTACGCTTCGGTTTTGCTGTTTATTTTGAAGGCTTTACCTGTTTTAAAAACATAACAGTAGAGGCTTTTTTC
The DNA here is from genome assembly GCF_000934685.1 of Lacinutrix sp. Hel_I_90. Taxonomy (NCBI): domain Bacteria; kingdom Pseudomonadati; phylum Bacteroidota; class Flavobacteriia; order Flavobacteriales; family Flavobacteriaceae; genus Lacinutrix; species Lacinutrix sp. Hel_I_90. Next base: position 2,691,187 of record NZ_JYNQ01000001.1, on the reverse strand, counting down.
TGTTAAGACCATACCTTTTAAAAAAGAATGAATAGGGCATACTATTTTACTAAATCAGGAAGAGCGGCTTTAAAACCAAGTGCTTTAGGTGATTTGGAAACAAATTTTTACACCCATTAAAAGAAATAGCCTTTGCTAAATAAATTTAAGCAAAGGCTATCAGGTAATTTTAAAATAAGTAATATATCTTGTAATCTCTATCTATTTAATGTCTACCACTTCAAGATCAAAAATAAGGTCTTTTCCCGCTAATGGATGATTTCCGTCTACGACAATACTTTCTTCGCTAACTTCAACCACACGTAAATTCATTTCTTGTCCATCTGGAGATTTAGAAACTAGTCCCATCCCAACTTCTGGCTTAATATCTTCAGGAAGTTCGGTTTTTTTAACTTCTTGTCTTAGTTGCTCATTAATGTCTCCGTACGCTTCCTCTTTAGCTATTGTAATGGTCTTTTTTTCATTTAACTTCATATCAATTAACCCTTTTTCAAAACCAGGTATAATCTGTCCTTGTCCTAAAGTAAATTCTAATGGTTCTTTTCCTTCAGAACTGTCAAAAACTTGTCCGTCAGCTAATTTACCTGTGTAATTTACTTTTACCGTGTTGTTCTCTTTAACTTGCGTCATACTATACTTTTTAATTTTAAAAAATACTTTTTGCATAATTCTTACGCAGCAAATATTTTAGTTTAAACTTATGCCACCATAGCCGCCAAAACCACGCCAAAACCAAAAAAAATTGCAACGGATAATTATAAACAAATAAATTTATAATGCCAATAGCGTTGTATTCCTCTATTGGCAACAGAACTCAACTTTAAAACCTTTTTCAAAATCAATCTCAAGAAAATTAAATTCATCTGCAAATCTGTCAGTTAATGATGAAAATCATGATAAATTTACATCCATTTCCTAAACCAAATAAACGCTAGTTAATTTATAAATGGTTCCTCAGGGCTAAAAACATAACTATGCAAACACATTTCGCTATTTAAAACCAGAAGCCTGCTCTGTTTTTGTATGGCCGTGGAAATTTTAATAAATACCTATCATCTCTTTTTATTACCAATTATCAGCATAGATTTTGGTGAATATTTCAACTAATTTATCTTCTTCTATAGGCTTAACAACATATCCGGTTAACTCTTTAAATTGTGCCGCTCGTTGCACGTCCTCTTCTCTTGAAGAGGAACTAACCATATAGATGTTTATTTTTTTATGAATTTTGGATTTTAATTTTTTAAATTCCGCCAAAAACCCCCAACCATCTAAAAAAGGCATGTTGATATCTAGAAAAATGACTTCTGGTAGTTTTATATCTTCTTCTGTACACCGCTCTAAAAATTTAACAGCTTGCTCCCCATCAGTAAAGGAACTCACTTCCAATTCACTGGAAAGCGCACTAATTATTTTATTCATGATAAAAAGATATACTTTATCGTCATCTACTAGCAGTATATTAGACTTTTTCATAATAATTAAAATTGTATTTTAAAGGTGGTCCCTTTATTTTCTTCGCTTTCAACAGTGATGGTTGCGTTCAAGGTCTCTAATTGCGATTTTACCAAAAATAATCCAACCCCATTTCCTGAAATGTCTCTATGAAATCTTTTATAAAGTTTAAAAATATTCTCTCCGTGCTTTTCAAGATTGATCCCTATTCCATTGTCCTTGACTAACAATACTTTGTTCTGACCCTCAAATGCGGTCTCAAAATGAATAAAAGAAGTGACATCGCTACGTCTGTATTTTATGGCATTAGAAAGTAGATTTTGTAAGATACTTTGCATATAAAATTTAGAAAACACAACCTCCTGCCAAGCTTTAAAATCAACGGACACTTTAAAATCCACAGCATCTAATAGCGTTTCAAAGCATTCCTTTTTTACTTGATTGATGAGCTTGCTAAGCTCTACCTCCTCTACTTTTAAGTTTTTTTCGTTTAACACAGACACATAATTGCCCATATCTTTTGTCAGGTCACTTATACTTTCTGCTACTTGACTTAGCTTAGGTAGGAGTTCATTTATTTTTTCTTGTTCCTGCTCTTTTTCAATCATAGAAACAATTACAGACATACTTGATACTGGAGCCTTAAGATTATGTGAAACCAGATAATTAAATTCATTTAACTGTTTATTTCTGATTTCTAATCGCCGATTAATTTTTGAAATTTGCTTATTATTATTTTGTAACTGAATACTTTTTTGAGAGAGTATTGCATTATTCGCTTCCATTTCTTTAAAGTACCTTTCCTTTTCTATTCTATTCTTTATAAAAAAATATGCCACCGTCATGAGTAAGGCTATAGCTAACACATTAAAAACGCCAACACTAAAATAAAGCAGCATTAAACTGGAATGTAAAAATTTTGGAGGTAACTCTTGAACCACAGCCCAATTAGCAGGTGTTACTATTTCTATTGGAGATCTAGAACCAAAATCAGATGTCAGATCGGGCCCATTTAAATTTAAGGTTTTTATAGACCAGATATGGTTGTTCTTAAAAAAGGTTGTGTCTTTCTTAAATACGGCTTCGGAAAGCCCATACTTCTTATTCAAAGGAACCACTGAGTCCGATATTTCAAATGGAATATGTTCTCTATCCGTATTGGATGTAATAATATTTAGGTTGTCATCTACTAAATAAAAATTATTATCAACGATGTTAGATTTTAATCGATTAAGGATGCGCTCCATCTTAAAATTTATAACGACTACTCCAATCTTCTTTTTATCAATATCAAAAACAGGAGCAACGACTCGCAACACAGGCTTATAAGGCCTTTCGATATAACCATACTCTCTATTTAAATTAATTTGAGACAAGTAAAGCTTACCAGAGCTCAACTCGACACCCTCTTTAAAATAGCGCCGATTGTGTTTATCCTGCAAGTCTTCTAACACTATTGAATCAATCCCTTTCCGTTCTGCTCGAAAAATCTCCTTTCCACTCAAGTCTATAAATCGAAACTGATCATAATCTGTAACACCTTTAATAATTTCGATATAAGGCTTCATGAAAACGGCATGGGTATTCAACGGATCAAATCCCCTTGGGTATTGCAATTTTGACCAGTAATTGGCATTTTGAATAGGTGTGCGGAAAAGATCTATAAAAAACTCTTTCTTAATTCTGGTTTCACGCTTTTGTAACTGCGAGAAATATTTTATTTGTTCTCTTTTTTGAGAAACAAAAAAAACTAGAGATAATATAAAAAGTGGGAGATAAAGTATTACAAAACATTTAAAAATCCTTTTCCACATAAAAAATCACCCATTAGTTGTTACAAAGTATAAGAATAATCACTCTTAAATTTTTACAGCCCCACTCTTAAGCTAATTTATAAAAAAAAAAGTTAGAGTACTCTCATTTGAGAACAAAACATTACTATAATAATAGCTTAAAACGACACGACTTTCCATCAACAAACAAAATAACATTTTTTAATAGTACAGAAGAATTTGACTCAAAATTCTTGGTCTTTAAAGTAGCTCCAGTTCCTATTTGGTATAATACCCTATTGTACCTCAACACCTAATTCTTCCTCTCAGATTAGATTTAAACTAGAACATGCAGATCCCCAAGAGCGAAAATTCAGGAAAACCATACGGGATTGATTCATTTTATTTAATTTTAAAAAAACAGGCATACCTTCTTTGCTCTTTTTACTGAACGGTAAAATTAATCTTATAAAAATCCAATACCTCTGCACATATGCCAGTTAAAGCTAAATTTATGAGAGTGTTACACAGACCTGAATAAAAAATAGAGGGTATTAAACTCACTATTGGTATCTGTATTAAAAAAATGAACCGACATTATTTAACGGAAGAGTACCGGAAAAACATTTATATTTTATGCTTAATTTGTAACACAGATCAAAAATAATAGTCTCTATTACTAAAGAACAACATGAATAAACCACTGAAGTTTTTACTACCTATTCTAGTCACACTATTAGTGACCACTAAAGTTAGTGCTCAAAGTTCGTTTAAACTGGAATCTATAGATCCGATTGAAAAAAAATTTTCAAAAGCAAAACTCGATTCATTAGGCCTTTTTTTGGAACAAGCGGGCTCTTCTTCCCTCATGATTTTAGTCGATGGAAAAATAGTTTATCAATGGGGAAACACGCACGAAAAACTGTTGGTGCATTCTATAAGAAAAGCGCTCTTAAATTCCCTCTACGGCATTTATACAAACAACGGAACGATTGACACAACTTGGACATTAAAAGATCTAGGCATTAAAGATATTGCTCCTGAGTTAAGTTCTTTAGAAAAATCTGCTACAATCGCCGATTTATTAAAATCAAGATCAGGAATCTATCATAATGCTGCAGCGGTTTCAGAAGGCATGGTAAAAAACAGACCAGAAAGAGGCCTTCATAGGCCCAATGAATTTTATTACTATAACAATTGGGACTTTAACACCTTAGGTTATATTCTAGAAAAATGTTCTGGCGAAACCATTTACAATCTGTTTTACAAACACATAGCACAGCCTTTAGGAATGGCTTATGATAACAAATACATAACAGTAACAGACCCAGGCGAGAACTGGGAAATCCCAGATGTCGATGGTTTTTATCAATATGAAACCAGCAAATCTAGATTTCCTGCGTATCACTTTCGATTATCGACAAGAGATTTAGCCTTATATGGTGAACTGTATCTAAACAAAGGCAAATGGGGAGACGAACAAATTGTTCCTGAACAATGGATAGAACAATCTACAAAGCCATATTCCCTTACTAACAAGTTCTACGGTATTGCCTATGGTATGCTTTGGAATGTGTTAATTCCAAATGAAAACAGACAAACAAAATCCTTTTATCATACAGGTACAGGTGTCCATATGTTAGGGATTTATCCAGGGTCCAAATTGGTTTTAATACATAGAGTAAATACCGAAAAGCACTATACGTTTAATAAAGATGACTTTTATAAAATGATTGCCATGGTTTGGGACTCCAAGGAGGATTAAAGCGTAAGGACGTTACCATTCTTACTAAATAATTTTTAGAATCTCCCCACACAACCCAAGGCAATAGGATTTGTAAATACTTTTTTTGTAGCTTAGTGCCTCCCTATTTCTTTAGAGCCTTTTTACTATAAACTAAAAAACACATGATGTAAAACATATGAATACTACAGATTGGACTGGTTTTATTGGCGTTTTCCTTATACTTCTTGCTTATATATTAAATGTCATTGGTACATTAACAAATAAAGATTTACCGTTTATTTTACTCAATTTCATTGGAGCTGGCTTGGCCTGTTTTGCTTCTATACTAATGAAATATCTTCCCTTTATCATATTAGAAGGCGTATGGGCTTTTGTATCCCTTATATCTTTATTAAGATATAAAAAAACCTCACACTAATTAAAATGTGAGGCTAAAAGCTAATTAATGGTTGGCATTAATTAGATACTAATATTTTATATTCCCAAGGTTTTAGAGCCAGGGCGACTCCTTTTAATTCTATAGGCTCTCCAGAAAAATAGTCTGTATATTTTCCAGTTGCAGGCGTGTTTGTTTTTAAAGGGGCATCAGTAACGTTTGCTAAAAAAACAACCTTATTATTTCCTTTTGTTCTACTAAACGCAATCACGTCTTTGCTGTCACTCAGGTTTTTATAAGCCGCTGCATTTTTTCCACCGTTTAGCGCTTCATTTTCGACCTTTAGCTGACCTAACTTTTCTAATATTTTCCACATGTTTCCTTTCGTATGTGGAAACGAATCTTTTTCAAAAAACAACAATCTGTGGTCTAAATCGTATTCCTGACCAGAATAAATTAAAGGCATTCCAGGTGTCATATAACTTAAAGCTGTCATGACTTCACTTGCTTTACCCATACGTTCTTTGATGGTGCCATTCCATGAGTTTTCATCGTGATTAGTCACAAAGTTCATCAAGATATCATTCGCTTCATAACGTGCACTATCTTGCGCTATAACTGCATGCCAAGCTGTGGCCTCTTGTTCTCCTTTAGCTATCGCATTCATTATGTGATGGCGATCCCAAGCATAGCCCATATCAAACAAACCGTCTTTTAATAATTCTGGCTCCCAAGCTTCGGCCAGCATAAAAATATCTTTTTGTGCTCTTAATTTCGGGATGGCTTGTTCCCAAAAATCAGTAGGTACTGAGCTGGCAACATCACATCTAAAGCCATCAACATTTTCTTTAGTTATCCAATAACTCATCGCATCAATCATGGCATTCCGCATGTTTTGATTCTCGTAATTTAAATCGGCAACATCGCTCCAATCCGTGTCTTTTGGATGAATAACCTCGCCCTTCTCATTTTGCGTATAATATTCTGGATGCTCTTTCAACCAAATATGATCCCAACCGGTATGGTTTGGCACCCAATCTAAAATTACATAAATGTTATTCTCATGCGCTGTTTTTACCAAAGTTCTAAAGTCTTCAATGGTTCCGAATTCTGGGTTTATTTTTGTGAAATCTGATACGGCATAGTAACTACCTAGGTATTTAGATTGTTCGGCTTCTGGAAATTCGGATGCAAATTTACTATCGGCGCCTCCAGTTGCTTTACGTTTCGTTTCTGAAATAGGAAATACAGGCATTAACCAAATGGTATTAACACCTAATGTTTTTAACTGCGGAATGTCTTTTGTAAATGCCTTAAAAGTACCTTCAGGTGAATATTGACGAATATTAGCTTCGTAAATAATCCCAGTCTCCATCATTTCGGGAGATACTGGCGCTAAGGTTTTAACAGTAGCGGTTTCCATTATTTGTGTTTGTGTTTCTTCCCTACATCCTAAAAATGACACCACCGCAAGTAATACTATGATTTGTTTGTTCATGTAAATTTGTTTTTATTCTATGATCCCGAAGCTGCGCTAGGAAATCTATTGTTATTTCTTTTCTAATAATACGAGGTTGAATGCTGAAGAGAAGGTTGCTTTACCGTCTACCACTTCAATCACTTGCTTTGAATAAGCATCATGCAATAGGTCTCCATTTTTAAAAACGGCAGACAGGTTTATTTCTTTTTCTCCTAGGTTTAAATCTAATCCAACCACTACTACATCCTTATAATTGTCTTTTGAAAACTGTCTTGAAAACACATAAGGCTGTTCACTAATCATTTGATGTATTCCTGCGCCAACTGCCGGGTGATTTGCTCTAAATTGCCCTAGTTTTTGCCAATGCTTTAATACCTTTTGGGTTTCAGGATTGGTTTTAATCTCCTCCCAATTCATGAATGAACGTAAGGTAGCATCTCCAACGGTTCCATCAATAACTAAAGAACGTGCAGACTCATCGCCATAATATATTTGTGAAGCCCCTGGTGTTAACAGCAACATGGTTGCCGTTTCGTATGGTTTTTCGCGATTAGGATCGAAAGGTTGCCCGTCGTCATGTGAACTCATATAGTTTAAGGTTCCGAAGCCTTTTAAATCACTACTTAGCATGTTTGAATACCGACTAAAAACAGTCTCTTTACTTTGCTGCTTGACATTCCATTTCAATTCAAAATTAATGAGTTGATGGAAAGCCTCGTCAAAATAATTTACCTTTTTATCACCCATATCAAACGCTGTTCCAGAGGAAATGCCATAGTTATAAACTTCACCAACTAAATAAAACCCTGTCGTGTCTAAAATAGCCTCTGGATTATTCTCCTTCCATTCCGCGAAAGCGAAATCACATTGATCCTTAAATTCTTGCCACACATATTCTTCGGTATGCTTTACGGTATCTGCTCTATAACCATCAATACCAAAATCTAAAATATAATCCGTGAGCCATTTCATAATATAAAATCGTGGTGCTCGTGGATGTCCTGTTCGTTTAAAAAAAGCATTCAACTCTGCAACTTCTTGATCGTATCTTCCTTCGGCTTTCCATTTTGCAACCAATTGGGGTGGTAATGCTACATTCTCGTTACTTTCGGTTTTTATGTCTGGTAAATTTTTAACTAAAGTACAAGTAATCGTATTTTCGTAATTCGTGTATGTACATTCTGGGCCAGTTCTCACCCATTCATCAGGCCACACCGGATCTTTTTCCGTTACTGGTCCTGTATGATTAATAACTGCATCTAAAACCACGCGAATACCTTTAGCATGCGCAGAGGCTATAAGCAGTTTTAAATCTTCACGAGTTCCAAAATTAGCATCTAAGGCCGTCCAATCTTTAGTCCAATAGCCATGATAGCCATACGTTTTTCCTGTACCTTCATCTGTGCCCCCATGAATTTGTTCGAAAATGGGCGACATCCATATGGCGTTAACACCTAAATTTGTAAAATACCCTTCGTTAATTTTTTGTGTTATCCCTTTTAAATCTCCGCCTTCAAAACCGCGTAACTTCCCCGTTTTATCTGTACGGTTATAATTAATATCATTACTGGAATCCCCATTATTAAAACGGTCAGTCAATAAAAAATATAAGTTTGCGCCTTCCCATACAAAAGGTGTTTTTTCGACTATAGGTTTTACTGGTTGCGCGTCTGCATTTTTGGAATTGTCTTTTGATTTACATCCCAAAATGGCCATTATAGTTATTAAAGTAAGTAGCGTTTTTTTCATGTGTTTAATGATAGAAGTAGATTCCTAGGTAGCAGGAACGACACGTGTTTTAAAATCTGATTTTAGTTTCTAGTTCTTTTGTCGTATGCCATGTTATCGGAAAAGTGAGGGTCTTAGATGATGCCTCATAATTAAACGCAAGCTTTTTTCTATGACTTTTAATGCGTTTTGGTTGTTTTGGAAAATTATGAACAATAACGTTTATCGCCTTCGTTGATTCCGAATAATGTTCACCTAGTTCTGCTTCAAATTCTAGCTCTAAAACTCTTTTTTTAGTTTCGGCTTCAAAGGTCATACGCTCATAATTCCCTTTTTGAAATGCATTTCTGGTTTTACCATCATCATTATATAATTCCCTTTCACTTTCTTTGACTGAGGCGTCAAAATAATAATGTAAATCGAAGGTATTGCCGTCATACTCATTTGTACTTTGCATTGGTTTTGCTGTTGGTATAAATGCACCTCCGCGAACAAAAGTAGGAATTGTGTTTTCTTTAGTTTTAATTGTTTTTGTTTGTCCTCCAGACACTTTTTCATCTGTATAAAAATTGAACCAATTACTGGTACTTGGAAAATACATGTCTACAGACGCAAGCCCTTTTTGCGTTATTGGCGTTACCAAAAAATCCTGCCCCCATAAATAGGTTGAAGCGTTTGTTAATACTTGCCGATTATCGGCTTCTTCAAAAAACAATGGACGCATTAATGGTTCGCCGGTTTGTGAATTATAAAAGGCTAATGTGTAATTATAGGGCAATAATTTATAACGTAACATGATGGCTTCTTTAGCTAATGCTTTTGCCTTTGGGGCTCTAAACACGGGCTCGGCTGCCACTTCCTCTTGCCCGTGTGGCCTATAAATAGGCTGAAAAACGCCATATTGTAACCAACGAGTGTAGAGGGCGTCATCAAGATTCGCACCAGCAAAACCTCCTAAATCGCTATGCATATAAGCCAAACCCTGCATTCCCATTTGTAATGCGATTTCAGTTTGACTTTGTAAGCCACCCCATGTTCTATTGACATCACCAGACCATGGTATCATACCAAAACGTTGTGAACCAGCAGCACCAGAACGCATTAAGATAAAAGGTCTTTGGTTTGGATATGCTTTGGCATAAAATTCTTGCACTAAACCCGCCCAATCGTGACCGTAGGTATTATGAACCTCATCGGCAGTGCCTGTAGCGTGTAATAGGTTGGACGGATGCACTTCGGGTTCTCCTAAATCTCCCCACACACCAGAAACACCTAAAGCAGCCATTTCTTTATATATGTTTTGAAACCACGCTTTGCCTTTTGGGTTATAGATATCTATTAAACCTGTGTTTCCGAAGTAAAAATCATATCGGTAGGGGTTTCCAATAGCGTCTTTTGCTAAAACAGCTTGATCTACAGCTTCCTGCCAACGCTTTGACGTGGTTAAAATAAAAGGCTCTGTTATCGTGATGGTCTTGACGCCTTGCTGTTTTAGCCTAGAGGTCATTGCTTTAAAATCTGGAAAGGAATCTTTGTGAACCTGTAGATTTCCCATCGTGCCTTTAATCTCTTTTCCAAACCAATATAAATCCAAAATAACAGCATCTACGGGAATTTGGTCTTCTTTAAACTTCGCAATAGTTGCTTCGGTTTCAGCTTGTGAATGGTACCCAAATCGACTTGCAAAATTACCTAAGGCCCAACGTGGCGGCAAGGGTTGTCGCCCTGTTAAACTGGTATAATTCTCTAGTAGGTCTAACCATGAATCACCCACAATAACCTGATACGTTTTTCTGCCAGAAATCGTTTCATAGCTTAGGGTGTTATCGTTATGACTATCTAAATCTAAAAAACCAATGGGTGCGTTATCAAAATGCATCATGTATTTATTAGACGATAGTACAATTGGCAATGTAAAGTTCATTAACTCACTTCGGTTTTCGTAACCGTAATGGGCTTTATTGTATAATTGTAATCTATGCCCACGACGATTCATCCCTAAAGCTCGGGCACCACCACCATATAAAATTTCATCACTTTTTAAATTGAAACTTATGGTTTCCAGGCTGTCGTTTTTTATGTAGCCTCCTTTTTCTGAAATAATTGGTTTCCCTTTATAACTATAAGAAATTTTAAAAGGTTCTTTTTGAATGGTTAATTTAATTCCATCGGTAATGATATAAACATTTTGACCATCTTCTCTGGATATCGTATTACTATTATCTCCTTTTAGCACTACTGCATGAGATTTATTATTGTATGTTTCTCCTTTAGGAATAAAAGTTGTTTCTAAAATTTTAGCGGAATACCTAACTATTCTATAGGTTCCATCACTCACCGTTATTTGAAAAAATCCTGGTTTTTCCTCAAAATTTTTATAGGTTCTTTTTTCATTTTGTGCGAATGAAAAAAATGAAGCCATCAAAATATAGACCAGAACTATTTCAGGTTTTTTAATTTTTAAAAAAGGCTTCATTTTTCTCAAAACAACAATTACTTACCGAGTAAAAAAGTTAATGGTATATCAAATCGCTTTTGCCACGCGTTTTCGCTATGATCGGCCCCTTCAAATTTTACATTTCTAAAATTTGAATAGTCATAACCTGCATCAGTAAATATTTTTGTTACTGTGTCTTCATATTGCGGATAATATTGATCCATGGTTTTGGTACCAAAGTCAAAATAAAATTTATGGTCTTTAGGGCTCGGCAAACTTTTAGATAAATAAGCAAAAATAGCTTTTGGAACAGGGTTATCTTTTTCAGGTGTGGTTCCAGTCCAATGTGTTGACAAACAAGCCGCGCCTGCAAATACTTTAGGGTACTCACAAACGGCATAGGCAGCCATTAGTCCACCCATACCTGATCCAGAAACAAAGGTGTTAGCTTGATCTTTTTTTGTTGAATACGTGGCGTCTATAAAAGGTTTCACTTCGCCTACCATAAATTTTAAGTAGTCGTCCCCTTTTAATTTGGCGTCAACATTTGCATTTATTGCTACTTGAAAAATTGAATCATTCACTCCCGCTTTGAGATACCCTAAAGCTTTTTCTGGAAACAAATCCCTCCAACGTGTTTTCGCAATACTATGTACCCCCACCACTATAAAATCTTTCACATTATTATCATCCATTAACTTTGTAGCAACCTCATCAACCATCCACTCTTGTTGGTTCTCTGTGGTATTAGAATCAAATAAATTTTGACCGTCGTGCATGTATAAAACGCTATATTTTTTATCTTCAGAATAATTTCTAGGCAACCAAACATCAACGGGTCTTGGTGTGGTATATACAGAAGGAAAATTATCAATTCTCTCTATTTCTCCTCCTGCGATAACAGCAGTTTTAAGTGTCTCCGCCTTAATGTTTGAAAGATTATTTTCTGCTCTATTTTGTTTAGAGACGGTCTCTTGATCGAATGGTTTACACGATGCCAATAGGATAGCGATAACGAGTATTAAGTAGTTTTTTTTCATTATTTTTCTATTTTAGTTAAAGGGTTAAAATGAAGCTGCCTTTCTGAGTTAATTTTAAAGTATCATTCCAAAATATTGGTTCGTCAGTTATGACTTTTTTAAAAGTTTTTACTTGTGATTTTAACTCTTTAGAACGATTTAAATCTAATGTTTCTTTTTCATTTTTACCCAAAATAATTACTACTATTTCATTTTTAATAGTCTAAACGTGAGCCTCTATTACTTTTTTTTCAGTATCAAACCCACTAATATTCTCTTTACTTGACTTACTTAAAAGCATAATATAATTTTAAAGAAACCGATAAACGAGACCTCTTTAGTGTTTTAAATCAACTATACCGTTGTTAGATTATTAGGAACTAATTTTAGCGCTTTTCCATTAACTACAATGCCTAATTCCTGAGTTCCATCAAGCTCAAAAGTGGTTTTCTTTTGATTAACCTTTACTCTAATCACTTGATTTCTAAAATTCACTTTAAACGAATAGCCTTCCCATTGCTTAGGGATTTTTGGCTCAAAGGACAGGGTGTTTTCTTTAATACGCATTCCTCCAAAACCTTCTACAATACTCATCCAGGTTCCTGCCATAGACGTAATATGTAAGCCTTCTTCTACTTCATGGTTGTAATCGTCTAAATCTAAGCGAGACGTACGCAAATAGAAGGTATACGCCTGTTCCATTCGCCCAAGTTTAGCAGCTTGTATACTATGAACACATGGCGACAACGAACTTTCGTGTACTGTAAATGGCTCATAAAAATCAAAGTGTCGTTTTAATACTTCCATTGAAAAATCGTCTTCAAAAAAGTAGAACCCTTGTAAGGTGTCTGCCTGTTTTATGTATGGTGAACGCAAGATCCTGTCCCAAGACCATTTCTGATTTATTGGCCTTTCTTCATTAGGTAAATCGGCAACGGTTACAAGTTCTTTGTCTAAAAACCCATCTTGCTGAAGATAAATCTGATGTTTTTCAGAATAAGGAAAATACATCCCATCTGCTACCTTTTTCCATTGTAGTAGTTCCTGATCTGAAATTTTAGTTTTTCCTTCTATTCTTTTGAAATCTTCTGGATACCCTTCTTTTACTTTTTCAATACTTTCTAAAGCGTAATTAATACACCATTTTGCTATGTAATTGGTATACCAATTGTTATTGACGTTGTTTTCATATTCATTAGGGCCTGTAACGCCTAAAATAACATAATGCTCTTTTAGTGTTGAAAAGGTAGCACGTTGCTGCCAAAAACGAGCGATACCAATAAGTACTTCTAAGCCCATTTCTGGGATATAAGAAAAATCACCGGTGTAACGATAGTAATTAAAAATAGCAAACGCGATGGCTCCATTTCTATGAATCTCTTCAAAAGTAATTTCCCATTCGTTATGGCTTTCTTCACCATTCATAGTTACCATGGGATACAGTGCCGCTCCATTTGAAAACCCTAACTTCTGAGCATTTTCAATCGCTTTTTCTAAATGATGGTAACGGTATTCTAAAAGATTTCTGGCGACATCTTGGTCTTTGGTTGCCATGTAAAATGGGATACAATAGGCTTCGGTATCCCAATAGGTACTTCCGCCATACTTTTCACCCGTAAAACCTTTTGGTCCAATATTTAAGGTCGCATCTTTACCCGAATAGGTCTGATTTAAATGAAAGATATTAAAACGAATGCCTTGTTGTGCTTTAACATCCCCTTGAATAGTAATATCTGCCATATTCCAGATTTTAGCCCACGCTTGTTTTTGCTTGTCTAAAAGTCCGTGAAAGCCTAATTCTTTTACTTTTTCAAGTGCGTTTTTTGACGCTGAAACCAATGCGTTCTTATCATGGTTTCTATCTACAGTATAGCCACCAAATTTATGAATAGTATAGGTATCTCCTTCTTTTACCGCATAGTCATAACTAAAAGAAGCATAAGTAGCGTCTGCATTTATATTGGGCTCTATTAACACCAAATTTCCATTTATAAATACTTGAGACTCCATAAAAGTACAGGTGTAAAAATCGGTCTTCATGGTTTTCGCCTGAATAAATGCCTGGTGATTTTCATGACTTACATGTATAGTATCCCAAAACTTATCATCCCAATTCGTATCTTCATTGGTAATCCCAGAGTCTAAATAGGGTAGAAATGAAATTTCAGCATTACTATTTAATGGGGTAATGGCATAATTTATAGCGCCTACTTCATCAATATCTAAACTTAAAAAACGTTTGGCCTCCACTTTAATAGCCATGTCATTTTGAAGTGTCGCTATAAAACTTCTGGATAACCACCCTTCTTTCATATTTAACTCACGACGAAAATGTTCTACTTTTTTGCAGGTGAATAAATCTAGCTTTTCCTTGTTTATAATCACATTAATCCCAATCCAATTGGGCGCATTTAGAACTTTGGCGAAGTATTCCGGATAGCCGTTTTTCCACCAGCCTACTCTGGTTTTATCTGGATAATATACGCCGGCAATATAACTGCCTTGAAAGCTAGGACCTGAATAATCTTCTTCAAAATTAGCACGCTGTCCCATGGCTCCGTTTCCAATACTAAACAAGCTCTCTGAAGATTTTACACGGTCGGTATTAAAGCCTTCTTCTATAATTGACCAGTGGTCGGTTTTTATATAATCTAAATTCATTGTTTTAAAGATAATTGAGCTAAGACCCTAAAGCGTTTCGCATCTAGAGGACCCAAGCTCTTGAATTTATTATTTTCTATTTATTAGGTTTGTTAAAAATTCCCGAGATATTTCTGTGAAATCATTGTATATAAAGTGGGCTTCGTGAAGCACACTTTTTTCACCTATCCCTATAGCTATCATTCCAGCAGTATTCGCTGCCTGTACTCCTGCTACTGAATCCTCAAATACGATACAGTCTTCTGGTTTTATTTTAAGTTGTTTTGCGGCCATTAAAAACACCTCTGGATCTGGTTTTGCTTTAGAAACGTCATTACCATCTACAATGGCCTCAAACTTTTCTAAAAGCTTTACTTTTTTAAGTATTTCTCTTGCATTTTTACTTGCAGAACCAAGGGCTATTGACTGTTTTTGATCTATTAAAAAATCTAATATTTTTGGCACATCTGGTAAAATTTCTGAGGCGTCCATTTTAGAAATATATCCCAGATACTCCTCATTCTTTTTTGCCATGAGTGCCCTAAATTGATCTTCTGAAATCGCTTTATTACTCCAGCTTAATATTTTCTCTAAAGATTTTACACGACTCACGCCTTTAAGTTGTTCGTTTTGTAGGTGCGTAAAATCGATACCAATACTATTGGCTAATTTTTTCCATGCCAAAAAATGATATTTCGCCGTATCTACGATAACACCATCTAAATCAAATATGAATCCTTTTTTAGTCATTTTTATAGTACTTCGGGTTGATAGGTAATGGCATTTTTATTTGTAATTAATAAATTACAAAGGCCAGCAATTATTAAACTTATTCCAGCTACGGTCATCGCATTAATGGTTTCATCTCCTAGTAATCCAGAGATAAAATTAATCCCTCCTAATGCAGCAATAATTTGAGGAATGACAATAAACATGTTAAATATTCCCATGATCACTCCCATTTTCTTTGGATCTACTGAACTTGACAGCATGGCATAAGGCATTGACAGAATACTTCCCCAAGCAAAACCGATAAGAATGAAACAATATTTTAAATACTCGGGTGATGTGTAATTCATTAGTATAAACCCAAAGCCTCCTAAAACTAATGAAAACATATGCACTAGTTTTCTATTAATTCTTCTTTTAGCGGTGTATAATACCAAAAGGAGTGCAAATGCCATAGATGACAAACCATAAACACCCATTGCCGATCCTACTAAATTTGAAGATTTTTGAAAAGCGGTATTCGCAACGCTAAACGCTTCCGCTTGCGCTGAGACCGTCATATCATAAGCTGACTCTATTGGCGCAGGGGTATTAAAAACATGTTCTGTTAAGGCAGGATTTGCTAAACTCCACATAGTAAAAAATGCAAACCATGAAAAGAACTGAATAACCCCTAACTTTTTCATCGTTAGTGGCATATTGCCAATATTGTTTAAAATATCTGGTATGAAGTTGTTTTTTTTAGCTTTTTCTTTTTCAAACGCCTCCATATCCTCTGGAGGGTATTCACTTGTTGTAAAAACCGTATAAAGTATACTTAATAAAAACACAAAAGCACCAATAGCAAAGGCTATTTTAACAGACATAGGAACAACGCCTAGCGCTGCAGAATCACTTACTCCAAGCTTAGAAACTAACCATGGTAAATTACTGGCTACCCAGGTGCCTATTCCAATAATTAAGGTTTGGATAACGAACCCATATGACCGTTGAGATTCAGGTAATTTATCTGCCACTAGAGCCCTAAAGGGCTCCATTGAAATATTAATTGAAGCATCTAAAATCCATAAAAAGCCTGCTGCCATCCAGAGTATTGGAGAGTAAGGCACAAAAAACAAAGCGATGGAACTCAAAATGGCTCCCAAAAGAAAGTAAGGTCTTCGTCTTCCCCATTTTGGACTCCATGTTCGGTCACTCAAATAACCAATAATAGGCTGAACCAACAAACCTGTTAAAGGTGCAGCAATCCACAACAGAGGAATAGCCTCTTTTTCTGCTCCTAGTGTTTGAAATATTCGGGACATAAAGCCTCCCTGTAGTGCAAAACCAAATTGAATTCCGAGAAAACCGAAACTCATATTCCAGATTTCCCAGAAACCTAGCGTGCGTTTTTTCATTATAGTATGTTTAAATTTATACTATTTGATAAGCGAAAAAACTTATCAAAACTATTTTCGTTGAGAAGTGAAAATATTTGTTTTGATCTGCCGTAAAGATATAAAAGATTTTAAAATACCTGCGAAAAATTTCTATTTTGTTGAATCACGTTCAATTAATTCGGTCTCTATAACCACAGTTTGATAGGTTTCCTCCTCTTCTTCTACCTCTAAATTATCTATGAGTAGTTGCGCCGCTTTCTCTCCCATTTCTTGGGCGTGCTGACTCACCGTTGTTAAACTTGGACTTGCATGTTTTGAGAGTACACCATCTGTAAACCCAACGACTTGTATGTCTTCAGGGATATTACGCTTTAATTTTTTGGCCACTTTCATGGCAGAGATGGCATACAATTCATTAACCGCAAAAATACCATCTATCTTAGGATTGTTTTTTAACATGTGTTCAATCTCCTGCTCTAATACTTCTAAATTCTCATCTGAAACCAAGTTGTCATCCACTTTAAGAATTAAATCTGCTTTTGGTTTTATATTATGCGCTTCTAATGCCTCTAAATAGCCTTGTGTTCTTAGCTTTCCTACACTTACATAATCTTTAGTGGTAATAATCGCTATAGTTGTACAACCATTTTCCACTAATTTATTCACCACCTTTTTAGAGCCCTTTAAATCATCTACAATCACTTTATCACAGTTAATTTCATTAACAACACGATCAAACATCACAATGGGCATCCCTTGATTAATGGTTTCTGTAAAATGATGGTAATCTTGAAGTTTAAGGGTTTCCTTAGAAACCGATAAGATAAAACCATCGATACTACCATTCGCCAACATTTCCATATTTATCACCTCCTTTGAAAAAGACTCATTAGATAAACCTACAATAACATTATACCCTCTTTTATTTGCGACCAGCTCTATGCCCCTAATCACCTTAGAGAAGAAATGGTGTACTATTTCTGGGATAATAATTCCTATTGTTTTTGTTTTCCTGTTTTTTAAACTCAGTGCAATATTATTAGGCCTGTAATTATATAGTTTAGCAAAGGCTTGAACCTTCTCTCTTGTGTCTTCACTAATTTCAACACTATTTCTAAGCGCTTTAGATACTGTAGATATTGAAACATCTAGTTCTCTGGCTATTTGTTTAAGGGTAACTTTTCGTTTCATTTTTAAGTAAATAAGTGTAGATATGCTCAAAAATACAAGCTTTTATTGCTCAATTCCTAAAATCACAGCTTAAAGTTGCAAAAAATCAAAAAAAGAATGCCAAAAATTGTTAAAAACACAGCAATCAGAAAAAGTTGTCAACACGAAAACGTTTGCGTTGCTTGTTATTACTGGGGGAACTCTTTTTTTAACATAAAATTTACATAGATTTAACACCGAGAAGTGAAAGTATAAACTATAAATTTTAGAAACTAACGCAATAGTATTTATGAAAACAATTTTTAATTGTCTACTGTTTGTCTTATTAATTTTGCCCACCTATTTGATGGCGCAAAATACAATTACGGGTACAGTAACAGAACAATCTTCAGGCCTATCCTTACCTGGCGTAAATGTGATTGTTAAAGACTCAAATAAAGGGACATCAACAGATTTTGACGGAAATTATGAAATTACTGCTTACTCTGGTAATGTTTTAGAATTCTCTTATATAGGTTATGTCACGCAAAGCATTACCTATACAGGCCAACCGACTCTTAACATTGCACTTGTTGATGATGCTTCACAATTAGAGGAGGTCGTTATTATTGGTTACGGTAGCGTTAAAAAAGAGGACTTAACAGGCTCTGTAGATGTTGTTAGTAGCAAGGATTTTAATAAAGGCGCTATAACTTCAACAGACCAATTGCTTCGTGGTAAAGCTGCTGGTGTTAGAATAACAGATAGTGGCGGATCTCCAGATTCTGCTCCTAATATTAGAATTAGAGGTGGCGCATCCTTGAATGCTGATAGTAGTCCGTTAATTGTAATTGACGGTGTGCCTATTGGAAATCAAAATCCTGCTGGTGTAAGCAACCCACTAACGTTAGTAAATCCTAATGATGTAGCGAGTTTTACCATTTTAAAAGATGCTTCTGCAACAGCTATTTATGGTTCTCGAGCCTCAAACGGTGTTATTATTATTACCACTAAAAGAGGGACTTCTGGTGAAGCACAATATAATTTTTCAACTTCTGTGACTTCAAATACTCCAGGCAATGGTCTAGACATGATGACCAGTGATGAGTATGTTCGTTTTATTAAACAATACCATCCCAATTTAGAAGAAAATTTAGGGGTCGAAATTGGTTCTGTGGTTACTAGTGAACCTTCAACCATAATTCAGGTAAATAGTTATGACACTGACGGAAACATAACGGGAACAGAAAATAGAGAAATCTACGATACCAATTGGAGAGATGCCATTTTAAGAACGGCTATTACCTCTAATACCAATTTTTCTGTACGCGCCAATTTAGGAGAGAATCTACCATTTAGAGCCTCTTTAGGTTACAGTAATTCTGAGGGCGTGGTTAGAACAGATGATTACGAACGTATAAGTGCTTCATTTAAATTATCTCCCACGTTTTTAGAGGATAACTTAAAAGTAGATACTAATGCTAAAATTACGCTTGCAGATAAAAATGCAGCAGATGCCGGAGGCGCGCTCGGTGGTGCACTCGTTTTCGATCCTACAAAGCCTGTTTATAATGAAGCTGGTATTTTTGGCGGATTTTACACAAACACGAATGGAAACTTAATTGATGGACAGTTTAATCCGTTAGCTTTATTAGAGCAAAGAGAACGTCCAGAACAAGCGTTCAGATTTTTAGGTAATATTGAGTTAGATTATACCATGCCGTTTTTACCTGAACTTAAAGCAGTCGTTAATTTAGGCTTAGACGCTTCACGTTCTAAAATTGAAGAAACCTTTAGTAATAATGCTTTAGCAACTTACCGATTAGATGCCAATGGCGGTTATTTATTTAATTCAGGATTAAATTATGCTGAAAGACAACACATTACCAATACTACTTTTGATGCGTATTTACAATATGCTAAAAGCCTAGAAGATAATTTTGTTACCAGTTATGATTTACAATTAGGATATGCTTACCAAAATTTTAAAACGGATGGTAACAAAGAAAATTTTGTCTATTATGTTCAAGATAATGACGATACTACAGATGATGAAGCTTTAGTAGGTACAAGAGTCGTTAACTTTAATCCTAATAACCCAAATAACAGATATTTTAATAGCCAAAACTTACAATCCTTTTTTGGGCGTTCAAATATTAATTTAAATGATAAATACTTATTGACCTTGTCTTTAAGAGCAGATGCTTCTTCTTTATTCGTATCTGATGATATTTGGGGCGATGGCGTTTGGGGATTTTTTCCAGCTGCTGCTTTAGCTTGGAAAGTTAAAGACGAGTCTTTCTTAAAAAATGTAAATTTTATAGACGACTTAAAAATACGTGTTGGTTGGGGTAAAACTGGACAACAAAACGTGACTAGTGCTGCTGGTTTTTATCCAACAAGCCCTTTATTTGTAATAGGAGATCAAAACAGTCAATACTTACCTGGTGTGAATTTGTATTCAGCCAGTCCTTTTCAAACAGGATTAACTTGGGAAAAAACCACCACATATAACGCGGGGATCGATTTTGCTTTTTTTAAAAGCAGAATACTTACAGGTTCTTTTGACATCTTTAGAAGAGAAACCAGAGACTTATTAACACAAATAGACCTTCCTCCTGGACAAGAATTAAGAAACAATTTTATTGCTAATAGAGGTTCTACAGATAGTGAAGGATTTGAATTCTCATTAAACCTTAATCCTATTAGGAATGAAAATTTCAATCTAAGTCTTAACGGTAATATCGCTTATGCTCAAACAGAAGTAACAGATTTAGGTGGCATTAACAGACTCCCTATTGGTGGTCAGCTTCTAGGAACGGGTTCTAATTTATTATTCAATATATTAGGTGAAGAACCATACCAAGCGGGTGTGTTCAAGCAGATTTATGATACTGAAGGTAATCCAATACCAAATGCCTTTGTAGACATAAATGGTGATAGTCAAATCACTGAAGATGATAAGTACTATCAGTCTTTGAGACCGAATTGGAATTTTGGTTTTGGCTTTAATGTTGACTATAAAAACTGGGACTTAGGCGCTAGTTTTAGAGGTCAATTAGATGGTAAAGTTTACGATTTAAATGAATTACGCTTTGGAAACATTGAGAGCGCTGCGCCAACTAATAATACAAGTAGCACCAACGTCTTAAATTTTTATAACGGTGCTGCTAATCCAGTCTTCGATGACGCCAATGGTAATATTCAGTTTTCCGATTACTTCCTTAGAAATGCTAGTTTCATGAGATGTGAAAACATTGTGCTGGGTTATCGTTTGCCACAAAATTTTATCCCAAACACGAACATGAGATTATACGCTTCGGTTAACAATCCTTTTATCATTACAGAATATGAAGGACAAGATCCAGAAAATTTTGGCGGTATCGATGGGGCTTTTTACCCAAGACCACAGGCCTATACTTTTGGAGTAAATATTGATTTTTAAAATATGACTATGAAAAAAATAATTTTAACATTTTTTGGTTTGGCGTTATTAACTACGCTATCGTCATGTGTCAATGATTTAGACACAGAACCAAAAGTGGAGTTAACACTCCAACAATTACTTGAGCAAGATCCAAATGCTATTGAAGGTATTTTATCACGGCTATACGCATCCTTTGCTCTTTCAGGCCCAAGCGGACCAGGAAGCTCAGACATCTCAGATGATCCCGGTGAATCCCCTTTTCTTAGAGGAATTATAAACCTGCAGGATTTTACTGCAGACGGCATGAAAAACCGCTGGGGTGATGATGGTTTAGACCAGTTAACAACTACCTCGCAATGGGATAGTAATAACAAATTTTTTAGATACCTTTATAACAGAGCCTATTACACTATCCCACAGTGTAATAACTTATTAAATGTATTGCCTAATGCTGGAGTGGCAATTCCAGAATCTATTGAAAGTGAAGTTCGGTTTTTAAGAGCTTTAGCCTATTTCTATGTGATTGATGCATTTGGAAAGGGTGTTTTAGCTACTGATGAAAATTTTGGAACTTCTGAATTCTTACCAGAAGCTTCCAGAGAAGAGTTATTTAGTTATGTGGAAACAGAATTATTAGCTATCGAACCAACCATAGGTGATAATAATGGTTATGGTAGAGCAAACACCTATGTTGTAGATATGCTTTTAAGTAAATTATATCTTAATGCTGAAGTATACACTGGAACACCAAGATATAATGCTGCCGTTACTTACTTAAATAAAGTAATTACTGAAGGTGGCTATTCCCTAGAAGGTAATTTTCTTCAAAATTTTTCTGGAGACAATGATAGCTCTTCTGAGATAATCTACCCTCTAATTGCCGATCCTGTAGTGAGCCAAAGTTTTGGTAATACCACCTATATCGTAAACGGAAATTTAAGTCCAGATACCATACCTATTTTAGAATTTGGTGCTGCTGAAGGTTGGCAAGGACATCGCGCAACAAGCGCTTGGTATGGCTTATTTGGAGACTTAAGCACCTCTAATGATCAAAGAGCAAGTTTATTCTGGACAGAAGGACACAGCTATGTAATGACAGATTACAGAGAATGGACCGATGGTTACCCTTCAATTAAATTTAGAAATAACGATTTGAATGAAACACCAATGAGCGGGACTACCTTTTCAGGAACAGATTTCCCATTATACCGTCTTGCTGATGCTTATTTAATGTATGCTGAATGCGCTATAAATAGTGCGCCAAATGCCAATATGAACGATGCTTTAACCTATGTGAATTTGGTGCGAACGCGATCAAACGCAGATCCTATTATACTCTCTGAGTTAGATTTAGATTTTATAATGGATGAAAGAGGCCGTGAATTAAATCTAGAAGGTCATAGAAGAACTGACCTTATTCGTTTTAATAAATTCACTGGAGGGAACTACTTGTGGCCCTGGAAAGGAGGAACTGCAAATGGCTCATCAATTCCTGATACTTACAAAGTATTCCCTATTCCACAATCTGCATTGGATGCAAATACCAATTTAACACAAAACCCAGGTTACTAATTAAAAAATACATAATCATGAAAAGAATACAAATTTTAACGCTTGCTCTTTTTGCCTTTTTAGGTTTCAATTCGTGCAGTGAAGATGATGAAAAATTCACAATAAGTGCAGCAGGTGCAACAGAGGCCGTCTTACAACTGCCTACTAGCGGTACAGCCATTGTTTTGGATATTGCCAGCCCGCAAGCTATAGCAACGACACTTGTGTGGGATGCTGCAAGTTACGAATTACCTACGGAAATAACTTATACCGTACAATTAGCAAATTCAGGAACCGAATTTGCTAACCCTGTTGATGCTAGCGTAACTAGTGATACTTTTTTAGCATGGACTAATACTGCACTTAATGGCATCGCTTTATCTAGTCTTTCCCTTACCCCGTTTACGCCTGGTGATGTGGATATAAGAATAAAATCAACGACGGGTAGTACAGGGGCAGAAGCTACTTTTTCTGAGCCAGTTACTGTTTCAATAACGCCATATACCACCGAAAATCCAAAAGTATACGTCGTGGGTAACTTTTTAGGTGCTAGTGGCTATGGAAATGACTGGACGCCTGCAGATGCTGTAGCTCTTGAAGCTTCTGGTTTTGGTGAAACAGATTTTGAAGGTTATGTTTATCTAAACGTCACTAGCCCTGAATTTAAAATTCTACCAACAAATGAAAGTTTTGATGGCGATTATGGTGATGATGGTACTTTTTCAGGAACTTTAGTACAAGAAGGTGAATCCAATATTTTATTAGCTAATTCAGGTTACTATTGGATTAAAGCAAATACTGATCCGTTGGTATCAACCTATAGCGCACAGCAAACCCGTTGGGCGATTACCGGTAGTGCAACACCAGCAGGATGGCCAAGCGCGACTGCTGAAGACCAAGACATGACTTACAATGCTACTACGAAAAAATGGGAAATTACTATTGATTTAACAGCTAATCCAGATGATGCTTTCAAATTTAGAGCTAATGATGATTGGGCCATCAATTACGGGGATGCAGGCTCAGATGGTACTCTAGATTTTAACGATGGTACGAATATGACGGTAACAACATCAGGAACCTATTTTGTTGAAGTGGATTTTAGTAATCCAAGAGCATATACCTACACAGCCACGCTACTGTAGATTTCTAGATTAAAAAAGCTGGTTCTATTTTTAAAAACCAACTTTTTAATTTCAATGCTTATTAAACGCTCATTTAAACTAACATTTTAATATGAAAAAAAAGATACTCAGTCTTAGCTGTATACTCACCGCTTTATTTTTTGTAAGCCTTCTAAGTGCTCAAATTTCTATTTCACCAGATCCATTTCAAGTGGATGCATCCATTACTATAACAGTAGATATTAATAGTGGTGCTTCTAATTGTAATAGCTTGTCAAATCCAACAAAGGTATACATGCATTCAGGGATAGGCGATAATACAAATGCTTTTGGGTTTAGTGTTGTCGGGAACTATGGTCAAGACGATGGTGTCGGACAAATGACCAATAATGGCAATGGTATTTACAGTATTACCATTGTACCAGAAACGTATTATTCTTTAACAGCTACTCAAGCGGCTGA
The DNA here is from genome assembly GCF_000934685.1 of Lacinutrix sp. Hel_I_90. Classification (NCBI taxonomy): domain Bacteria; kingdom Pseudomonadati; phylum Bacteroidota; class Flavobacteriia; order Flavobacteriales; family Flavobacteriaceae; genus Lacinutrix; species Lacinutrix sp. Hel_I_90. The sequence goes on along the minus strand of NZ_JYNQ01000001.1, from coordinate 2,666,712 downwards.
CGCTACTAAGCTGGGAATGGTTATTAGAAACGAAGACGGGTCTCAGGAATTAAAAGCCAGTGGTTGTAGTGACTTTATATTTAATGTTGGCGTTTTCCAAGCGACGGTAACCAATCCAACAGCGACTACCACTATTTTAAATAGTGGCGAAGATTTAATAATCAACGCCAATAATACCAATGGCTTAGCAGACTATAGTTTAAAAGCTAATGGTGCAGTAATTAACAGCAATACTAATGTGTCTACATACGCTTATACAGATGCTAACATAACAGAAAATAAAAATTATGCGTTAGAGATTACGCAATCTGGAACAACAATCACTAAAACGTTTTCAGTTTTGGTTAATCCAGGAGTCATAGTACAGCAAATACCAGCCAACTTAGTGAATGGTATAAATTATGATGCTTCAGACCCAACCAAAGTTGTTCTCGTATTAGATGCACCACTAAAAGATTTTATATATGTCGCAGGAAGTTTTAATAATTGGAATCCGGATTCTAGTTATTCTATGAAAAAAGATGCTACTGCAGGTTCAACAAAATTTTGGTTAGAATTAACTGGTTTAACAGCTGGACAAATTGAAACGTTTCAATATTGGGTGGTAGATCAAACACCCGCTGCAAACTCACCAATGATGGTAAAAACAGCAGATCCCTATTCAACATTAGTGTTATCACCCTTTGACGATCCTTTTATCCCTGCGAATACCTATCCAAACTTACCCGCTTATCCTGCTGGACAAGAACGCGAGGTTACGGTCTTACAAACGGGACAAGCAGACTACCAATGGCAAGTGACCAACTTTCAAAAACCAAAAAAAGAAGATCTGATAATCTACGAAGTGTTAGTTAGAGATTTTGACGGTGATAGAAATTTTCAAGATTTAATAGATAAAATAGATTATTTCAAGAACTTAAACGTCAACGCCATCCAACTGATGCCGGTTATGGAATTTGAAGGCAATGAAAGTTGGGGTTATAACACGTCATATCATATGGCTTTAGATAAATTTTATGGTACAGAAGCTAAGTTAAAAGAGTTTGTAGATGTGTGTCATCAAAATGGTATTGCAGTCATTTTAGATGTGGCTTTAAATCATGCTTTCGGGAGAAACCCAATGGTTCGTATGTGGATGGATGATCCAGATAATGATGGTTGGGGAGAACCAAGTAGCGAAAACCCTTATTTTAACCAAGTCGCCACACATAGTTACAGTGTCGGCTCCGATTTTAATCATTCCAATGCCATTACTAAGGCTTATGTAAAACAGGTGGTTGCTCACTGGGTTAACGCCTTTAAGATTGATGGTTTCCGCTGGGACTTAACTAAAGGGTTTACTCAAAACTGTACGGCTAGTGATGAAAACTGTACTAATGTTTATCAAGCTGATCGCGTCGCTGTACTAAAAGAATACGCAGATTATTCGTGGAGTTTAGATGCTCAACACTATGTGATTTTTGAACACCTTGGAGGTAATCAGGAAGAAAAAGAATGGGCAGATTATCGGGTTTCTGGTCAGGCTGATGGTATTTCAAAAGGCATTATGCTTTGGGGAAAAATGACAGGTTCTTACGCAGAACTATCAAAAGGCTACGCAGCACAAGGGGATATTTCTGGAGTAGGTCATAATAGTCGTAATTTTAATGCAAAGCGTCTTATTGGATATGCCGAGAGTCATGATGAGGAACGCATTATGTATACCACGCAAACCGAAGGTAATACCGCAGTTCAAAATGCAACCCTCTTACCCTCCGCCTTACTTAGAGCCTCTACAGTGGCTGCAACATTAATAACAGTGCCAGGACCTAAAATGATTTGGCATTTTGGCGCTTTAGGCATGAACAATTCAATATTTACCTGCAGTGACGGTTCTGTAAACTTACCAGGAGGCGGTAACGGCGATTGCAAATTAGATACGAAGCCGCAACCACAATGGACGCAAAACTGGCTTGCAGACGCTAATAGGTCACAGGTATATAATGACTATGCGCGTATAAATGCTTTAAAAATAAATGAACCAGTCTTTGAAGGCGACTATGAAATACTTCCCGATGGCAACAATATTAGACAACGAATATATGTTTGGGATGATACCTTACCAGCAGCAACACTAAAGAACGTTGTTGTATTAGCAAACTTTTCAGTAGCAAATTTATCGATAGTTCCAAATTTTCCGTACACAGGAAGATGGTACGATTTAATGGATCCTACTGGTAATACTTTTGTTGACGTTACTAATACTAGTGATCCAATTAATGTGTCTGCCGGACAGTTCAAAATGTATGGCAATGCACAACCTCAAACGCTAAGTACAACTGCGTTTGCTTCTAATGACAATGTGGCTTTATATCCAAATCCTGCACAAACCGCTTTCTCAATAAATAAGGACGTAAAAAAACTATCTATTTATGATGTTTCAGGAAAATTGATTAAAACATTTAAAGGCAATTTCACAAAAGCATCGGCTTTTAATATTGAAAATATTTCAAAAGGTCTGTACTTAGTACAGATAGAAAACGAATTAGGAGCAACGACCACCACTAAACTTATTAAGTTGTAATCCCTTTTTAATTGGCCTTCTGAAAAATAAAAGCTTCCGCATTGTCGGAAGCTTTTTGTTTTTTTAAGTGTCTGGTTTTAACTTTATTATTTTTTAGGCGTTTCGAAGTTTGCCACTTAAAAAACAAAATATTATGCACCCTAAATATTAGAAAATTCTTTACTCTACGGAGTCAAAGACTTCTCAGAGCAGAAATAAACTGCGCTCTTCGAAGTATATATAAAACTTAATATAAAAAACCCTCGCTCCCGTTAGTTTCCAAAACTCGTGGCATTACGAGTAACTATAGTTTAGTAGCTGTACGTCCACTAAGCGCAGCTTAGCGGTAGCGAGGAAAGCCATCGTATATTTCCAAGAGTTGAAATACGTGTAAAGACTAAAAAAATAGGCTGTCTAAAAAGACTTTCAAATTCACTTTGTCAGGTTGAGCCTGTCGAAACTAAACTTGATTATCAAAAGCTTAAACTATTTCGACAGGCTCAATATGACTATGAACGAGTCTTTTTAGACAGCCTCTTTATCTCATATCGTACGGGCGAAGAGACTTACTTCGGCTGCGCTCAGCATAAACTTCTCGTCTCTCCCCAAAATCAAGATAGTATAAAACCAAAAAAGCTAACCGCTTAAAGTTAGCTTTTGTCTTTGTTAGTACGGGCGGAGAGACTTACTTCGGCTACGCTCAGCATAAACTTCTCGTCTCTCCCCAAAATCAAGATAGTATAAAACCAAAAAAGCTAACCGGTTAAAGTTAGCTTTTGTCTTTGTTAGTACGGGCGGAGAGACTTACTTCGGCTACGCTCAGCATAAACTTCTCGTCTCTCCCCAAAATCAAGATAGTATAAAACCAAAAAAGCTAACCGGTTAAAGTTAGCTTTTGTCTTTGTTAGTACGGGCGGAGAGACTTACTTCGGCTACGCTCAGCATAAACTTCTCGTCTCTCCCCAAAATCAAGATAGTATAAAACCAAAAAAGCTAACCGGTTAAAGTTAGCTTTTGTCTTTGTTAGTACGGGCGGAGAGACTCGAACTCTCACACCTCGCGGCACTAGATCCTAAGTCTAGCGTGTCTACCAATTCCACCACGCCCGCAAAAGAAGTGCAAATATACAAATAGTTTCAACATTCAAACAATTCTTTTATAGAAAAAGTTTATGTCTTTTTGTACTTTTACTCAAATTCAAAAAAAGACGATGCAAAATATCCAATCTTACATTCAAGAACACCAAGACAGATTTTTAAACGAACTTATAGAATTACTTAAAATTCCATCGATTAGCGCCGACTCAGCCTATAAAAAAGAGGTGATTAAAACGGCCGAAGTTGTTATGGACAGCTTAAAAAAGGCGGGTTGTGATACCGTTGAACTTTGTGAAACCAATGGCTATCCCATTATTTACGGTGAAAAAATAATCGATAAAAACCTGCCAACCGTTCTCGTTTACGGACATTACGATGTACAACCACCAGATCCTATTAATTTATGGAATTCTCCACCTTTTGAGCCTGTAATAAAAAAGACAGAATTGCATCCGGAAGGTGCTATTTTCGCACGTGGTGCTTGTGATGACAAGGGACAAATGTACATGCATGTCAAAGCTCTAGAGTTTATGACCACCCAAAACCAATTACCGTGTAACGTTAAATTCATGATTGAAGGAGAAGAGGAAGTTGGTAGTGTGAATTTAGCCAAATACGTAAAAGAAAATCAAGAAAAATTAAGTAACGATGTTATTTTAATTAGTGACACCGGTATGATTGCTAAAGACGTGCCATCGATTACTACTGGTTTACGCGGCTTGAGTTATGTTGAAGTTGAAGTTACTGGACCCAATCGTGATTTACACTCCGGTTTATATGGAGGTGCCGTTGCAAATCCTATAAATGTACTAACCAAAATGATTGCCTCGCTTCATGATGAAAACAATCACATTACCATTCCTGGTTTTTATGATCAGGTAGAAGAACTATCCAAAGAAGAGCGTGAACAAATGGCAAAAGCACCGTTTTCATTAGACAATTATAAAAAAGCATTAGATATTGATGCCGTTTATGGCGAAGCAGAATACACCACAAACGAGCGTAACTCTATTAGACCAACACTAGACGTTAATGGTATTTGGGGCGGCTATACTGGAGAAGGTGCAAAAACCGTTATTGCAAGTAAAGCCTATGCTAAAATCTCAATGCGTTTGGTGCCCAATCAAGATTGGGAAACCATTACAGCGTTGTTTAAAAAACACTTTGAAAGTATTGCGCCTAAAGGGGTTAAAGTAAAGGTGAATCCGCACCACGGTGGTCAAGGTTATGTCACACCAATAGATAGTATAGGCTATGAAGCCGCAAGTAAAGCTTATGAAGATACGTTTGGCAAAACACCTATTCCACAACGTAGCGGTGGTAGTATTCCTATTGTCTCCTTATTTGAACAGGAATTAAAAAGCAAGACTATTTTAATGGGCTTTGGTTTAGATAGCGATGCTATTCATTCGCCAAACGAGCATTTTGGAATTTGGAATTACCTAAAGGGCATCGAAACCATTCCAGGGTTTTACAAACATTTTACAGAACTTTTTAAATAATAGTTGGGCGATCCCTACTTATACTTTCTGTATTAAAGTATAAGTAGGGCGCGTCTTCCACTGTATCTTTTTTGCGTCACACTTACAAATTAGGCTTGGCATTTTATTAAACAGTTACTTGTTTAAAATAATTTCAAATCATCAGAACTTCACAAAAAAGGATGCCGTTACAACCGCTATCGCAAAACAGAACTACATGAAAAACCAACACCTTAAGCATGTTTTAGAATTAACGCTTGCGACGCTTTTAATAAGTACCTCTGGCGCTTTAGGCAGGTATATAGACATGCCAGCACCAGTAACTATTTGGTGGCGCAGTGCTTTGGCGATGGTTATTTTACTCCTTTTTTGTAAATTCAAAAATATAAATCTAAAGATTCAATCTAAAAAAGACTTCGGTGCATTTATACTAAGCGCCCTGTTTATGGCATCGCATTGGATTACCTATTTTTATGCGCTGCAACTCTCCAGCGTAGCTATTGGTATGCTATCATTGTTCACGTTTCCAATTATGACCGCATTATTAGAACCCTTTTTCTTAAGAACCAAGTTAGATTACATGCACCTGGTTTTAGGGTTGATGGTGCTTTTAGGCATCTACATCCTCTCTCCCGAATTAAATTTTGAGAGTGACGCCGTAAGAGGCATACTATTTGGTTTGTTTTCTGCCTTGTGTTATGCCTTACGTATTTTAATACTCAAACAATACGTTTCAAGGTATCATGGCAGTAGTTTAATGTTCTATCAATTGCTAATTATGAGTATTGTTTTAATTCCTGCGTTGTTTCTTTTAGATACCTCGAATATTACAACACAATTCCCCTATGTTATTCTCTTAGCACTAGTCACTACCGCTATTGGGCATACGCTTTTTGTTCAAAGTTTAAAACATTTTAAAGTGAGTACTGCAAGTATTATAGGAAGTACACAACCCATTTTTGGTATCATCATCGCCTTTTTCTTTTTAAATGAAATCCCCACCTGGAACACCTTTTTTGGCGGGTTATTAATCCTTTCCACAGTGGTTATTGAGAGTTTGCGCTCAAGAAAACTGAAATAGCAGGAGACCTTTCTGGGCAATCATTTAAATCATAAACCAAGGTTATAAGCGCAATACCCACATGGTTTTAATAATCTTGCAGGATAAACTTTGATTAAAAAATTTAAAAAAAACGTCTCTATGTTTGTAGAATCGAATTTTTATTCTACATTTGTAGAGAACGCTCTAAAAGTGTAGACTATGAAATTATCAAAAACTGAAGAAGAATTAATGAGTCACCTCTGGAAACTAGAGCGTGCGTTTATGAAAGACCTGCTCGACGCCTATCCAGAGCCTAAGCCAGCAAATACAACTGTAGCTACCCTTTTAAAACGTATGGCTGACAAAGGTTTTATAGACCATAAAAAATACGGTAATTCACGCGAATATTTCCCTTTGGTTAAAAAGAAAGACTATTTCTCGAAGCACGTTAACGGGCTCATAAAAAACTTTTTTAATGACAGCAGTTCACAATTTGCTTCCTTTTTCACTAAAGAAACCAATTTAACCAAAGCAGAATTGGAAGATTTACAAGCCATTATTGCTAACGAAATTAAAAATAAGTAATTATGCTATTGATCCTTTTAAAATCGACTGCTTGTCTCGCTATTTTTATTGTGTTTTATAAGCTACTGCTCGAACGCGAAAAAATGCATCACTTTAAACGTTATTATTTATTAGCGGCATTAGTCGTTTCCTTTGCGATTCCGTTTATCACCTTTATAAAATATGTAGAACCAACAATCGCTGTGAGCTATTTTCAAGTAGACGATTCTGTTGCCTTAAACCTTGAACCAGTCGATGCACCTGCTCAAGCACCAATTAACTATTTACCAACCCTACTATGGAGTCTATACGGTTTGGGTGTTTTATTGTTTGGAATAAAATTCGGACTTAATCTCTTCAGAATATTTTCAAAAATCAACAAAAACGAAAAGCAAAATTACGGAAATTTTATTACGGTTCTATTACAAGATTTGGTATCTCCGCATACATTTTTCAGTTACATCTTTTTAAATAAGACTAAGTTTGAAACTAAGGCCATTCCGCAGGAAGTATTATTACACGAAGCAACACACGCCAGACAGAAACACAGTTTAGATGTGTTATTTATAGAGCTATTACAAGTACTCTTTTGGTTTAATCCACTACTGTATTTCATTAAAAAAGACATTAGACTAAACCACGAGTTTTTAGCAGACGAAGCGGTTTTAAAACAAGGTACAGACTCATCAACTTACCAAAACATGCTATTGGCATTCTCATCACATGCCACAGAACCAGAATTGGCAAATGCCATAAATTATTCATTAATCAAAAAACGATTTACAATTATGAAAACAAAAACCTCAAGAAAAGCCATCTGGCTTAGAAGTTTATTATTGCTGCCGCTATTGGGTGGATTGCTTTTTAGTTTCAGCAGTACAAAAGAAGTGGAGAAAGATGTTTTACCTGAAGTTAAAATTGACACAACTCAAGAACTTTTAGACTCGGAAAAACAACAAAGTAACAGATTAAATACATTAACCGATGCAGAAAATGAGTTAGAGAAGATTAATAATTTGAGAGTAGAATACACAACACCGCAAAGAAAAAAACCCTCAAAAGCTCAATTTGAAGGTTGGAAAAATGAAACTCTATTTGCACTTTGGCTGGATGGTAAACACATTAAAAACAGTGAATTAAATAAGCTTACTAATCACGATATAGTATATTACAATGGTTTATTGATAAAGCCAGATGCCAAAAATGAAAAATTTCCACAACATTATTATACATATCTCTATACAGAAATAGGCTTTGAAAATGCATATTCTAAATCAAATGTTGGAAAAGAAGCTGAATTTCAAAACATCGTTAATGACATTTTGGAAAGAGATATTAAAGAAAAATCTTCAAATCAAGATGGTGCTACACAAAAACAAATAGCAGAATACAATAAACTGGCAAAAAAATATAATACTATGTCTCAGGATGATATGAGAGTACGATCTAAAGATGTAGAAAGATTGGAATACCTTTATCGTATTATGACTGTCAAACAACGCAAAAATGCTGAACCATATCCAGTATTCCCTCCACCACCGCCTGCTCCTCCTGCTCCAAAAGTGCTTAGGGGCCAAAACTCAAATATTCCACCACCACCTGCTCCAGGGGTACCAGACTATCCTAAGGTGAAAAAAGGTGAGGCGTCTAATATTCCACCCCCGCCACCACCAACTCGAATGAATCCAACAGAACATATTGTATACATGACGAACAAAGGAGCTGCCTTTTACTACAATGGTGATAAAATCACATCAGACCAAGCGATTGAATTAGTGAAGGAAAATCCAAAACTGAATATTTCATCACAAAGTAATAATGGTGTATCTACTGTTCATTTGTCCAACAAAGGAATAAAAACGGTTAATGGGAAATTAATCAAACAATCTGCCTCTGCAGAAAAGTCTAAAAATCCATAGGGTATTCAAACTGCTGTAATGGAAATCCCGAAAGGAGAGACTCATCCTGTTAAATATGAAAACAACAAAGAGCTACTAAAAGACTTTTCAAAGAAAGGCGCTACTTTATATTTTCAAAATGAAAAAATTAATTTAGAAACGGCCTTAAGCTATGTTGATAAATACAAAAATCTACATATTTCTACTTCACATTACAGTACTCCTAATCCAATAGTCAACCTTTATGAAAATAAGGCTGTCGCATACCCTAAAAATTAAGCGATATATAAGTACAAAAACTATTAGAGCCTCCGAAAGGAGGCTTTTTTATGTTAAATAATGTAACAAAACACCCCCTTTAGCGTTCTAACAGTCACATCATCAATCAAATCTATTCTAATTATGCTAAAACAATTCTTCATTATTTGCTCTGGCGCAGATACCGATATACTAAAAAACAGCGCCATAGGCGAACAAAATAAATATGCAGGCATTGGCGCTACGGTTTTTTTTACCGCCTTAATGGCTTTTATTGCTTCTAGCTACGCGCTGTACACCGTTTTTGATAATCTCTTTGCTTCCATTGGTTTTGGATTTGTTTGGGGCTTACTCATTTTTAATTTAGACCGCTTTATTGTGTCCACCATAAAAAAAAGAGACCATTTTGTAGACGAAATTATTCAGGCCACTCCAAGATTGCTATTAGCACTTATTATCGCTGTGGTGATTTCAAAGCCCTTAGAACTAAAGATTTTTGAAAAAGAAATCAATCAGGTTTTACTGGAACAAAAAAACGAGTTAACACTGGCTAATCAGGATCAAATTGCGCTTCAATTTACACCTAAAACAGAAGCGCTTGAACAGGATATTACAACACTTAAAAATGAAATACTCACGAAAGAGGCAGAAGTAAATGCGCTTTACGGCACGTACATTAAAGAAGCTGAAGGCACAGCGGGCACAAAGCGACTAGGAAAAGGGCCCGTTTACAAAGAAAAGCGTGATAAGCACGATGCCGCTTTAGCCGAACTACAAACGCTAAAAGAAGCTAACGCAGCTAAAATAGCAACTACTGAAACAGCGCTAGCACAACTTAAGGCAAATTATGATGCACAAGTCACCACGACGCAACCTATTATTGATGGTTTTGATGGGTTAATGGCTAGAGTTACTGCTTTAGGAACATTACCCTGGTTGCCCTCGTTCTTTATTTTCCTATTATTCTTAGCCATTGAAACCTCTCCTATTTTTGCCAAACTATTATCCCCTAAGGGTGAATATGATTTTAAATTAGAAGATCAGGAAACGGCCATAAAAAGTTTAGTAGAGCAAAAAGTGCAAGAACGTAAATTAGCGATTAAAGCAGACTTTACTATTAATGACCGGGTATACACCAATCTTGCTGAAGAAGATGAATTATACGAGTACAAACGTAAAAAAGCTCGTGAACTCATGCAATTACAAGCGGATGCCTTTTATAAAGCGCAGCAGAAATTATTCTAGTTAAAAGACTCTGTCTGGATGAAACGGCTGTAGATTTAAACTCGGTTTTTTATCTGAAATTATTTCAGAAACTAAAAGCCCTGTCGCTGGTCCTAAACTCCAACCCATCATGGCATGCCCGGTAGCCACCGTCAGGTTTTTACATTTTGAAGATTTACCAATGTATGGCAATCCGTCTGGTGAACAGGGTCTTAAACCTACATTGGCTTTCGCTTTGTCTTCATTTGAAATAATTAAGCCTTTGTAATACGATGCACTAGCATTGGCAATCGCTGCTACCCGTAAAGGATTTATAGTGTTATTAATACCACCAATTTCCATGGTGCCAGCAAAACGCGTGAAGCCATCCATTGGTGTTACAGCAACTTTTGCTTCACATAAAATAGCTGGAATAGTAATGTTTGTTACGTTTTCTGTATTAATACTATAGCCTTTTCCCGCTTGAATTGGTATTTTTAATCCTAATTTTTTGGTTAATAACGGACTCCAAGTACCTGCCGCTAAAACAACTTCATCTGCAGTTAGTTCTTGTTTATTAGTAATGACCTTAGTAATAACGCCATTAGAAAACACAATATCTTTTACGGTTTCATCATTAAAAAAAGTAACTCCTATAGCCTTTAGATATTTTGTCATTTCTAACATGAAACTATTTGGTGTCATGTGAGCATCTGAGTCGTAGTAAACAGCGCCTTTTATATCTAAATTTGCAAGGGGTTCCATTAGGTTTACGTCTTCCTGAGATAAATGTTTTACGCCTAAGCCTTCTTCTATACCGCGTTTACCAATACGCCATTCCGCTTCACCTGCGCGATCTGTTTTATAACACATAAGCAGCCCTTTCCTTTGGTAGTGAAAATCAAAATCATTTGACGCTTTTAAGGTTTCATATAAATGCCTGCTCAATAAATTAATATCCTTTATTACCGGAATGGCTTGCTCTACTTTTTTCGCTGTTGCGGCTTTTTTGAAGGCCCAACTCCATTTTAGAAAATCGGAATCCAAACGCGGTTTTACGTAGAACGGACTAGACGCATCAAACATCCATTTGATGCCTTTTGTAATTATACCAGGTGCTGCCAAAGAAATAAAATGACTCGGTGTAATGTAACCCGCATTCACATAAGAAGCCCCTTCAGGGCGATTCGATTTATCGATAATCGTCACGTGATGTCCCGCTTTTTTAAGATAATACGCGGTGCATACCCCTATAATCCCACCTCCTATTATTACAACAGTCTTACTCATTCTTTTTAGAATTATTTAATTTTAAAAGATTCGCAATCAAATGACCTGAAAGCCAAAAGCGTAAGGGTCATCCTTAGGATCGATTGTTATTGTATTGTGACCATAAATTTTAGCCCAACCTTTAATACTAGGCACAATCGCTACTTTATCTTTTATCATAACCACTTCCTCAACGCGTCCTGTAAATTTACTCCCAATAAAACTCTCATGTATAAAGTCTTCGCCAATTTTCAATTTTCCTTTAGCAAATAATTGTGCCAAACGCGCAGAGGTTCCTGTTCCACACGGACTTCTGTCTATTGCTTTATCGCCATAAAATACAGCATTTCTCCCTGAAGATGTTGGATCTATAGGGTTCCCCGTCCACAATAGATGTGTGACATCACGAATGGTTTCATTGTCAGGATGCACGAATGCATTAGGATATTTCTCGTTAATACGTTGCCTAAGCACTTGTGAATAGTGAACAATTTGTCCAGCAGAAAAGTCATGTACTCCAGAAAAATTAGTTTGTGGGTCTACTATTGCATAATAGTTACCTCCATAAGCAACATCAAAAGTAAGCGTTCCTAATGTTGGGCAATCGACCGTTAAACCTTCTGCAGCTAAATAACTTCTAACATTAGTGAACTTCACCCAATCTACTTTATTTCCCGTTTGCTGGTATTCAATATGTACCAAGCCTGCAGGTGCTTCCATTTTAATTTCTCCTGGCGTTTTAGGTTTAATTAATCCTTCCTCTATAGCAATGGTAATGGTTCCAATGGTTCCATGACCGCACATAGGCAAACAACCTGAAGTTTCAATAAATAAGATGGCAAAATCATTTTCTGGATCGTGTGGTGGATACAAAATGCTTCCACTCATCATATCATGGCCTCGAGGTTCAAACATTAAGCCTTTTCGAATCCAATCGTATTCTCTTAAAAAGTGCTGCCGTTTTTCACTCATAGAATTTCCAACCAAATTTGGACCACCTGTTTTAATTACTCTTACAGGGTTGCCACAAGTATGTGCGTCTATGCAAACAAAAGTGTGTTTCATTTTATTTGATCTCTGGTTTGCTGCCCATCTATTACTCTATTAATACTAAGCGGGTTTTCATTTTTAAGTGCCTCTGGAAGCAAGGCGTTTGGCCAGTCTTGATAACTAAACGGGCGTACCCAGCGTTTTATGGAATGAATCCCGATTGCCGTAAAACGACTGTCGGTTGATGCTGGGTAAGGTCCGCCGTGAGTCATAGCCGCGCAAACCTCAACCCCTGTTGGCACTCCATTAAAAATCAAGCGCCCGACTCTATTTTGTAGTGCTGCGATGACTTCAGGATATGTTGAAGCCTCTTGATTATCTGCAATTACAGTAGCTGTTAGTTGTCCTTCTAATTTTGAAATAATGCGTTCCAGTTGTTTTGCGTTTGCACATTGTACCACTATAGAATAAGGCCCAAAAACCTCTTGATGTAAGCTTTGGTTTTCTAAAAAAGTTTGACCTTCAACTGTTGTAATTGTTTGTCTTGCATAGTTAGCGTTTACTTTAGTAGTATAGGCTGCAGTAACGGTAATTCCGCTTTGCGCTACTGCTTTTTCTTTTTTATTCTCATAAGCTTCAACAATATTGGGATGCAACATGCATGAGGGCTCTACCTTTACAATTTCATTGGAAAGCTCTTGAATAAAACTGCTTAGCGCTTCAGATTTAATTGCTAACAGCAGTCCTGGATTCGTACAAAACTGTCCCGTACCTACTGTAATTGAACCCGCATAAGTTTTAGCAAGTGCTTTACCTCTGTTTTTTAAAGCTTCGGGTAGAATCACTACTGGATTTATGCTCCCCATTTCTGCAAAGACTGGAATGGGTTCCTCTCGTTTTGCTGCTAAATCATACAACGCGCGCCCCCCTTTAATACTTCCTGTAAAACCAACGGCCTTTACCCCTGGATGTTTTACTAACTGTGACCCCACTTCGATACCACTGCTGTTTAAATTGGAAAATACGCCGTTTGGCATCCCCGTCTTTTTAGCGGCTTGTAGTATTGCTGAAGCTACTAATTCTCCTGTACCTGAATGCATAGGGTGCGACTTCACGATTACCGGACATCCAGCGGCTAATGCAGCGGCAGTATCACCACCAGCCGTTGAGAATGCTAAGGGGAAGTTACTCGCTCCAAAAACAACAACCGGACCAAGGGGTACTAATAATTTACGTAGGTCTGGTTTTGGTTGTGGTTCTCTATTTGGCTGAGCAGTGTCTATAGTCGCTTCAACCCAAGACCCCTCTAATAGTAGTTTTGCAAAACTTTGAAGTTGCCCCACTGTTCGCCCTCTTTCCCCAATTGCGCGACCTTCTGGGAGACCAGACTCTTTACAATAGGTTTTAATAAGCGCCTCTCCCAACACCAAAATCTCATCTGCTATCGCATTTAAAAACGCCGCCTTTTTTACTCCAGAGACATTTCTAAAAGCAATAAAAGCTTCTGATGCCAGCTGAACAGCTTCCTTAATTTCTTCTGATGTGGCTTCTATGAAAACAGTCTCATTCTCAATATTTAATTGCGGATTAAATGTTTTATAGGTAGTACTTCCCTTTGCTGAAAGCTGGTTTCCAATGTAGTTTTTTCCTGTTATCATGTGACTTATTTAACACCTCCAAAGGAGGCAAATTCTTAGTTAAGTTTATAAATTCTTATACTCTGGCAATGTCGGTCTGAGCTTCAGGGCATTTTCTATGATGTTTATCACCTGCTGCCGTTCTTCACCATACAAGGGTAATCGCGGTTCACGCACTTGTTCTGATCCAATTTTTGTATAGACCTCAGCTAATTTAATGTTCTGAACTAATTTAGGGTTTATATCTAACTCCAACAATGGTAAAAACCATCTAAAAATGGCTATGGCTTCTTTTATGCGTCCTACCCTTTGCAACTCATAAATAGCTACGGTTTCTGCAGGAAATGCACACACCAAACCAGCAATCCATCCATCTGCTCCCATGATTAAACTTTCTAGCGCAATCGTATCTACACCTGTCATAATTTTCAAGCGATCCCCAAAACGATTTTTAATGCGCGTCACATTAGTAATGTCGCGGGTCGATTCTTTTACGGCCTCTATATTTTTACAGGCCATTAATTCTTCAAACATATCTAGGTTGACTTCAATTTTATAATCTACAGGGTTGTTGTAAATCATAATTGGCAATGTCGTACTATTAGCAACTGTTTTAAAATATGCTACGGTTTCTCTATCGCATGATTTATAGCGCATGGGCGGCAACATCATTAGACCGTTTGCCCCATCTTCCTCTGCATATTGTGCCGCTAAAATAGCCCCTTTCGTGGTTTGCTCAGCAATATTCATTAGCACTGGTACTTTACCTTTTACCATAGCCACGGTTTCTTTTGTTAAAACGCGCTTTTCGGTTTCTGATAAAGTACTTGCTTCTCCTAAACTGCCCCCTAAAACCAAACCATGAACACCTTCATCTAATTGTGCTTGTATATTTACTTTAAAGAGGTCTATATCTAAAGTGTCTTCCGTCGTAAATTTTGTTGTAACTGCTGGCATGACACCTTTCCATTCTAAACTCATAATTCTATTTTTTTATAAAGTAAATTTACCTCACTACAGATGGTATAAATGATGCTTTTTTATCTTAATTTGATACTATATTATCCTATTTAAAGCTTAGTATACATATTATGAATATTATTTGCGTTACTTTAGGCTATAATTATGAAAGTATTTCCCTTTAAAATACCAAAACCCGAACAAAACGCTTTAGTCTTTCAAGAAGATTACGACCTTGCCTTTTACGACAAACTTCACCAGCATGAAGACATACAACTCAGTTATATTGTTGAAGGCGAAGGCACCTTAATTGTGGGCGATACCGTAAATGATTATAAGACTGGTGATGTTTTAGTTATAGGCAGTCATTT
Organism: Lacinutrix sp. Hel_I_90; assembly: GCF_000934685.1. Taxonomy (NCBI): domain Bacteria; kingdom Pseudomonadati; phylum Bacteroidota; class Flavobacteriia; order Flavobacteriales; family Flavobacteriaceae; genus Lacinutrix; species Lacinutrix sp. Hel_I_90. Next base: position 2,651,400 of record NZ_JYNQ01000001.1, on the reverse strand, counting down.
ACCTCATGTTTTTAAAAGTGACAGGCAAGCTAGCGAACACTCACATATGCTAACGTTATTCTTTACTAAAACCTCCTTTGGTAAAGACTTTTTTGAATTAGAAGCACTTAATGAGTTAAAGGTGTTTTTTAAACGCTCAATAAACGGGTTTAAAATGACCGCTCATCAAAACGCAATGCAGGACTATTTTTTTCAGTTGAAAACGGCTTCAAAATTATCACAATTTATTATTTTTTTAGAATTGTTGAAAACAGCGTCTAAAGGAAACTACAAGAGTCTCTCCTCTTTTGTTTATGATAAAAAATATACTGATATCGAAGGGAAGCGCTTAGCCCAAGTCTTTGAGTATACCCTGTCTAATTTTGAGAACGAAATTATGCTGAACCAAATAGCTGATGTTGCCAATATGACCAAAAATGCCTTTTGTAAATACTTTAAAAAAAGAACGAACAAAACCTATGTTCGGTTTTTAAATGAACTCCGTATTGAACAAGCTTGTAAATTAATGCGTGCTTCTAGTGAATTAATAATTTGTGATATTGCTTATCAGTCCGGTTTTAACAACTTATCTAATTTTAACCGACAGTTTAAAGCTATTAAATCGATAAGTCCTTCGGACTATAGGAAACGATTATAAATTAAATATCACAGTTATGTAGTCGTCCCAATTTTTTTTATAAAAATAAGTTTTACTTTAGATGAAAATTTAACGTATTAAGTAATGATCCATAAAAACAAACCCTCAACACGCTTTAGCTGCCAATTTCTATTGCTTCTTTTTATTCTTTTATTTTCAAAACATATAAATGCTCAACAAACCATCAACGGTACTTTGATGCACGGTGGCATACAGAGGAGTTATATCCTTTATGTGCCTCAAGCTTACAACCCAACAATTCCTGCACCATTAGTATTTAATTTCCACGGCTATACGTCTAGTGCTGAAGTTCAAATAAACTATGGTGACTTCCGACCAATGGCAGATCTGGATGGGTTTTTACTAGTCGTACCACAAGGAACGGTAGATGGTGCAGGAAACACGCATTTTAATGTTGGTTGGGGAACAAGTACTGTTGACGATGTTGGCTTTATTAATGCATTATTAGATGACCTTGCGACTCAGTATACTATAAATCAAGACCGGATTTATAGTGCTGGCATGTCTAACGGCGGCTTTATGAGTTACCGACTGGCTTGTGAATTAAGCGAACGTATTGCAGCGATAGCTTCTGTTACTGGCTCAATGACCTTGGGCACTGTAAGCACTTGTAGTCCATCGCACCCTACTCCAGTATTAGAAATTCATGGCACATCAGATGGTACTGTGAATTATAATGGAAGTAATTTTGCTACTGCAATTCCAGATGTTTTAACCTATTGGTCCGAATATAATAATACTGATGTCACTCCATCAGTAACGAGCTTACCAGACACAAATACTACCGATGGTTCAACAGTAGAACATATTGTATACGCTAATGGCGATAATAATGTAACCGTGGAACACTTTAAAGTTATTGGAGGAGGTCATACTTGGCCAGGCAATAGTTTTGCCCCAGCAAATCAAGATATTAATGCGTCTCAGGAAATATGGAATTTCTTTTCCAGATATGATATTAATGGTGAGATAAATGCTTTGTCAAATGAAACATTTGAAAGATCCAACATTAAAATTTATCCTAATCCGGCTGTTTCAGAATTGGTAATATCAAATAAGAATTTCACAACTCATTTAGATTACAAAATTATATCCTTACCAGGTCATTTACTCAACATTGGAAAAATTACCTCTAATAATCAAACCATTGATATCTCTTATCTACCTGGGGGTTTATATTTTTTAATGATAGAAAATACGATCTATAAAATTTTAAAAACAAACTAAACCCTATTTTTAAAATTTATCTTACAAAGAAAAAGCCTTAATTAATATACTAATTAAGGCTTTTTGTATTTTTATAATTTGTTTCTTAGCTATTATAACTTTTTAACATACTCGGTAATAATTACGATTTGCGTTGGTCCTACTTTACCTTCAATATAGGTCGCATTTTCACGATCTAAACGTATGTTCCTAACTGGAGTTCCTTGCTTTGCGACCATACTAGACCCTTTTACCTTTAAATCTTTTACTAACACCACAGAATCTCCGTTTTCTAAAATAACACCATTTACATCTCTATGTATGATTTTTTCAGATTCATCTTTATGTTCTCCCGTTGCTCTTGCTAAAGCTAATGCTTCATCCTCTAAATACATCATGTCTAATAAATCTTTAGGCCAACCTTCACCACGCAATCTTTGTAGCATACGCCAAGCCATAATTTGTACCGCTACGTGCTCACTCCACATGCTATCGTTAAGACACCTCCAGTGGTTAGCATCCATTTCAGTATTTCCTTCAATTTGATCATGACAGTTCGCACAAACCAACAGGCTGTTGTCAACCGTTTCGGTTAAAGCTGGTGGAATGTTATATTGTCTTATGTCTGTAGTAGAGGTGCATAACTCGCAGGCAGCATTACTTCTGTCTTCTAGCATTTGTAATAGGCTCATAATAGTTGCTTTTTAGTCTGCTGCAATATTACATTTAATTATAAGCTTATGCAAGATTACCTTAAAGTGTTACGTAGCTTTTTAGTCATACTCTCAACAACCATAGCATAAGAATGGTCAATGAGTGCTCTAATAAATGTGGGTGGTAGTTCTCCTAGGTAAATATAGATAGAATTCCAATGGTTTTTATTCATGTGAAAACCGGGTTGAATACTTTCGTACGCTCCTCTAAGTTCTAAGGCATACTCAGGATTAGCTTTTAAATTTACTGAAGCCAAACCTTTTTCCCATTGGTCTAATGGCACTAAAGCAAACATTTTCCCTGCAACTTTAAATACTAGCGTATTTTGATCAAACGGAAAATCTTCTGTAGTATGTGGTTTGCTTAAACAGTAATCACGAAGTTCTTCAATATTCATAGGGGATGACATTGAGAAAACTAATCTTTTTCGTTTAGTTGATTTTCGTTTTTATTGTTTGACTTATGTCGTCTTTGTTTTAAAGTGTTTTCTTTACTTATGACTGGAATATCCAGACTTTCAAGAACTTCATTGAGGTAATTTACTATGATATTCATGCTCCGTACTTTTTTTGATTCAATCAAATAACAATTCTAACGCGTTCTATCTAGGGAGACTTAAATTTAAAAAACAAATAAGAAAGCACACAAATTAATCGCTGAAACGCTTATATTTTGCTTAAAGCTACTCATTTGATAATTTATTTATTTCACTTTCTTCTATTTTTAATGCGGTGTAGTCTAATTTCCAGCCAATCGTTTGCACAATGCCTTCTATAAGTAGTACAGATTCTAAAGCTTCTTTTTGAGCAATTAGAAACAAGCCACTTGCTGGCACTTTTTCTCTAATATGTGATTTAGCTTCATTGTGTAATGCCGTTAAATCGTGCGCTTCAAACTTATTAAACAGGCCATCTTTTTTATCGTAATATTTAAGATTTGTTTCAATAGACAATATTTCAGGTTTTGGAAAATGATTTAAAACAACTGTTTTTGTAATGGCATTAGCAGTCATATCAATTTTTGCTAAATCGAAACCCACGTAAGCTTTTGCATCGATAATAACTAAGGCGCGCTTTCGGCTTGATACTAATTTTAAAAAACGTTCTTTGACGTTTTCATAGTGATAGATTTCAGCAAAATCACCTTCAACAGTAATAAACTTGCAGACTTTTTTAATCTTGTCTAATAGAATAACAGATTGCGATTGTGCTAATTTTTTAGTCTCAATATGTTTTACATAAGTGGTCACTCCCAAAGAAGCTATAATCCCAAAAATGATTGCAAATATAATATCCATTATTCTTTTTTTCTTTACTGCTCTAAATGCGTATTGTAAAAACTATCAGCATATTTTAACCCAAAGCCAAACATTCTATCCATAGCAGCATGCGTAAACAAAATGATCCCAATCAACTCAACGACGCCTATATCTATGTAAATACCTATAAGCCAAAACACTATAGCAACCGCTTTATTGTGCATGAAATTATAGGTAACTGCTCCAATTTTTGAATTTATAATATAGCCTATCATCCCAATATCTGGCAGCAAAATTAGAACTAAAAACCACCACCATTGATAATCTAAAACACTAAAAAAGTAAATCCCTAATATAAACTGTAAGAGTTCTTCAATTCGCAACGTATTTTTCATTACTCTATCTTATATAAAATAGGTTTGCTAGGGGTGGCATCATTTTCGAATGGCGCAATTTGCAAGTTCAAAATATAACTGCCATCTTTCACTTTATTAGGCACATAAATAAATTCTGTTATCGTCGCTTCGGTTCGTATTTTACCTTTAACATCCCAAAAAGCATTGTGTGCTAACAGTTGTCCCTTATCTTTTTCTTTATCAACACTTGGTAAATCTATAAGTAAATGCTGAATGCCTTTCTCGCGGATGAAAATAGCGGCTTCTTCGGTTAAATACGGCCAATTCGTATTAGAATACTGTCTTGATTTCTTTTCTTTTGTATTAGGCATGCTTCTAATAACTAAAGCTTCTGGTGTTTTTCGTTTTAATAAAAATTGAATTTGTTTTTTAGAAATCACCTGGTCTTCACCAATAAATTCAGGCGCGACACTTATCACCTCGGCAGTAAACATAAAACGCTTTAAGCTTTTATTAATACTATAAGCTTTTTCTGTAATATGCCCCACACACTCTGTGTGCGTGCCGTGCGCATGAGGATTAAAAACAATGGTATTAAAGTTTACCGAAGCTCCTTTATCTACGCTTGCAATCCATTTACCCAAGACTACGGGTTCTATTTTTGGCTCCTCTATGTACCATGCATTGGTGTTCGATTTTGATGCACGAAGTGGCATTGAAATATCTAAAGGTTTAGAAAAATCGATTTTGTGTTTTTTGTTGTCAAATTGTATTACTGTAATCAAGCTATATTAATTTTAAATAAATCTGAAGCGATGCCATCGCTCAGAAACTTTCCTTTTTTAGTGACTAATAACGTTCCATCTTCAATATACAACAATTGTTCCTTTATGTACTTTTGAGAGTGTTCTAAAATATAGTTTTCAAAGGTCGCTCCAAATTCTGTTCTTACTTTCTCTATCGAAACACCCCATACCGTTCGTAAACCGGTCATAACATACTCATTGTATTGATCGGTTTTTGTTAATTTTTCAATTTCCAAGGGTAACTCATTAGTCTCAATTGCCTTTATATATTTTGAATTATTCCGCACATTCCAACCGCGCTGTTTCCCATCAAAAGAATGCGCTGAAGGACCAATACCTATATAAGGTTTACCTTGCCAATAGGCAGAATTATTTCTGCTAAAATAACCTTCTTTTCCAAAATTTGAAAGCTCATAATGCACAAAATTATGCGCTACCAAGGTATCAATCAAAATATGAAATTGTTGTTCTGCTAAGTCATCATCTACAGCATCAATTATTCCTTTTGCTATAAAAGCAGCTAAAGCTGTTTTGGGTTCTACAGTAAGTGCATAACTAGAAATATGATTGACTCCAAAACCTAAAGCGATAGCAATATTCTCTTCCCATTCTTTGGTTGATGTGCCAGGAATCCCATAGATTAAATCGACTGAAATATTATCAAAATACTTGGTTGCCGCTTCTAAACAGGCCTTTGCTTCGTTTGCATTGTGCGCACGATTCATGAGTTTTAAGTCTTTTTCAAAGAAAGATTGAATACCAATAGATAAGCGATTGATTCCTATCGCCTTGTAAGATTTAAAAACTGAATTCGATTGTCTGTCTCCAGAGGTTTCGGGAGCACGCAATGCTCCCTTCTCATTTGCCTGGATTAAATCGTCTGGATTCGCCTCTAAAGTGATTTCTGGATTATTTGAAACTTTATAATTTTTGTAAACAGCATCTATGATCTGTTTTAACTCTTTGGCAGATAAAAGACTTGGTGTACCACCTCCAAAGTAAATGGTTTCTACAGTAATATTTTCAAACTCCTTTTTTCGTAATTCAATTTCTAAAATTAAGGCCCCAATTAGCTCTTCTTTCTTTTTTAAAGACGTAGAAAAATGAAAGTCACAGTAGTGACAGGCTTGTTTGCAGAATGGTATGTGGATGTAGATGCCGCTCAAATTAGTATTCAGTTTTTGGTGGCAGTATGCAATACATACTATCAATTTTAAGAATAAGACTCGTTTTAAAACACATTTTATATCTATTTTTTATGAATTAACCAAAGGTTGCGACTGAGAAGGACTGTGACTAAAACTACCTACTTCTTCACCCGCTTCTCATTCTGCTTTACAAAAGCACTCCAACCCGTATAATTTTTACCAACCTCCACACGACCTTGGTTATAAAAATGACAAACGGCAGCAGCCAAACCATCCATAGAATCTAAGTTTTTTGGTAATGTTTTTAAGCCTAGCATGCTTTGTAACATCTTCGCCACTTGCTCTTTGCTAGCATTACCATTGCCTGTAATAGCCATTTTTATTTTTTTAGGCGCATACTCCGTAATTGGGATTTCACGTGATAATCCTGCAGCCATAGCCACGCCTTGCGCGCGCCCTAATTTGAGCATGCTCTGTACGTTCTTTCCAAAAAACGGTGCTTCTATAGCGATTTCATCAGGGTGATGCGTATCTATCAATTCTATAGTCCGCTCAAAAATGAGCTTTAACTTTAAATAATGGTCGTCATATTTTTTTAGATCGAGTTCATTAAGCTGCAGAAAATGCATCTTTTTCTTTACCACTTTTATGAGACCGAAACCCATAATCGTCGTACCAGGATCAATACCTAAAATAATTTTGTCCTCTGTCATTTAGTTACAATATGCGCATCCACTTAACGAAACCGACACACCAACAGTCGCTGTAAATAAATTACCATTAAATGATCCAAAACCCTCTGATATGGGATCAAATGCTTTTCCAAAACCTAAAATATAAGAGCCGTCAAAAAATACAGACACCGTTCTAGATAGCGTTTTATGCAATTCTACTCCACCCATAACATTTAAAAAAGCCGTTTTATTCTCTTTATAAAACCCTAAGGGCTTAATACTGGAATACCCAGGACCTGCATGAAAAACCAAGCCCATTCCCATTGGTAAAAACGTAAAATCTGACGTGCTATCGTAAACCAATTGTGCGTTAATGCGGGTGTAGTTGATTTTAAATTCTGGCGAATTATCTGCACTAGAAAAACGGTTATATCCAAAATCAAGTTTAACCCCTAACTTCCTTTTCAGCATGAGTTGCACGCCTAAAGAAATGGTTGGGAAATTGATGGTATTGGCAACGAAAGGTTCTACTAATCCGTCTTGTGCCGGTCCATTTACACCAACAGCAAATAGTGCTTTCCATTTACTCTGTTCACTTTGAGCATTACTTTGATTCACAACAAAGAATAATAGGCTAAAAAAAGTAAGATATTTAATTAAGGCTTTCATTATCTAATATTTGGTTTAATTTGCGTTGTAAAAAAACCTAATACTTGTACAACGCTGTATCCTACAAAACTAAACAATTCTTTTTTGTACTTATTAAATTAAGTCTAGTTGTTGTTGCCTTTTATTTTATCTACCACAAATTAGTAAATAATGGCACACTTGATTTTAATGATTTTATTCAGTTTTTAAATAACAATCGGGTTTTTTCAATTAAAAACAGTCTGTTTTTACTAGTTTTAACCCTAATAAACTGGTTTTTTGAAATTCTAAAATGGAAAACCTTAGTCTCTTCTGTTAAAACGATCACTTTTTTTGAAGCACTCCAGCAAAACTTAGGAGCACTAACGGCATCACTTTTTACACCAAACCGTATAGGTGAATACGGTGCAAAAGCAATCTATTACGCCAAGCCATATCGTAAGAAAGTATTACTATTAAACTTAATTAGTAATGTCATGCAAATGGGAATAACAGTGCTTTTGGGCTGTATTGGGTTTTGGTTATTCACTTCTAAATACGCTCTAAACATTGACTATCTTAAAGCCTTAAGACTTATCATTATTTGTCTTGTTATTTCTTTCCTATTTGTTTTCGGACTCAAAAAAATCCGTTATAAAATAAAAGGGTTTCCTATTGAAAAAATTAAAGTTTTCCTGAAAAATCTGAGCTTAAAGCTCAAAGTTTTAGGGGTTTTATTTTCCTTTATCCGTTATGCAGTATTCTCGTTTCAGTTTTATTTTTTATTGACCCTTTTTGGGGTGCCATTAGCCTATTACGACGCGATGATTATTGTTACCACACTCTATTTATTAGCTTCAGTAATACCCTCCCTATTTTTATTAGATGTCGTAATAAAAGGTAGTGTCGCTGTTTATTTGTTTTCTTTTACTGGCGTTAATGAATTCACTGTACTCTGTGTAATTACCTTGATGTGGTTACTAAATTTTGTGATTCCAAGTTTATTTGGCAGCTATTATGTGCTTCGTTTTAACTTACCAAAACAGGACGATCCATGTTGAATTTAACTTTTATTGTCATAACCGTCTTATACTTTGTTTTGATCCTAAGCTTTGTTTATGGTTTTAGTAAAGTAAAAACGTTTAAGCGGAAAGGCACCAAGCAAAAAACAACATTCTCTGTGGTTATTCCGTTTAGAAATGAAGCTGAAAACTTAGAAGCCTTATTAGCTTCTATTTTATCGCTTCGTTACGATAAAGCGCAGTATGAAGTGATTTTAATTAACGATGAGTCTGAAGATGATTCGGTTGCCATTATAGAAAACCTTCTCAATGCTTCCGAGGTTTCACAACAGAATACCGTTGGAATCACTCAAACCGACATCACAATTATTCAAAACAACAGAACCTCAAACGCGCCTAAAAAGGACGCCATCACCTCGGCCATTTCCATTGCTAAACACGACTGGATCGTTACCACAGATGCCGATTGTATTATACCAAACTATTGGCTCTCCGATTTTGATGCCTTCATTCAGGAACATGAGCCTAAAATGATTGTTGCTCCGGTTAGCTACAATACAATGACTTCTTTTTTAAAACGCTTTCAATTACTGGATTTTTTAAGTCTCATTGGCGCGACTATTGGTGGGTTTGGCATGCAGAGGCCCTTTTTATGTAATGGTGCGAATTTGGCGTATCACAAATCGCTTTTTAAAGCGTTAAAGGGTTTTGATGGCAATACCAATATTGCCAGTGGTGATGATATTTTTTTAATGGAAAAGGCTTTAAAAGCAGACAAGAACAGTGTGCATTATTTAAAATCTGAATCTGCAATTATACTCACAAAGCCACAACCAAATTGGAAAAGTCTTGTATCACAACGTAAACGTTGGGCAGCAAAAACATCAAACTACCAGTCTGCCTTTGGCAAATTAACGGGCTTGATTGTTTTGTTTATGAATGCTTCACTAATTATTAGCTTGATTTTAGCAGTGATAACAGTAGGCAATTGGCCTACTTTTTTACTTATTTTTCTTTTAAAAATAACAGCAGATTTTCTGTTATTATATAAAACCAGTGCGTTTTTTAGTCAGACCCGCTATCTCGCTTCATTTCCAGTTTCGGCTTTAATTTACCCCTTTTTTAGTGTCTATATTGCTATGAGTTCATTGTTTACGAGCTATAAGTGGAAAGAAAGACGTTTTAAGAAATAGTTCATTATTCGGCTAAAATTTTTACATTTACAATCAATCCAAATCTAGGTTATAATGAAAAAATTAGTTCTTATTTTAATTTGCATGGCCTCTAGCAGTTTTGCATTTGCCCAACAAACCTACACCGTTAATAACGAAACGCTTGCATTAAAAACGGAAGTTGAAGGTACATTAGATTTACTTTGGAATACATTTGATGGTACTTATCGCTACTTCATTAAAAACGCTGATGACTCTATTATTGAGCTAAAGAACACCAAGGGTAGTGACAATAAATTTCAGAATGATTATCAAACGACATTAAGTCGCTTGACCAATACCGATGCGTCTCAAGTAAAGTTAACGACCTACAGCTTGAAACAGTTTATTAACAACTATAATGCTCAGGAAGATTCCAATTATATCATTTCAGATTCTAGAAGCAAACTTAAACTGCGTTTAGGTGTTTTTGGCGGCCTCACTAACAACCCCTTTGTTGAGAACCCTAATAATGAAACCGTTCCTTTCTTTGGTTCGGAATTAGAAATGGCATCTGATAATATGTCTTCAAGGCATGCTGGTTTTTTAAGTGTAAAGTATGGTACAGAAAGTGATGCCTTTAAGTACTCTGCTACGCAAATTGCTTTAGGTTATCGCTATAGATTTGTTAACACAGCAGGTTTTAATCTATACGGACAAACAAAATTTGCCACGTTTACATTATCTAAGGTAACAGTTGCCTCTATTACTTCTGCTGAAGGCGAACCAGTAATCATTCAAACAGAAGCGGTTTCTAGTTCCGCTTTCGATACACCTTTAATCTTTGGTTTAGGAGCAGATATTAAACTTGGTAATGGTTATTTATCCTTCGTTTACGATTCGCTTGTTGCTGTGTTTATTGATAATCAAGGGAATTTTCCTGTAGATTTCGCCGTTGGTTATAAATTTAACTTGTAAACGCTTGTGTTTTGTAAAACACTCAGTGTTTAAATTAACTCTTAAAAGTTCTAAGAAAGATGATATCATATCAACAAAAGAGTGGTAGGTCGTATTAAATCTGCAGAAGACAGGTGAAAAAGAATCGTTTTATAAAACCACGCCAACTACTCACTTTAGCCTCAATTAACCTCGATAACAATTGGTAGGGTGAATGCAGATTTTACAGGTTGATCACGTTTAATGGCTGGTAATAACGCAGGCAAATTGCTTAAACTATGAGTCAAAATAGTTTCTATATTAGGAATTGCTTCTTTTGTTTTATCGTTTGCTGAAATGTTTTTAAGTCGCAGGACGCCCTTATCAGAAATTAAGAACTCTAGATTAATAGTATCGTTTAGGTCTTCGTGTACAACAATTGTTTCTTGCGCCAACGCATTAGAAATATGATTAGACAAGGTCGTTTCGAAACAGGTTTTCAATAGCTCCTTTGAGGCTTCTGCATCACAGGTTTCAAACACGGGATAGATATCGATAGCATTCCAATTAAACGTCTTAAGCTCTTCTTCTAAAATAGTTTCTGAAGCTATTTTTTTAGCATTAAAATACTCACACGATGTGAGCGTTGTTAGCAATATGACAAGTAATACGTTTCGCATAGGGTAATTAGATGCTGAAAAGTACAATATTTTATTCACTTTTTATCGCCTTCGTCAGACATGAATTTTTCAGTTTTTAAACGGGTAAGAGCATCTTCTGCCCATTTTGTATACTGGCTACCTGGATCCGTTTTAAGATACGCTTCATATAATTTAATTCTCGCTTCTATATCTTTGTAATAACTGTCCTTAGTTATCACTAAAGAAAACCGTGTGTTTTCATTTTCAGGATTTTCCTTCAATGCTTTTTTATAATAGGCAACAGCTTCCTCTGGCCTCTTTAAGTAGTTATAAATACTTGCTAATCTGTTATATTCTTTATCTAAAGGCGTGTCTTGAAGTTCTAAGGCATATTTTATATATTTTTCTGCATTTACGTAATCTTCCGCTTTAAAATAGAGATCACCCAATTTGTATACATTAGAGGCGTTCTTAGGCTCTAATTTAAGCACTTCTTCTAAATTAGAAATTGCTTTTTCGTATTCTAGCTCCCTAGCATAGGCAACACTCAATTTTTCATAAATAAAGGAACTCCTTTCTCCTAATGCAATGAGCTTTTCGAACCAAACAATGGCTTGATTAAAATACATGCTATTGTAAAAACTTTGTGCTTTCAAACTGATTAATAAGGTATTCCTTGGATAGGATTTAAGACCAACATCCACCAGACGAATGACCGCTTCATGCTGCCCTTTTTTAAGTTGGAATCTCGCCAATCTGTAAATCGCTTTTTGATGGGTAGAATCTATTATAAAAGCCTTTTCAAAATGCTCTTGAGCCGCTTGTTCCTCATCTATAGCATCCAAATTTACACCAAGCTCGTAATGATAATTTGAATTTAAAGAGTCTGCATTTACTAATACTCTAAACAGTTTTGAAGCCTTTCTATATTGCTTCGTTTTGCCTAATAATTTCCCGTAATCATAGGCTAAAAGCCTATTATCCTGATCACTATCAAGCGCTTTATCGTAATGAGTTAAAGCCGCGTCGTAATGACCTATGGCATGATAGGCTTTTGCTAATTTATAGTAGACTTCGTTTTGGTTGCTGTGTGTTTGTAAAATGGTAATCGCTTTGGCATAATTACCATACGCTAGCAAACTGTCTCCAATAGTTAAAACCGAAGACTGTGCTTCGGCTTTAAAAATTATTACAAGTACTAGTACTAGAAATTTATTCTTCAATGTTGAAATTTATTGGTAAAAAGAAAGTCACGTTTACTGGTTTGCCGTCTTTTGTTCCTGGATTAGGCTTTGGCAAAGCTCTTATAACCCGGTATGCTTCTCTTTCTAATGACGGATGCGGTGCTCTTACTTTAATATTTGCTATTTCACCGGTGGCTGTTATAGTAAAGAAGGCACTTATTCTCTGTTCACCTACTAACCCCGTTTTTTTACCTGAAGTGCTATCAAAGTTTGTGGCAACAAATTTATTTACAGACTTACTAAAGCAGTCCTTCTTTTCTTCGTTACTTGAAAGGCCTTCACATTCTAAGTATGCTGGCACATTTTCAACCACCGCAAAAGAGATGGCATCATCAAAATTTAAAGCCGAGGTCTCATTTTCTTGTTTTACTTCTGTTTTATTATGCCTAAAACCGTCGGAAATGATTAACGTATTGTAGTACTCGTCAGTATGTAATAGACTTGTAAGACTGTCAATAATTTTCTGCTCTTCAGCAGTTATATTATCTAAATCAGCAACATGTTTTCTAAGTTGAAAACTTTTCGACCAGTTTTCCCAGTTTTTAATGGCTTCTGGTTTTTTCTTCGCTTCTAAATAATCCTGATAACTTTCATTTGTAATGTTACCAAGTACATCTTCTTTAAACTTCTTTTTTTGTTCTTTCTTATCTTCCCCCTCAAAGTTTCTTTTGATCATGTCATTACATCTAACTATCCTTTGCGCTTTATTACGAATGTATTTGTCTCGTTTTTGAATATAATCTTCCGTTTCTTGAAATTCTGAGTAATGAGCAATTTTATCAGGGCCAGAAAGGCCTCCCACTTTTGCGTCAATATCCATTACCTCTTGTACATACTTTTGTAATAAAGCTTCTTCAGTAAGATCAGAAGTCGCAACTTTCGATTCGTTTATATCACTCTCTGATAGTTGTGAATCACAAGACGTGTATATCAGCATCCCCGTGATTAAAGGGATTAATAAGGCATACTTTAATAAATGGATTTGTTTTGATTTGTTTTTACTTAACATAATGATTCGTTTTTTGATTAATGATTCTTTAAAAAATGGATTGATGAAGGATACCGTTTTGGTATCAAAAACTTGAGCGAGTAGATTCTCGTAATATGATTTTTTATTATGGTATTTAATGGCTTCGGCATCTGCAATAAATTCATGCACAATAGATATTCGTTTTTGGTAAAAATAGATAAGCGGGTTGAACCAGAAAAGAATTCGGAGCAGTTCAAAAAACAATAAATCCAAGCTATGTCTTTGAATCACATGTACTTGTTCATGTGCGATAATAGCCTGTTTTTCTGCTGCAGCAATCTTATCTCCTAGAAAAATAAAGTTAAAAAAAGAAAATGCTGAATTACTATTTTTAAGCACTACAATGGATATGTTTTCATGCCTATGCTTTGGGCTTTTGTAAAACAGTACTATGATTTTACACAATTTAAAAAGAAAAAGCAATAAGGCTGCTACACAGCCTACGTAAATGAGGTGATTCCAAGACCATGACCAGGTATTCGCCGCTTCAGCTGCTTGAGTCATTGCTGAAGCCGTTTCTTTGGTATTTCCAATAAAAACTTCAGGCAAAGTAAATATATATTGTTGTGGCACAACCTCCTTAAAACTATTAATTTTTATAAATGGAAGCGCTAGGGATAATAGGGCGGATATTAGTAAATACGCTCTATTATAATTAAAAAAAGTTTCTTTTTTAAGAAAAAGATCAAAAATGCACAGAAATAATAACTGAAACGCTAAAGTTTGAAGGATATAATGTATCATAACTATTCTTTTTTATTAATATCTTTTAAAATGGACTCCATCTCGTTTAAACTAATGTCATTCTTTTTCATAAAAAATGAGACCATACTTTTAAAAGACCCTTGAAAATAATTATCTACTAACTTATTAATAGATTGATTACTATAGACTTCTTTTTTTAACAATGGGAAATAAATATGACCCTTACCTTGTTTTTTATAGTCTACAAAACCTTTACTTTCCAAAATTCTAACAATAGTTGATACCGTATTATAGGCTGGTTTAGGTTCTGGAAGCTGCTCTATTATTTGTTTCACATTAGCCGCGTCCAATTGCCACAATACGTGCATGATGTCCTCTTCTGCCTTTGTCAATTGTTTCATACGATTATATTTAAAATTTGAGCTTTTAGCCACATTACTAAATTCAAATATAACTAAAATTTTAGTTCAAACTAATTTTATAGTTTAAAAATGTCGCTTTTTTTTAGCGTACTCACCATATTGATTGAATTTAGCGGCGTAAATTTCGCAGAGCATATTACTTTTAATTCCAGTATGTTAACCTCTTAGAAGCAATATCATTGAGTTATCACACCAGAAGTAAAGGCGTTTAAATAAATTACATAACAACGCTAAAATTACCATTAGACGCTTCTTTTGGTATTAATATGAGAAGCTTTAATACAATCCACTGTTTCCATTGGAATTATTACCTGCTACTTTTGGCAGTATTGCTAAGCTCTGGCCTGAACTGATTTATTCTAAAAAGAAGAAACCTTATGGATTTCGAGCGAAAACCATAAGGTTAGTGTAAATGTGCTATTACCAACTAAATCCTAATTTGAATTTAGCTAATGATTGTTGATACTTCAAATATACTAAACGAAATATAGTGCTTTACGGAAAAAACCGTAAGTGTTTTACGGAAAAAACCGTAGATATTAATAAAGACAAGGCTTTTCTACCAATAAAAAAAACAGAAATAATTAAAACTTTAACATTTCGACTATTTTTTATGCCAATCTAGCTAATAAATCCTTTACTTTTTGCTTCTTCCATTAAGGTTTCATCTTTTCCATCATCGACAGCAAAAATAATTTTAAGCTGCTTTTTTCGTTTTTCGACAGCACTTAAAGACATATTTACGTGCTTAGCAATATCTTTTGTTTTAATACCCGTAGAAATAAGGTATAAAATTTCATGATTGATACTATCAATATCAATTTTGTAGGGCTGCATTTTTCTAATTGTTGTGTTTACAGTGCTACTATAAAAAACTTCATGGTTTAATACCCGCTGAAAAGCACTCGACAGTTCGCTTGCTGTTAAATCACTTTTTATTAAAAAGCCTTCTGGATTAATTTCGTTTAAAATTTTAGTAATTCTGTACGCTTCCTCAAACATCGTCAGAATAATCACTTTAGATTGCGGTGAACGGTCATTTACATACGCTGCTAAATCAATTCCTGATTGATAGCGACCATCACTAGAGGCTGGAATGCTAACATCAAAAAAGTAAATATCGTATGGCTTTTTAGTATCTATAGAGTATTTAATGGCTTTAATAGATTCGTCTGCATTTGATGCAACATCAATAATAAGGTTTTGAGACTCTTTTTTAGTGGCAAGTAAGGTGTTTTGATAACCTTCTATAATCATTGGATGATCGTCGGTCATTAAAATTCTAATGGTTCTTTGCTCCATGTTGTGAGGGATTTATAAGGGCTTATTATATAGGTATTTCTATTTCAACGGTGGTTCCTTCGTTTTTAGTTGTTTTTATATTGAATTTAGCGTTAATTTCTTGTACTCTAGATTTGATGTTTTTTAGGCCAATACCGTCTTTAATTTTATCACTTTCGAAGCCCTTCCCATCATCACTAATAGCTAAAGATAATGAATTATTATCTTCATCAATTGTTATAGAAACTAAACTTGCCTCGGCATGTTTATAAATGTTTTGCAGTGACTCCTGCGTAATTCTATAGATGTGCACTTTTGTTTTATTAGAAACCAGTTCCCAATTAATAGAATTTGCAATGGAAATGGCATATTCTAGACCGTAAGCGTCGCACTGGTTTTCTACCAATGTTTTAATAATTCCAGAGAAGCTAGAATTAGTGACAAAATCTGTATTTAAGTCGTGCGATACTTTACGAATATCAAATTCAATCTCTTTAAGTTCATTAATATAATTACTACGCCTAGTAATCCCATCATCTGTTTTTATGAAGTTTAAATTATCTAAATTGAGTCGCACGCCAAACAATCGCCCTAAAATACCGTCGTGAATGTCCTGAGAAATTCGCTTTTTTTCAACCGCTCTGGCCTCATCCATTTTATCCTGTTGCGAGAGCATGAGGTTGTAAATTTCTTCGTTTGCCTGTTGTTGTTGCTGTGCTAATTGTAATTCTTTTATTTTCTCACGTCTTGTTTTAATGACGTATAACAAAAGTAAGGTAATCGCTAATATTGAGGAGGCAATAATTAATAAGATGTTTTGCCTTGAGACGATCTCTTTTTGCTGTTTAAACGCTTCTGTCTCGTAATCTATTCTAGCAAATTTATTACGAATGGAACGTTCTGCCAAAACCAAACTATCGCTAAGTTTTATGTGCTCCATTAGAAACTGCTGTGACGAATCTTTAGCTAAAGAGGCCTTTAAAATTAAACTTTCTAATAATACATCATTAGTTTTAGTAGCCTTAGCTATATCGTAAGCTTTATTAATATATTTTTTAGCTGAATCGCTTTGCTTAATAGCCTCAAAATATTTGCTTAAATAGAGATATGTATATATTTCAATTACGTTATTATTTATATCTTTAGCTATATGCATAGCCTCTCTATATGGTTTCTCTATCTCAACCCTGTTTTTAATACCGCTTAAGAATTTAGCATAAGCGATATTGGAAATAGTGCTAGCATATGATGCAGAATCATAAGTAATAAGATTTTTATTTTCTAGTATCTCGTTATATTTATCGACAGCTACATTATACTGTGCTTTCTTTCTATAGATTGATGCTATATTACTAGAAGTTGTAATTTTATAATAATAACCGTTTGTCATTTTACTAGCAAACTTATACGCCAGAGCGTGATACTCTAAAGCCTTATCATACAATTTAAGCTTTCCAGAAACAACACCCAACAGATTATGTATTAACCACAAAGTATCCAGGTTATAGTTGGTTTCTGGAAGCTGTTCAATTAGTTTTTTAGCTTCAATGGCATTAATTTCACTACCTATATAATCTCTTTCTATATTTTGAATATTTGCCATATTCAAGATTACTTCACCCGACTTTGTGTTATTATTTAGCTTTTTATAAACTTTAGCCGCTCTAAAATAGTGATAATAAGCGCTATCATACTTTACCTCTTCCTCGTATGCATAACCCAATATATAATCTGCATTAGCCATAACTAAAGAATCTTTTAAAGCTTTCGCTAATTCAAAATTCTCAAGACTGATCTCTTTTAACTCATACATTTCCCCACTTTCAAGGTATAGAGATGATAATGCTCTCTTACTACCTAATAATGTAGAATCATATCCAGTTTTTTTTGATAATTCAATTGCATTTTTCGCATAATCAATTCTCTTGTTTATTTCAAACTTATCAACCTTAGATAGGTTTCTTAGCTTATAAATAGAGTCAAGTAGTTTTGTATCATTTCTATTTTGACAAAAAACAGAAGTAATAGAGAAAAAAAATAAAACAATAAAATGTTTGTACAATGTCTATTCTAATTTATTTAAATCAAATTTATAATAAATATTCTATCCAGAAATTATTTTACAAATTCAGAGGTGCTTATAGGGTAAAATTAAGATATTTCTTTTTAAGCACCACTCGGTCTCTTACCATTTGTAATTTCAATCATGGCCGTTAAATCAATAGCTGGCTTAGAAATCTCATGATTCATAGATTCCACTGTCGGTTCTATACTATCTGATGGTAATACTGCTGTTAATAATCCGATTGAAAAAAGGGCTACTGCTGTAATTTTAAGGGTTTTCATAAGGGTGTGTTTTAAATTGTTGCTATTAATTTTAATAAGAATATTGATCATTTCACAAACGGCGACATGCTTGTAAACCATCATTGCGTGGTTACTTTTTAAGCACCACTCGGTCTCTTACCATTTGTAATTTCAATCATGGCCGTTAAATCAATAGCTGGCTTAGAAATCTCATGATTCGAAGATTCCACTGTCGGCTCTATACTATCTGATGGTAATACTGCTGTTAATAATCCGATTGAAAAAAGGGCTACTGCTGTAATTTTAAGGGTTTTCATAAGGGTGTGTTTTAAATTGTTGCTATTAATTTTAATAAGAATATTGATCATTTCACAAACGGCGACATGCTTGTAAACCATCATTGCGTGGTTACTTTTTAAGCACCACTCGGTCTCTTACCATTTGTAATTTCAATCATGGCCGTTAAATCAATAGCTGGCTTAGAAATCTCATGATTCGAAGATTCCACTGTCGGTTCTATACTATCTGATGGTAATACTGCTGTTAATAATCCGATTGAAAAAAGGGCTATTGCTGTAATTTTAAGGGTTTTCATAAGGGTGTGTTTTAAATTGTTGCTATTAATTTTAATAAGAATATTGATCATTTCACAAACAGCGACATGCTTGTAAAACATCATTGCGTGGTTACTTTTTAAGCACCACTCGGTCTCTTACCATTTGTAATTTCAATCATGGCCGTTAAATCAATAGCTGGCTTAGAAATCTCATGATTCGAAGATTCCACTGTCGGCTCTATACTATCCGATGGTAATACTGCTGTTAATAATCCAATTGAAAAAAGTGCTACTGCTGTAATTTTAAGGGTTTTCATAAGGGTGTGTTTTAAATTGTTGCTATTAATTTTTAGTAATTGTAATTTATTGTTTTTGTATGCTTCAACCTAACGCTTAGCTATCCAAAGTTTATCGTAGGGTTTAAAACTTGTTACTTAGAAAAGTCATGATTTGGGGTTGTGATAAACTCAGTTCTCAAGAAGGTAATACTGTCGTTTATGACGCAATTTTTCAAATTGCTGCTAATTTAAGTTTGAGGGGTTTCATAATTATTATTTTTATGGATTACTATTAATTTAATACAAAGTTAACGAAATACCTCACAAAATGTTTGTTTTAGCACTCGAAAACGTAGATTTTGGCAGAAATGAAACGAGAATTCCGCGCAATTACCAGTGCTTAAAGACAAATCGCTGACCATGCAATATAATAAGATAATCTAATATATCTTAATGATTATCAAGTAATTGAAAAAATCAGCAAACTACACGTATCCTGTGTTTTTAGACTGGCTCCCAATTATTGGCAGATAAAAAGGATGTAAAACAAAAAAGCATCCCAATTTTCTTGTCCGAAAAACGGAAGAAAAAAGGAAAGCTTTCCATCGGTTTAAGCTATTTAACTAGCTCTCTACCAGTTTGATGGACTACTACATCCATCAAAACAACACAACTAAATTTTATTGCCAAAAAAAGCTTCAACAGAGTTGAAGCTTTTAGCAATTTTGCGGTCTGGACGGGAAGACATCAGTCTTAATATTCCGCCCTATATCTTATACATAATTTCAAAAGCTACAAGTATTAAAGGGGTTTTTACAGGGGTGCTTTCTGTAAAAATTATTTCTTTAAGCGGAAGCAAATATACAATCAATTTTTAATTAAACAAGCAAAAAATATAAATTTAGTTTCACTCATTTTAAAGGACTAAATTTTAACGATTATCTTTCATAAGAACACTTTTACTTTATTATGATTTAAGTTCAAAAAACAAACACTAAAATCAGTTTTTAAGCCATTAACGATTCAACTTTCATTTTCTACTTATTACTTTTCGTCGCTGGCTAAAAAAATATTACTCTTCTTTATCTTTAACTCATCTATTAGCTTATAAGGTCAACATTCATATAACTTATATTAAATACTCCTATATGTTATTACATTTATCTACTTGTCATTTTCATAATAGTTATATGTCCAATATTTATGTTTACTTGTTAATTCATTTATATTATTATATGTGATACCTTTATTTAGGGTTTAGATTACTCTTATTATATAACTAGCTATTTCCTGCAAACGAAAAATAATTTTTCTAATAGTTTTTGACGAAATATGTCCTCATAATTTTGCCTATCTTCTATTAAGTGTTTTTCATAAATACCATTATATTTTTTTCTACACTTAGTCCTTTTTTTAGGGTTTAAAGTTTCTATCAATAATCGTGTTTTTTCTATACCAATAGCTTTTATTCCTTTGTATATTAAAAATTCTGACATTTCAGTAATTGCACCACCTCTAAGATTTATATAAGCTTCTGGCGATATAACATCTATAAATTCGACTTTGTCAAGTGTCATAATCAAATTGTCTCCTAAGTACTTCCAGTTGTTTTTTACCTTTAATAGAGTATCTACTTTATTTTTAAACATCTTCATGCCGCTTACTTTATGACCTTGTATCTCATATCTAAACAAAAAATTGTTTTTTGTTATTTTATCGTAAGACCGTTCCAACTTGTCTTTATCGTTGTAAATCTCCCTAATTTTATCATAAAAAATTACATGATAATTTTTCCCTTTAAACTTTACACCTTTGTCTTCATAAGTATTCTTTTTAAAGTTCTTATATCGAGACACACAAAGTGCAATACCCTCAAACTCTTTTGTAAACCTAATTGTTACACCTGTTTCTAATTTTGTTATCTCTGCATTCCATAAAATATTTTCTTCTATTTCTAATCTTTTACTCAAAAGACTAATACATTGGCAAAAATCTTTGTAATTAAAATCTCTGATATTATATTTTCCGTAATACCATTTTCTAATACTGCCCTCTATATATAATTTATGATTTCCGTGTTTTGTATCATAAGCTAATGTCAACTTTAAAGAATGTTTTTTGTTTTTCTTGCATAAGTTTTCCTCTCTTGTCAAATATTTAACCAATACATTAATTTCTGGGTTAAATCTTGACTTTCCAAATTTCCTATAAGAATTACGCATTTCTTCATTAACAGGGTAGTTTCTTAATAAGAATTTTATTTTATCTATCATAATTATCCATTTAAAAAGCTTACTAATTCATTTCTTTCTACAAGGATTTTTCCATTCCTTTTTGGTTGAGAAACTTTTAAACCTTTTTCTCTTAACCTATCAAATGTTTTACGACTAATATTAAAGTCTTTAACAACTTCGTTTACTGTAAGCCAGTCTTTTTTATTGTTATTTTCTTCAATGAGTTTTTGTAAAGATTTTAATTTCTTAATCGTATAAACTTTTAGCTTGTGTATTTCAACATCTCTTTTCATAATAAGTAAGTATTAAATTAATAGGAATATTCCATACTATACTAATACCTCCAAACGTCTTTTTTGTTCGCAAGAACGTGTTAATATTTTGTTAAACTTTCACTTTTAAGCATAAAAAAACAACCTATTATGGTTGTGAATTATTTAAGATTTGATTAAAATTTAATTATAAAAAGGAATTGTCTCTAACCTCAAAACTATCATTATTAATATTACTTTTTTGTATTATTTCCGTGAATGTTAAACTCAAATCAATCTTGTAATTTTCAAAACTGTTATATAGAAACTCTCTACTATCCATAGTTTTGAATAACTTATTAATGACCTTATAATCATTCTTTTGTTTCTTAAATTCCTTTAACATTAAATTTATGTAATCTTCTTCAATAAATTGATTAAAAAAAACCTGAGAACTACTATTTAAGTATTGTAAAGAATTCAACTGATGCACATCTTCAACAGAATCAGTTGAGATACAATTGTTATTATCACTTTTTCCATAATTATACTCTTTGGTATCATAGTAACAAATCATTAGTCTAGGATGTATAGGATAAAATATTTGAAGTCCTTTCGACACTAAAGCAGTAGCTCCATTGTACTGATTAGTTTTTTCCTTGAATTGATTGTAAAATATTACTGGTGCATCAGATGTTATGAATGGTAAATATGAGAGGTTAACTAAAAACTTACAAGAAAGAAATCCTAATAAATGTTCCTTATCAGAAGAATGTAATAATGCAGTCAAAACTGGATCAGAATTGACTAATTTACTTTCTTTTATTTTTTCCCATATTTTTGGGTAATATTTCTTGGCTATAACTCTAAAAGTATCATTTATTGTTATATTTAATAAATCTCCAGCTCTTGGAGTTCTAAAATACTGATAAAGTATAAACCTCTTTAACAACTTATCAGCATTTGTATTTTCATTAGGTGGGACGAGAATTTTCTCATTAGTCCAAAAATGAAATAGTTTAGAAATTTTGCTTTCAAGTTTAGATAGATATAATTCCACCTCATCATCTTTACCATATAGATAATTTTTAGCAGCTTGATGCTTTATAGGTGCTCGCCTTACAAAAACATCATTTTGATGGTTAAATACACCTATGTGTAGACCTTTCTCCTCAAATGAAAATCTTTTGAGATAAAATCGAGGTACATAATGATGTTTTTTATATTGACCCAAAATTAACTAAGAAATTACATCATCTATCAAACCATACTTATAACCTCTTGTACCATCTCCGTCGAATTGAATAACTATATCTGATTCTTTTACATCTTCTGTATAGTCATTATTTATAACAAATAGCTGCATTTGATCTTTATATTTTTCAGAAAACTCTACTAAGTATTTAAATACAGATTTGAATATTTTAGTATCTCTAAATTCATCATCTCCATCCTCAACCTCTCGTGTTCCAAGGTTTTTACCAACTGTATCAAGTAGCAAAAGCTTTGGGTGATACGACTTTTTTAGTTCTAAACTTAATTCCAAAATAGATAAAAAGTACGCAATATTCACTAAAGTAACAGCACCTAAACTTCCTATTTCATCGTACTTTGTACCTCTTACATATGGCAAATAGTTTTTCTCACTTATATAAGCATTATTCAATTTTGGGAATTCAAAATTTTTCAAGATGTTACTAAACCTTTTACTTAATCTATTAACGATATTTGAAAAATCAGTGCTATCATTTTCTATATCAGAAATTTGCACACGAATATCATTAAGCTTATTCTCATTTTTCTGTATATTATCAGACAAGGTGGTTAATTCTTCTTGAACATTAGTACTTAACTCCAAGTTTTCAATCTTTTTATCTAATTCTCCAATACTTCTGTTTAACAACTCTATTTTCTCAATAAAAGGGCTAATATATTGTTTCTGTATAGTGTTAATTTTATCCTCAATCTCGTAAATTTCTCTTTTCCTTTTTTCTTTTAGCTTACTCTTGTCATAGAGTAATTCATTTTGTTCTTCAATGAAATCTTTAAGGGAATTCAGCCTCATATTTAATCTTTTCCTTTCTAATTTTATAGCTTTTTCTTCTTCTTCATTGTATTCAGTTAGAATATTTCCGCATAAATCACAATTATTATGCGCTTTTTTATCTATTTCACTACTGCATGAAGGGCATGAAGAAAATTCTATACTTTGTAATTTTCCATTAGATAATATTAAATAATCCAATTTAATAATCTCATTAGAATACTGATTTAACAACAAATTAAGTTTAGTTATATATTTCCTAATCTCATTTTCTTCTTCACTAAGGCTTTCAATTCTATCCCTTAATTTAAATAATTGAAACTCTAAAGATTTTGTGTTGTCATTTTTAAGTTTTCCATTGTTTTTTACTTCAATCAATTCAGATAAATGCTCAGTCCTTTTTATTATTAATGCCGCTTTTCTATCTTCATTTTGAGATTTTGTAGAAAATAATTCTACATCTCTAAGAAACTTAACAATAGCTTCTTTTCTATCTAACAATTCATTAATTAATTGTGATTGTTCCTTTTTATCATTTTTTAATTCATTAAGTAGTTGATTTAAAGAATTAAGTATAATTTCTAAGGTTGGCTTCCTTTTAAAAGCTTTAACATAATTTTTCTCATCCAATATATTTTCACTATCAATGTTAGTTTGCGAAACATAGGAGTACTTAAATAAATCTCTAAAACTAAATGTTTGCCCTGATAGTTTCATTTCAGGTATTTCAAGTTTGTCCTGTAAAAACCTTGCTAATGAGTTTTCTTCCTTAGGCATTGTAACAATAAAGAAATCGAAGTCATCCTCAAAACTATTACTTTCTTCATTCCAATTATAAATCTTAACTGGTAAGTCAAAAGAAAATAGTGGTCGTTCAATTAAAAATCTCTGATTATTTAGATAAAGGTCTAAAGCAACATATTTACATTTTAATCTAACCTCTTCATAATTTTTATGGCGTTTTTTTCCAAGACAATAATCAATTAGTTCAAGAATTGTAGATTTTCCTGTAGATATTGGACCAGTAATAAAGTTTAAACCGTTTTTAAACTTAACCTCGTAGTGCTTATCGTCGCCAATCAATAATAATTTATTTAACCTTAACCTCATAAAAGATGTATGTTATTTAGACTTTTAGAATTAATTTCTTCTTTTATTTTTGTTTCACTCATTTTAGAAATATTCTTTTTAATTAGTAGTGCATTAGCTCTCATTCTAAGAGAAAATGGGTTTTGTATATCATTAACAACATCAATTCCACTATCACTTATTTTGTAAATAAAAGAAGAATTTAAAATCTCCTTAGAAACAAGATTTTTAGATAAAATAAAATTTAATATTCTATGGTAATTATCTCTATCAGGATGAGCGTGAAAAAAAGAATATAACTCTTCAAAATCAAAATTTGACATATCATCCCCCTCTCTTATCATAGTTTGGGGAAACTTCATATAAAAATCGAACAAGATGATTTTATCAAATGTCATTTGATATGTTTTGTTTTTTTTAAAAGCTTCAAGTAAGGTCAAAACTCTCATTGAACTTATTACAAGCTCATATTTTTCTCCAATAGCTATCATTTGTTTTCTTCTAAAAATTCAATTAGTCTATTTTTATAATTCCTCACCCAACCAATTGTACATTCATCAGCAAGCTGATGTAGAATTCCTTTTTTTTCAGAAGAACTAACTTCAAGATTGGTTTTTAGAGTGTCAGTACCATTTAAATCTTCAATTCTTTTGTTCACCATAGCTAAAAGCCTATTGCCATCAAATACATCATCATACAACATATACTGGGTTAGCCAAACTTCATTTAATACTGATTTTAAACTTTTTAATTCTTTTAGTTCATTTTCAATATTTCGACTTTCAACTTCTTTTGTCAAAATTTCAGCATTAAAAAACTGCTTATTAAAAACATCTAAATGTTCATTAATCTTAGCTGATTTAAGCTTTAAAGTAAATAGTTTATCAGAAAAATCCATTTCAATAGGAATATCAAAAATCTCTTTTAAACTTTGCTTTTTACTCGCTAATTCTTCTAATATTTGATTAAGCATTATCAGCTCTTCCTCATCAAATAATTCTAAATGTAAATCATGCTTTTTTATGAGGTTTAAAAGTTTAACGCTATCCATTAAACCTACCTCTACCTTAAATTTTTTTTCCTTTCTTTTTTTCCAATTACTCCACCATTTAGCCTCATCAATTGTTAAACTTTTAGGCACACATAAAAACCACTTTTTTAGTTTGTATTTTTTAGATTCAATTGCTTTTTTAAAAGAAGCATTAATTTGATTAATTTGACTATCTCCAATCTCATAGAAAAAACATTTACATTGGTAAACAACTATTTCATCTGAAAAATCACCAACGAAAACATCAATACCTTCATCTCCAGGATTACATTCTATAGGATAAGCATCTTCAAATTCTTTTGAAAACGCTTTTGCACAAGAATCTTCAAAAACCTGTCTTGAACCCTCTCGACCGTGCTTCTTTAATAAATAATCAAAGTCTCTTGCCATTTTACAGTAATAATTAAACTTTGAATTTACAAATTATCAATATGTTAAACTAAAGATTTTTATTTAAAACTGTTTAAAGATTATCTTACCATAAACAAAAATGAGCTTGGAGAAAATATAACTTAACTCCAAACTCATCTTAAATCAAAGAAAAACAATTAAATCAATGCGTTTCTATACGTTCAAATATTTACTCGCTTGATGAAAATCTTCTTTCCATAATTTTTCATATTCTCTTTTAAGAATTTTATAAACTTTCTTTTCTTGTGCATTTTTGATATTTAAATCCTCAGATTGATAAAATCCTAATTTTAATTCATAATTATTATCCCAAGGTAAAAAAGTATCCAAGTAATAAATCTTGTTTTTAAATGAATTTTGAAAAGGACTGTAATGAAGTCCTGAATGTAAATCCCCATAACAAGTGGGATAAAATTCGTCAATGGAAGTAATCGTTTTATTATCAAAATCACAAGTTTTATTACCTATTTTACTAATAAAATCCGCCTTAATATATTTAGAATTAATTTTTTTATTTTTTAATAAATCTAATATTTCTAAACTGACCCCTACATAGCCTTTAAACTCTTTTTCTACAAGAACCAACTCAATACCTCTAATAAATTTTGATGTGTAAAATTTGCCGCCTTCTTTTCTTTTAAACACAGGACAAGGGGTGTCTTCCCAACTAAGATTTGAAAATGTATAAAGTAGCTTAAAAGCTTCGCTAAATTCTGGATAAGTAAAGTTCATAACTTAATAATTATTTAATTAATTATCTCAAAACAAGCTCATTGTACAATTAAAAACAAATTTTCAAAAGATTATTTTTTTTGATTTAGAGGCAGTTTATATTCAATCTAAATAATATTAAGTGAATTTTTAAAAAATAAAAAAATTAATACTCAAATATTAAAACAGTTGATGATGAGTTATTTGTCGTATTTTTTTTCCATTTGTATTTTTTAGCTAGGCTTAACGAATGCTGAGTTAGACAGGGATTTGTAGTTGTAGTACCTTTCGTAATTTTAGCACCTTCATAATTACCCTCATTATTTATCAAGACTGATAATACAATTTTACCTTTTTCACCACAACGGTTACCATTATCCTTTGGCTTATAAACTATTTCTCTAACGCTTTTTTCATTCATTAATCTACCTCCACCTGAACCAACACTTATTTTATTATTTTCTATAACATTTTCAACTATTTTATCTTTTGCAGGCTCAATAATTTCTTCATCTGTTGTCATATAGTCAAAACTTACATCATTCCCTAATATATCGATATTTGCGTCTACCAATTCTGGTGTAGAATATTCAATGCTCAAAGTATCTGTTTTACTCACTAAAAGAGCTGTTTCATTCTCACTATCACACTTACTGGATTTGTAAAGTTTTCCTTTTATGTATAACTCAATATAACAATCCCAATTTTCATAAACTTTCAAATTAAAAGTCCCTAAGTCATCTTCTTCTATTCCTTTAATATTCCACTTTTGATTTACACGAATATTATCGCTTTTTATAGTGCTTTCAGATTTACTATTATTACTTTTTTCAGCGTAAAGAATAAAATCATCCTTATACATAACTGTAATTTTATACAGCCCTATAGCTTTTTTATGAAAATCTCTTTCAATAAACAACATTCTATTTCCATCTTCATATAGCTTTTTTCCGTCTTCATTACCAACCTCAAAAAATTCTTTAGCTGACAAACTCTTTTCAATTCGGTCTAAAAAAGATAAATCATCGGAGATAAAAGTTGTACTTCTTATTTTATAAGCAGTATTTAAATCCATATTAATAACTCGTTTTAAAACTTGTTTTTTCTGATTGTAGTTGTAAGTAAAAGTATGAGTAGAAATAGCTCTTCCATTTTCTATAGTTTCTGTAGGTTGATGTAATTCCCAATTTACCTCTAAGTATTTTGTTAAAACAAATTCTGGAAGTTCAGATAAATCAAGAAATTCGGTTAAATTATTTACTTGAGAATTACTTTTTTGAACAAAAAATACTGTAGATAACAGTATTAAAATAAGGTGTTTTTTCATTGTTAGTTTTATAAACTCTATCAGTTCCGAAAAGAGTGTTAACAATAAAAAAATAAGCGTGGAACTGTAGCTTATCGATAGAGAGGTACTGGAATACCCATATGCAAACAAACTAAGCCCACGCCATAGCGTGAGCATTAATCTATTCTTCCTGCATATGATAAATTTCCAGTTTTCTCTATCAGTGAATAGCTAACGCTAACTTATATGTATTTTCTTCTTTTTTTATTTCATGTCGCCAATTTACAAATTTTAAGTATCAGTTTCTAAAATTATCTAAAACTAACCATTTGCATAGTTTCTTTTAACGTATTTACATCAGTATTTACATAGATAGCTGATGTACTAATCTTTTTATGTCCCATTAATTTCATTATAGTAAAAGCGTTTTGGTCTTTTCCTAATATCGTTCCAAACGTATGTCGAGCAAGATGAAAGGACACATTTTTATCGACTTCTGCCAAATCAGCTATATCTTTAAGTATATAATTAGTTTTCTGATTGCTAACCACTTTAAAAACAGTATTTCGCTCTCGTTTCATCTTAACATTTTTAGCAATAATTCTTTTTGCTTCTTTATTTAGCGGTATCTGAACAGGGTTTTTAGTTTTCTCTTGTATTATTTGCATTACGCCATTTTTAATATCTCCCCATTTTAAATTCATTACATCTCCAAACCGTAAACCTGTATAACAAGCAAACAAAAATTTATCTTTAGTTTCATCTAATCTCTTATTAAAGCTAACATCTAAATCCACAATAGCGTTTAATTCTTGTTTTGTTAAAGCCTCATTTTTAGATTTTGGTTTATCTAATTTAAAATTTCTGTATGGATAGTCATCAATTAGTTTTAAATCATAGGCTAATTTTAAAGTCGTTCTAAAATTCTTATGTCTATTCCAAACCCCACCTTTTCCAGTCTTTTTATCAACTAGTAGAAAATAATTAAAATCTTGTATTAGCTTTAAATCTATATCACTTAACCTTAAATTAGGCTTAAATTCTTTTAATCGCTTTCTTAACAATAGATAACTTTCTTTAGTGTACTGGGAGATTTCGGTAAACTTATTTTTACAGAAAACCTCATCGAAATACTTGTAATAACATTCGGTATCTTCTTTTTTAAACAGACTTACAATTTCATCACGAGAAACTGCTTTACCTCTTGCTTTCTTATCGCTAATTAAATCCTCTATTTCTAAAACAGAGCGATTTAAATGGGCGTTAAATGTTCCATAACCCTTACCAATAGCTTTTTGGTGTTTACTATCCCAATGTTCTTTGTTAATACTTTCTCCCATAGACAGCTTTACTAAAGGCTTGCCATTTAAGGTTATTTTTAAATACAAAGGACAAGTGTTGTCATTTCTTATTTTATCCTTTCTAATAACTATCCTTACATTGTAATTTAATTTCATAATATTAAGTTTTTACGTTCTACTATATAATATCCAGTAGGAAAATTTTTGTAGCTAAGTTCTATGTCCTTTTTGTAAAATCAATGAGAAAGTCAATAATAATAAGTCTTTCAAAAAATGTTAAAATTTAAAGAATAGAAAAAACCTAAGTAATCTACACTCTTTTTTAGGGAGTAAACAAGAAAATAAAATAGAGGGGTTCTATAAGGGGTTTATATTTTGTCGAACTATGACTAAAGGTGACGAAATAAGGTTTTTCAAACAAATCAATATTTATAAGAGATTAACAAGCGAAGCACCTAATAAATCTAACTTTTAGGCATAAAAAAAGCCTTAAATTTCTTTAAGGCTTTAAACAATTTGCGGTCTGGACGGGACTCGAACCCGCGACCTTCGCCGTGACAGGGCGACATTCTAACCAACTGAACTACCAGACCGTTGCATATTGCGAGGGCAAATATACACCCCTATTTTAATATGACAAACCTTTTTCAAGGTTTTTTTATAAAAAAATGACTAAATAAATTTTTGCCGCTCCAACATGTAACTTGTTAAAATGGCATCAAAATTGGTATTAATGTCAGCCTCAACGTATTTGATTCGGTTTTGACCACACTTTACACGCAATTCATCAAAATAATTTCCAACCAATTTTTCGTAATTATCTTTAACTTGATCGCTATATAAGTTAATATGCTCTCCCGTTTCGACATCTACAAACCGTTTTGGGGTATTTTTAAAATCAAAACTAAGCTCCTTAGAGCGATCAAAAACATGAAACAATACTACCTCATGCTTATTGTGCTTTAAATGCCTTAAGGCTTCAAACAACTTAACCTCATCGGTACTCGTTTGAAACATATCGGTAAACACAAAAATCAATGAGCGCCTATGAATTTTTTCTGCTATTTGATGCAAATAGGCATAAGTTTCCGTTTGTTTATGCTTGGGGGTCTCTAAAACGGCATTGCTTAATTGCGCTAACAACATTTGATGGTGTCGTTCGCTACCTTTTTCTGAAGCATAAAAATCGTAAGCGTCACTATAGATACTTAATCCAACAGCATCACGTTGCTTTTTTAAAATATGCATTAAAGCAGCAGCAGCCAAGGCAGAAAAGCCAATCTTATTTAAATGGTCTATCGCGAAATTACTCATTTCAGGATAGTGCATCGAGCTACTATTGTCTAAAATAATATGACAGCGTAAGTTGGTTTCGTCATCATAACGTTTGGTATACAGTTTATCTGTTTTTGCAAAGAGTTTCCAATCTATGTGACGTGTGCTCTCCCCTTGATTGTAAATTTTATGTTCTGCAAATTCTGCTGAAAACCCATGAAACGGACTCTTGTGCATGCCAGAAATAAAACCCTCAACCACTTGTTTTGCCAAGTGCTCGAGGTTTTTAAATCCGCCAGCTTTATTAAGTTCGTCTTGTAAATTCATTTATTCTAAAACACCATCTACAATACCATAGGCTTTAGATTCATCTGCTCCCATCCAATGGTCACGGTTAAAATCTTTCATTACTTTATCGTAATCTTGCCCACAGTTTTCGGCTAGTATTTTTGCACTTAATTCTTTAGTTTTTATAATTTCCTGAGCCGTAATTTCAATATCACTGGCTTGTCCACGTGCACCCCCGCTTGGCTGATGAATCATGACACGTGCATGTGGTTGAATAAAACGTTTTCCTTTAGTTCCTACAGATAAAAGTATAGATCCCATAGAGGCTGCCAAACCTGTACAAACGGTAGACACATCACTTTTTAAGGACTTAATGGTATCGTAAATAGCGAACCCTGCAGTAACATAACCCCCAGGACTATTAATATACAAGGTAATATCTTTAGTTTCTAGACTATCTAAATAGAGCAACCTGTCAATAACATGTTTTGCACTCTTGTCTTCTACCATTCCCCAAAGAAATACCTTTCTTTCGTCTAATAACTTACTATCTATTGCGTCTTGCGCTTTTGTTGTTTTACTCATTATCATTTACTTTTTTACTAAAATAAATAAAGGTTTACCATAAAAGCAAACCTTTATCAATTCTTTATGAAATATATTTCTAATTTCTATAATAAAGCGTCAATCGCTTCTGAATATGCGTTCTTAGGTGCTACTCCTACTTGTCTGCCAACAACTTCTCCGTTTTGAAACACTAACACAGTAGGGATATTTCTCACCCCGTATTTCGCTGCAAATTCTTGGTTTGCATCTACATCTAATTTTCCAACAATGGCTTTACCATCATACTCTTCACTAATTTGGTCAATGATTGGCCCAACCATTCTACAAGGTCCACACCAAGCTGCCCAAAAGTCTACCATCACTGGCTTATCGCTTTTTAATACTGTTTCTTCAAAATTTGCGTCTGTGATTTCTAATGCCATAATATTATTCTTTAATTGTGTTTTATTCACTGTTAAGATACAAAATTACTCAAAAATTTTGCCAAAGCTTGCAAACTTATTATTTGTTTAACTTATGGCAGTATTGGCATGACTTATTTTCATTTATATGGCCAAGAACCAGACCTTCCTCATTCTCTTTTTGCTTTTAATGATAAAAAAAGCACTTTAACTAAATTTAAAGGATGTTATAAGGGTGAAGACTTTATCTTCAATTCACTTATAAAATGTAGTTAGTTTGCTAAGATTCCTGCCTTCGTAGGAACTTATTAATTCAACTTATAATAAACCTGTTGTTCCTCCAACTCTCCTAGTAATTCCTGACTTACTTTAATCTTTTGTCTTCGGCTTGACATTTCAAGTTTAATTTGCTCACGGTTATCATAAACCACAAAATCGAGTAAATGGCTTCCCGGATGCATCGCAATTAAGTCTTTTAAACCTCGAATTTTATCAGATTCCAATTCTTTGATATTCAATTGTATTGAAAGTTTTCGCACATACTTATCCATCACATCATGCAATAATTGAAAACTATTAAATTGCAATCGCGGATCACTCTTTTTACCAGTATCCCTGTTGACCCAGCCTTCTCTAACAAAGGTTTTAACATGCACAAAATTATTCTTCATTAAAAAGTGACGGTGCTTTAAATACTCCTCACCAAAAATGTGAAATTCAAAGGTATCGGTATAATCTTCAACAGTAAATAAGGCCCAACCTTTACCTTGTTTACTCACACGGTGTTGCACATCGGTCACCACCCCTCCAAAAGTTATTTCTTTATTAACGTGAGGATATAAATCATTAAAATAAGCGATGGTTCCAGTACAGAAACTCTTCATTTCTGTTCTAAAATCGTCTAATGGATGCCCAGAAATATAAACGCCAACCACTTCGCGTTCTTGAGCCAGCTTTTCCATCGTTCCCCAAGTCTCACAAGGCGGCACTAAAGGCTCTGCAATTTGAATATCGCTGGCAGCACCAAACAAACTTACCTGTGATGAGTTTTCATTCTCCTGGTGTTTTGCCCCATACTTTATAGCCTTTTCTAAAAACGTGGAATCACCCCCTTCTTTTTGAAAATACTGCGCTCTATGTGTATCTTCAAAACAATCAAAACCTCCCGCCAAGGCTAAATTTTCAAAGGCTTTTTTGTTAGCGGCACGCAAATCAATACGTTTAGCCAAATCGAAAATGGATTTGTAGTGCCCGTCTTTTTTTCGGTTTTCAACAATAGTCATTACTGCACCATGACCAACACCTTTAATGGCTCCCATACCAAAACGAACCGCATTGTCTTTATTTACAGAAAACTTGTAGTAGGATTCATTAACATCCGGACCAAGAACAGGTAGCTTCATACGCTTACATTCCTCCATAAAGAAAGTTACCTGCTTGATGTCATTCATATTATTTGACAGCACAGAAGCCATATATTCGGCTGGATAATGTGCTTTTAAATACGCTGTTTGATAGGCGATCCACGCATAACAAGTAGAGTGTGATTTATTAAACGCATAACTCGCAAAAGCTTCCCAATCTTTCCAGATTTTTTCTAATTTCTTAGCATCATGACCTTTGGCACTCGCTTGCTCGATAAATTTTGGTTTCATTTTATCGAGTACCGCAATCTGCTTTTTCCCCATGGCTTTACGCAACACATCGGCTTCACCTTTGGTGAAATCTGCAAGCTTTTGTGAGAGTAACATCACTTGCTCTTGATAAACCGTAATACCATAAGTCTCCTGCAGGTATTCTTCCATGGCAGGTAAATCGTACTCAATATCTTCATCCCCATGTTTCCGGCGAACGAAACTCGGAATGTATTCCATTGGCCCGGGACGATAGAGTGCATTCATAGCAATTAAATCGTCAAAAACTGTAGGCTTTAAATCTTTTAAATGCTTTTGCATTCCAGGTGATTCATATTGAAACACCCCAACGGTTTCTCCTCTTTGGAAAAGCGCATAAGTCTTTTCATCATCAAGCGGAAAACTATCTGGATCTAATAGGATATCATGCTTGGCTTTTACAATTTTTACGGTGTCTTTAATTAGCGTTAACGTTTTTAAACCCAAGAAATCCATTTTCAGCAAGCCTGCATCTTCTACTACCGAATTATCAAATTGTGTAACATATAAATCAGAATCCTTCGCCGTAGATACCGGTACGAACTTCGTAATATCGTCTGGCGTAATAATCACACCACACGCATGAATACCAGTGTTTCTCACCGATCCCTCTAAAATCCTTGCCAGGTTAACGGTTTCGGCTTGGAGATCTTCACCTTCAGAAATGTTCAACAATTCGTTGACTTTTTCTAAATCTTCAGCTCTAAATTTAGACGCTAATTCTTTTTCACTTAAACCAAAGATCTTACTCAACTTAGACATCGTTGGGATTAACTTGGCTATCCTATCGGCATCAAATAATGGTAAGTCTAAAACACGAGCTGTATCTCGAATGGATGACTTTGCTGCCATCGTACCGTAAGTAATAATTTGCGCAACCTGATTACTTCCGTATTTTTCAATCACATAATCCATAACGCGACTTCGCCCTTCATCATCAAAATCGATATCAATATCTGGCATGCTTACACGATCCGGATTTAAAAAACGCTCAAAAAGTAAGTTATACTTTAAGGGATCTATATTGGTAATCCATAAGCAATAGGCTACCACTGATCCTGCAGCCGAACCCCGTCCTGGCCCAACCGAAACGTCCATATTTCGTGCTTCACGAATAAAATCTTCTACAATTAAAAAATAACCAGGATAGCCCGTGTTTTCAATAACACTTAGTTCAAAATCCAAACGCTCTGTAACCTCGTCACTGAGTACTTCTCCATAGCGTTTCTTTGCACCTTCAAAAGTTAAATGTCGTAAATAGGCATTCTCTCCTCTTTTACCGCCACCGTTTTCATCTTCTTTATTTATAAATTCTTGAGGAATATCAAAGGCTGGCAATAAGACATCTCGTGCGAGTTGAAATCCTTCAATTTTATCGACCACTTCTTGTACATTACTAATCGCTTCCGGCACATCTTTAAAGATGTTTTTCATGGCCGCTGCCGATTTGAAATAGTACTCTTGGTTTGGCATACCGTAACGATAACCGCGCCCTCTTCCTATAGGTGTTGCCTGCTTTTCACCATCCTTTACACATAATAAAATATCATGCGCGTTGGCATCTTCTTTTTTAGCGTAATAGGTATTGTTTGTTGCAACCAGCTTAATATTATGCCTTTCAGAAAATTTAATAAGCGTTGGATTAACACGGTTTTCGTCTTCCTGATTGTGACGCATTAATTCAATATACAGATCCTCTTGAAATTGTTCTTTCCACCAAAGCAAGGCTTCTTCCGCTTGATTTTCACCAACATTTAAAACTTTACTGGGCACTTCCCCATATAAGTTTCCTGTTAAACAAATTAAATCGGCTTTATACTCCTGGATTAGTTTTTTATCAATTCTCGGTAAATAGTAAAAGCCATTAACAAAGGCATGTGAAGATAATTTTGCCAAATTATGGTAGCCCTTTTTATTTTTTGCAATTAAAACAATCTGGTAACCATTATCCTTTCTGGTTTTATCTAAATGGTCTTCACAAACAAAAAACTCACAACCAATGATTGGCTTAATCATTTTTGCAGTTGTTGTTTTTCCTTCAGCTTCTGCCGCTTCAATCTTTGCTTTAACACCACTGTTATGCTTATTTACAGCGTTCACAAAGTGGAAAGCCCCCATCATATTAGCATGATCGGTTAACGCAACCGCAGGCATATTGTTTTCGGCAGCAACCTCTACAATAGCTGCAACACTCATTGTGGATTGTAATACAGAAAATTGGGAGTGGTTATGCAAATGCACAAAATCTACCTCCTGTAATTCCTTTATGTTTTCTTTTATTTCTTCGGAAGAAATATCAGTTGCTTCAGCTTTTTGCAATCTGGCATTAATTCTAGCACTTTCCTGTTTGAGATTGATGTGCTTTAAGCCGATTAGTTTTATGGGCTGCGGATTGGCTTCAGAAAAATTCTCGAAATAATCTGGCTGAACGTCTAATTGTTCTTTGGTGAATTCTTTTCTTCGAATGAGCTCTAAAAAACAACGTGTCGTTGCTTCAACATCAGCAGTTGCATTGTGTGCTTCAGCGAATGGCTGATTGAATAAATACTGATGCAACTCGGTTAATGTCGGCAGTTTAAACTTCCCGTAACGACCACCCGTTATTTGGCACAATGCTGCGGTATGCTCAGTACAGGTATCTAAAACGGGTAACTCCTGAAGTTGATTTGCGATGTCTTCACGCACAAACTCAGCCCCCATAATGTTTAGGTCAAACTTAACATTTTGTCCAACGACAAATTTTGTTTTGCTTAAAGCAATATTAAACTTCTCTAAAACTTCGGCTAGTGCTATCCCCTGTTCCTGAGCTAATCCGGTAGAAATACCATGAATTTTTTCAGCATCATAAGGTATATTAAACCCCTCTGGTTTAACCAAATAATCCTGACTTTCGATACAGTTACCCATCGCATCATGTAATTGCCATGCGATTTGAATACATCTAGGCCAATTATCGGTATCGGTAATTGGCGCATCCCAGCGTTTTGGCAAACCTGTAGTTTCTGTATCGAAAATTAAGTACATTCTTTGTGTTTAGAGTATTGTTTTTCAGTCGTTTATAAATATCAAACGCAGCTCATAAAAATAGGAAAAATTGACGCCTTGTAAAAGCTAAAGTTATAAACAGTTGTAAACAAAAAGAAAGTCAATGTAAAACATTGACTTTCTTTCTTTTCATAACAATTTTAGTATTATGACACTAGCTCTAATTTAGCTTTCTCAGTGTTAATTGAGGCCTGTATTGCGTTTCTGTGCTTCGCAATCAAACTATCTATAGTTGGTGGCAAATTCTTCTCGGTTAACAAGTCGTTATATTCTTCAAGACTTGCTTCCTCACCTCTAATAGCTTCCTCTAAAATGGCTTCATCATCGTTTGAGGTAAAAGTCGCTTTCAAGTTCATCCAATTCCTATGCATGGTCCCTTTAAAAGAACCAGAATCTTCTGGAATCTCCCCGTATTGTAAGATTTCTGTTCTCAGTTCTTTTGCAAAATCACTTCTCTCGGAAGCTCTTCTTTTAAAAAACATTTTCAAATCATTACTTTCTACGTTTTTATAAGCATCAATATAGCCCTTTTCAGCGTCATAATTTTTAATTAATAATTTGTTTAATTTGTTTGAAATTTCTTCTGTGTACTTCATAATATCCTTTTCATTTTTAAATTTCAATACTTTTTTTTATGATGCGTATTGTTTCACATCAACACCTTCAATATAATAGAAATGAGAGGCCATGTCAAGTGATTTAACACACTTTGTGAGTGTTTTCTTCCAGTTTAAGAGTATTTAACAAAAAACAAGGAGTAAACCCAATGCCAAAGCATCTATAGCGGGAGTTATAATCTATAAGTTGTGAGTAATGAATAACGCTTAGGCGCATTAAAACGCACCAAATAAGCAGCGGCTCATAGATTAATCGCTATAAGCTTTAACCCTATTCCTAACTATTGTGCATGTGCAGAACCAAATTAAAGTGAGGAGATTTGCTACTTATAATTGGAGCACTTTATAATGGTACTTTAAAAAATATGCCTTCGTTAAAAGTAACAGCCGTTAAGCCATAGCTATTGAATGCATAAAAACTAAAAGCCCCTGAAACATAACCTGCTTCGGTATTGACATCTTTTAATTCGATTATTCCATCTGCAGGATACAATTGAACACTTGGATCTGGCATATTATTAGTTGAAAATTCAAGGTCATTAATATCCAATAATGCTCCAGATGAAGTTGTTTCCAAAATATCATGAATTCCTAATTCTGTATTATTTACAACTAAGGTTACTGTCTCTAAATTATTAGACCCAATAATAGTAAGTGCGCCACCAGCATCAATACTTGCAGTAAAAGTTACCGCTTCCCATAAATTTCTATCTTTTTTTGCTTGAAAAGAAGGGCTGTTAAATGCCACATCGTCACTACACCCTAAAAGCGCAAAAAAGGTAAGTATTAAAACAATAATTTTTTTCATAATACAGGTGCTACTAAGATTCAAAAATAAAACAAAAATGCGCAATGCGATAGATTCGAACTAAAAACTTGTTATTTAAATAAATATTGTATCTTTGCAGACTTATTAATAATAGAGGTCGCGTACCTCACAAATTAATTTTTATGCCTGTAAAAATAAGATTACAAAGACACGGTAAAAAAGGAAAACCTTATTACTGGATCGTAGCAGCTGATGCTCGCGCGACAAGAGATGGTAAATACCTAGAAAAATTAGGTGCTTACAATCCAAATACTAACCCAGCAACAATCGAATTAGATGTTGATGGCGCAGTAAAATGGCTACAGAATGGTGCACAACCAACTGATACTGCCAAAGCATTATTA
Source organism: Lacinutrix sp. Hel_I_90 (assembly GCF_000934685.1). Lineage (NCBI taxonomy): Bacteria > Pseudomonadati > Bacteroidota > Flavobacteriia > Flavobacteriales > Flavobacteriaceae > Lacinutrix > Lacinutrix sp. Hel_I_90. The sequence continues at coordinate 2,612,961 of NZ_JYNQ01000001.1, read as the reverse complement.
TCTTACAAAGGCGCTTTATTGAAAAATCACCTTGCTGGTGGTGTTCGTAAAGGGGCTTTAACTGAAGAGCAAGCTGAGAAGAAATTCGCAACTTGGTTAGAGGAAAAAACTGGAAAGGTAGACGCTAAAAAAGAAGGCTTAACTAAAGCAGAAGCGGAAGCTAAAGCTAAAGCATTTGAAGCTGAAAAAGCAGCAAATGAAGCAAGAATTGCAGCAGCCGCACCAGTTGTTGAAGAAGAAGCAGTTGCAGATGAAGCTCCGGCTGAAGCAGCAGCGACAAACGAAGAAGAATAGAAAATTAATTTTTTATACTTTTAAACTCCGATAACACGTTATCGGAGTTTTTTTATGTTAAATAGTATTCTACTAATAAAACAAAATACATAATTGAAAACATTCGGTTAAAGAATGTGATCTACATTTAAATATTAATGAGATTTCCGTTTTCACGGAAACCACAAAATAATTTTTTCCGATGACTAAAGAAGAATGCTTTTTTTTAGGTAAAATTGTAAAAAAATACAGTTTTAAAGGTGAACTTTTAATTAAGTTAGATACAGACGAACCAGATTTGTACGAAAATCTGGACTCTATTTTTATCGATTTGCGTGGCAATCTTATTCCCTTTTTCTTGGAAAGTTCTCAATTACACAAAAGTGAATTACTTCGTGTAAAGTTTGAAGATGTTGAAACCGAAGCTGATGCTGATGCTTTGATTAAGAGCGACTGTTATTTGCCTTTATCTTTTTTACCAGAATTAGAAGACGACAAGTTTTACTTTCATGAAATAATCGGTTATAAAGTTGAAGACAAAAATTTTGGCTCTGTTGGCATTATTACAGGGGTAAATGACACTACCGCTCAATCTCTTTTTGAAATTGATAGAGATGGTGTTCAAATTTTAATACCAATGAATGACGCGTTTATTTCGAAAGTAGATAAAAAAAATAAGACCATTTTTGTTGATACGCCTGAAGGCCTTATAGATTTATATTTAGAAGAATAAGGCTTATCATTGGTGTAACGGTAGAGGCTCTAAAAACAATTTCTAACTTAAACTGAATTTCTGGCTCCATAGGAAAGACAACACATGAGTAATCAAACATTTAAATTCAAACAGTTCGAGGTTAACCAAGACCAATGTGCCATGAAAATAGGTACCGATGGCGTTTTACTTGGCGCTTGGGCTAGCATTGAAAAACAACCTTTTGCCATTTTAGATATTGGTTCTGGTACTGGTGTTTTATCTTTGATGCTTGCGCAACGCAGTAGTGCTGAAGTTCTTGATGCTTTAGAAATTGATGCTATGGCTTATGAACAATGCGTCGATAATTTTGAAGGGTCTCCATGGGGTGACAGATTATTTTGTTATCATGCCGATTTAGCTGAATTTACAGAAGAAATTGATGATCAGTATGACTTAATTGTCTGCAATCCACCATTCTATTCTGAAGATTATAAAACCGAAAACACCCAACGCGACTTAGCGCGTTTTCAAGAGGCCATGCCTTTCGAACATCTTATTGAGAGTGTTTCAAAATTATTAATGAAAGATGGTGTCTTTTGTACCATTATTCCCTTTAAAGAAGAAGACCAATTTATAGCCTTGGCTTCCGCTCTAAATCTAAAAGTAGATAAACGCACGCGTGTTAGAGGCACTATAAATTCTGAAATAAAGCGTTCATTACTAGAAATGTCTTTCTGCGAACCTGCCCGTTCGGACGACAAGAACGTTATAAACACTACAGAACTTATTATTGAAACCACAAGACACAACTACACAGAGGACTACATTAATTTGACGAAAGACTTTTATGTGAAAATGTAAACTTATTTCAGTTTAAAAATTGGGCAATGCTTTAGTTTTCGTTATTTTTGTGACACTTATAAAATAAGGTCTTCTATTTTGAGGATTTCTCAAATTCGAAGGCAGAATACGGATAGATCAACCATCCATAATTGAAATTTAGTCATTAAATGGATGCGAGATGTGGCCATTAAAAAAATAATAAAGAGCAATACATGAAACCAGATTTATTTGAAGCACCAGATTATTATAATCTAGACGAACTTTTAACCGAAGAACATAAATTAGTGCGTAATGCAGCCAGAGAATGGGTAAAGCGTGACGTGTCGCCCATTATAGAAGAAGCTGCACAAAAAGCAGAATTTCCTAAACAAATAATTAAAGGCTTAGCAGAAATTGGTGCCTTTGGACCTTATATTCCAGAGGAATATGGCGGTGCTGGTTTAGACCAAATTTCTTATGGCTTAATCATGCAGGAAATTGAGCGTGGTGATTCTGGTGTTCGTAGTACAGCTTCGGTCCAATCGTCTTTAGTTATGTATCCGATATGGAAATATGGAAACGAAGCACAACGCCATAAATACTTACCCAAATTAGCCAGTGGTGAATGGATTGGTAGTTTTGGTTTAACGGAGCCAGATCATGGGTCTAATCCTGCAGGCATGGTTACCAATTTTAAAGATATGGGAGACCATTACCTTTTGAATGGTGCAAAAATGTGGATTTCAAATTCGCCCTTTTGCAATGTAGCTGTTGTTTGGGCTAAAAATGAAGAAGGACGTATTCATGGTTTAATTGTAGAACGCGGTATGGAAGGCTTTACTACACCAGAGACACATAACAAATGGTCCCTTCGTGCTAGTGCTACTGGCGAACTTATTTTTGACAATGTAAAAGTGCCTAAGGAAAACTTATTACCTAACAAATCTGGTTTAGGTGCGCCACTAGGCTGTTTAGATTCTGCCCGATTTGGTATCGCTTGGGGAGCAATAGGAGCAGCAATGGATTGTTACGATACGGCTTTAAGATATAGCAAAGAGCGCATGCAATTTGGAAAACCCATTGGACAGTTTCAATTACAACAAAAGAAATTAGCCGAAATGATTACCGAAATCACAAAAGCACAGCTTTTAGCTTGGCGTTTAGGAGTCATGCGTGAAAATGGCACTGCAACCTCAGCACAGATTTCTATGGCAAAACGCAATAACGTGGATATGGCACTTACCATTGCTCGTGACGCCAGACAAATGCTTGGCGGTATGGGTATTAGCGGCGAATATTCTATTATGAGACACATGATGAACCTTGAAAGTGTCGTGACCTATGAAGGAACTCATGACATTCACTTATTAATTACAGGTTTAGATGTGACTGGACTTAACGCCTTCAAATAAGTCACTAAGCGACATTTGAAAACTTATTCTAGCATATTTAATTATAACTTTAAAATTAAAAAAAAGCACTTCAGGGTTGAAGTGCTTTTTTTATTTCTGCTATTAGCCAGTATCTTTAATACTGTGAAAAAGATAATTTTATTAAGACTCTGGTGCCAACTCCACCTCTAAACCTTCCATTTCTGGAGTCATTTGTATCTGGCAACCTAAACGGGAATTCTCTTTAACATGAAAAGCCTCTGAAAGCATGGCTTCTTCATCGTCTTGCATTTCTGGCAACTCCGTAGTACTTGTTACGTAACATTGACAAGAGGCGCACATCGCCATGCCGCCGCAAACACCGATAGTCCCTTCTTCAGCAAGCTCATAGGAGCGTACCACTTCCATTAAATTCATGGCCATATCTGTTGGTGCCAGAATTTTATGAATAGTGCCTTGTCTGTCTGTAATTGTTATGTTTATGTCCTGTTCCAAATGGCATCTGTTTTTTGACCTGCAAGGTTTCTAAAACCATGTAGGTATTAAATCAAAGTACAAATTACGTCTTTTTCTTATTTTGATCCCTGCGAGATTTTATAATCTTGCGGGATAGCCTAAATTTATTCTATTTTTTTTACCACCGCTTTTGGCGCTTCTTTTCTTGTCCCATCAAAACCATCAACACCAGAGACTGTTGTATATTTCATAACATAGCGTTTTCCTGGGTTTATAATTTGATAAGCCGACTGGCACATTAATGTCGCTTCATGAAAGCCACAAAGAATTAATTTTAGCTTTCCAGGATAGGTGTTGACGTCTCCAATCGCAAAAATACCTGGAATATTGGTTTGATAATCTAAACTATTATCCACTTTAATGGCATTTTTCTCAATCTCTAATCCCCAATTTGCTATTGGACCCAGTTTTGGAGATAGGCCAAATAATGGAATAAAATGGTCACATTCTAACTCGTATTCCTTTTCTATGTGAATGTCATCTGACTCTTTAACCACCACTGCTTTTAGCTCATAATCACCTACAATCCCCATGACTTCAGCTGGAGTTATCAACTTAATTTTACCCGCATTTTTTAATTCTTGCACTTTATCTACAGAATCTAAATGGCCTCGAAATTCATTTCGTCTGTGAATTAAGGTGACTTGTTTGGCAACATCACTTAAGAAAATACTCCAATCTAATGCCGAGTCACCGCCACCAGCGATAACCACTTTTTTATTCCTATAAATTTCAGGGTCTTTAATAATATATTCGACCCCTTTATCTTCAAAATCCTTAATGTTATGAATTAAAGGTTTTCTTGGTTCAAAACTTCCAAGTCCGCCCGCAATTGCAACTACTGGCGCTTGATGTTTGGTTCCTTTATTAGTGGTTACAATGAAACTTCCATCCTCTTGTTTTTCAATCGTTTCTGCACGTTCTCCTAAGGTAAAACCAGGTTCAAACTGTTTACATTGTTCTAAAAGTCTTTCGGTGAGATCCCCCGCTAGAATTTCAGGATACGCTGGAATGTCATAAATGGGTTTTTTAGGGTAAATTTCTGAGCATTGTCCGCCAGGCTGCGGCAAAGCGTCAATTAAATGGCATTTTAATTTTAATAAACCAGCTTCAAATACTGTAAATAAGCCTGTTGGGCCGGCTCCAATAATTAGTATATCTGTTGTAATCATCTTGTTCCTGTAAAAGCAGTTTCTAAACCTCGGGGTAATTGATAACTGCTTTGGTTTTAAATTTCACTTTAAAACCTACAAGGTTTTAAAAACCCTGCAGGTTGTCTTTATGTTTTTATTTGCGTGAAGGATGGAGGCTTTGTTGGAGCTCCTCGAAGAGAGCGACTGCCGAGAGCCTGACCTTTAGGTCACGCCCTAGTTCTAATTTTCAATGTTTATAACTTGCTCTATTTGAGGCGCGTACTTTTTAATCGTCATTTCAACACCAGATTTTAAGGTCATCTGGTTAACACTACAACCAACACAAGCCCCTTCTAACTGCACTCTCACCAATTTATCATCTTCAATAGACAATAATGAGATGTCTCCACCATCACTTTGTAAAAACGGACGAATTTCATCGAGCGCTTTTTCTACATTTAGTCTTAGTTCTTCTGTTGTCATCTCTTATTTTTTAACGGCTGAACAACCAGCCATTGTTGTAATTTTTATTGCCTCTGTAGGCGGTAAGTCAGTGTTACGGTTTACCACTTCTTGCACTATATTTTGTGTCAGTTTCTCAAAGGCTTTCTCCAAAGGTGTTCCGGTTTGCATCGCTGCAGGTCGACCAATATCCCCTGCCTCACGAATGCTTTGTACTAAGGGTATTTCTCCTAAAAGCGGCACATTTAAATCTTCAGCTAAATGCTTAGCACCTTCTTTTCCGAAGATATAATATTTATTATCTGGTAATTCTTCTGGTGTAAAGTAAGCCATGTTCTCTATAATTCCTAAAACGGGAACGTTAATACTTTCTTGTTGAAACATAGAAACGCCTTTTTTAGCATCAGCTAAAGCTACATTTTGCGGTGTGCTTACGACAACAGCGCCAGTAATTGGTAAGGCTTGCATAATACTCAGGTGAATATCTCCTGTTCCAGGAGGCAAATCAATTAACAAGAAATCGAGTGTTCCCCAAGCCGCATCAAAAATCATTTGATTTAGTGCTTTTGATGCCATTGGACCTCGCCAAACAACGGCTTGATCTGGTTTTGTAAAGAAACCAATAGAGAGTATTTTAACGCCGTAATTTTCAACAGGTTTCATTTTAGATTTTCCATCGACTGTCACAGATAGTGGTTTTTCCATTTCCACATCGAACATAATTGGCATAGACGGCCCGTAAATATCGGCATCAAGAACCCCAACTTTAAAACCCATTTTAGCCAAAGTAACAGCTAAGTTTGCGGTGACTGTAGATTTACCCACACCGCCTTTTCCTGAAGCAACTGCTACAATATTCTGTATGCCAGGTATGTTTTTACCCTTTATCTGGTTCGTTTCAGTTTTTGCCGGCGCATTAACAGTCATATTAACTTTTACCTGCGCTTTATTATATACTTTTTCGTGAATGACTTGAAGTATTTCAACTTCTGTTTTTTTACGTGCCTGCAATGCCGGATTCGTAATCGTAATATCAACAATTACCTCATCTGCAAAAGTGACTACGTTTTTAACAGCACCACTTTCAACCATATTTCGTCCTTCGCCAGGTACTGTTATTGTTTCGAGTGCTTTTAATATGTCTTGCTTTGTAAATTTCATAAACTTTCCTTAAAAAAAGGAATATCCTTTAAATTATTAAATCAGTTTCAGAGCGCCCTATTTATTCAAGGCCATTAGTTCAATTACCGCCTTTTAATACGCTTCGCATTAAAAAGAGGCAGCTTACTAATTTAGATTTATTCTAAAGTGCAAATATACTACATAAACCTTGAAGAATGAAGTGCGTAGTTTTAAGTTTTTTTATGCAACTATTTGCAAAATTTATAGCGCTTTTGCCGGATCCCAATAGACCGATTCCAAATCCTGAATTTGATTATCAATGATAACGATACCTTCACTCTCCAAAAGCTGTTGCATTAAATTTGTACCCTCAAAATGATGCTTCCCGGTTAGCAAGCCTTTTCTATTCACTACCCGATGTGCAGGAATATCTTTACCGTGAGACCCGTTCATGGCATAGCCTACCATTCTTGCACTTCTTGGCGCTCCAAGGTAGTTTCCTATGGCACCATAACTTGTGACTTTCCCAAAAGGTATTTGTTTAGCTACTGCATAAACTTTTTCGAAGAAATTGAGGGTTTCTGCTTTCATTTGATCACTCTTACTGTATTCTATTTGCCAGTTGGTGTCGTCTTACTTTTCAAAATTTAATTTTAAATCCTTGAGCAATAATGACTCCTACTACCATTCTTTTATAATATTGATTAAGGTAAAAACAGCAATGATTCCCGTAATTATTCCAATACTATAATTGATGTTTTTTTGAGATCTAAGCTTTTTATTCTTTATGCGTTTAAAAAAGAAAATATAAATATAGAGCATAACAAAAGTACCTGTTGCTGCTCCTGCCACATAAGAAAAAATACTCGTTTTATTTAAGACCAATAAACCGGCTGTCGCTAAAGTTGTTCCCATATAGGCTTGATATGGAATTGGAAACACATTTAAACTCGACAAAAGCATCCCTTGAAAAAAAAGCCCCCGCTTACTCTTCACGATAGGGTCTAGATCCTGCGTTGTTTGCTTGTTTGCTAGTACTAAAAAATAAATAGTCAATAAAACAAAAATAACAAAAGCGACACGCTGAAGAATATCTGTAATATCTGGATGATTTGTTAAATAACTAGCAAATAGCAGGGCTATTAAAGTTTGAACGACGACTATAGTACATACACCAACAGAAAACATAAGCGCCCTAACATAACCATCTTTTATGCTAACTTTTACTGCAGTCATGTTTAATAAGCCTGGAGGAATAACACCAAGTAATGCTATCACTAATCCGAGTCCAAAGGTGATTGTAATTTCCACTATTACTTGATTTTAAATCTAATATACGTAATTGGTTTGTTTTGTTCTAAATAGATGCTTTCGTAATGGGTTTGAATACTGGTAACCTCTTCTGGAGACCCCTCTTGTTTGTAGACGTTATGGTTCGCGTATAAGACTTCATGACCTTCACCATGTAACAAGCCTAGTGTGTAACCGTGCATAAATTCACTGTCTGTTTTTAGGTTCATTATACCCTCTGGTTTTAGAATGGTTTTATACCGTTTTAAAAACTCAGAATTTGTCATTCTGTGTTTGGTACGCTTATATTTTATTTGTGGGTCAGGAAAGGTGATCCATATTTCATCAACCTCATTCTCTGCAAAAGCATGATCTACGAGTTCAATTTGTGTTCGCAAAAAAGCAACATTTGAAATGTTTTCTTCGATAGCCGTTTTTGCGCCTCTCCAAAATCGCGCGCCTTTTATATCAATACCAATAAAGTTTTTATTAGGATATTTTTTAGCCAGTTCTACGGAGTACTCTCCTTTCCCACATCCTAATTCCAGAACTAACGGATTGCTATTTTTAAAATAGTGTTTATTCCAATTCCCTTTGAGCTTGTATTGTGCATCAACTAATTCATTTCTTTTTGGTTGAAATACATTTTCGAAGGTATCATTTTCGTTAAATCGCTTAAGCTTATTCTTACTTCCCACTACTTTAATTTAAATTTTTGGTAAAATTAAGGAAATATACGAGAGTGCAATTATGATTACCTTTGAAATTAGGACTTTAAATGCTAACTTTTGAAAAAACGAATTCTAATTGCTCCACTAAATTGGGGTTTAGGCCATGCCACGCGTTGCATCCCGATAATACATGCACTTTTAGGACATGGCTTTACACCAGTTATTGCCAGTGATGGAGCTGCTTTAGTTTTACTAAAAAAAGAATTCCCAGATTTAGTTTTTGATGAACTACCAGGATATAATGTCACGTATTCTGCAAAAGCAAGTCAATTTAGGTGGAAACTCTTTAAGGAGTCTCCTAAACTGTTAAGGGCCATTACTGCAGAAAAAAAAGCGACACAGTTTTTAGTTGATACTTATAAAATTGATGGCATTATCTCAGACAATAGACTTGGCGTGTACTGCAAAAAAGTGCCCTGTGTTTTTATAACTCATCAATTAAATGTGCTAAGCGGTAACACAACCTGGTTTAGTACTAAAATTCATCAAAACATAATAAAAAAATTTGATGAATGTTGGATTCCAGATCATGAGTTTGAACCTAATTTAAGCGGAAAATTAGGTCATGAGGATAACACGCGTATTGTAAAAAAATATTTAGGTCCATTAAGTCGGTTAAAAAAACAAAAACAAGACAACCAATATGATGTAATGGTTTTATTATCTGGCCCTGAACCACAGCGTACACTTCTGGAAAAAAAAATAATAAATGAATTAAAAGCCTATAACGGAAAAGTGCTTTTTGTTAAAGGCATTATGGAAAAAGAACAAACCATTACTCGCGTTGGATTAGTTTGTTATTATAATTTTATGCAAAGTCACCAACTCGAAAAAGCGATAAACAGTAGCTCTGTTGTACTCTCCCGATCGGGCTATACAACTGTTATGGATTTAGCTAAAATTGGCAAAAAAGCCTTCTTCATCCCTACGCCTGGACAATTTGAACAGGAATATCTCGCGAAACGTTTTGAGGATTTAAAAATGGTCCCTACTTGTAATCAAGTGGATTTTAAAATTGAAATGCTTGAGCAGGTTAAAAAATATTCTGGATTAGAGATTAATAGTGTGTCCTTAAATTTTAGCACCCTATTTCGCCTTTTCCAGAGTGAATGAGAATTCACTACCCACACCAAATTCACTTTCAATATATATTTTTTCGTCGTGCGCCTCTATAATATGCTTTACAATAGCCAGACCCAATCCAGAGCCGCCTTCTTTTCTTGATCCGCTTTTATCAACCCGAAAGAAGCGTTCAAATAACCTTGGAATATTCTTCTTCTCTATACCTTCTCCATTGTCTGTTATGCGAACAATGACTTTGTTTTTGATTAAGTTTTCTATACTTACTTCTGTTGTTCCTTTTTCTCTCCCATATTTAATAGAATTTACGATAAGGTTTGTTAATACTTGTTGTATTTTATCCTTATCGCCTTTCACCATTATGGGTTGCGTATAATCAATATCAAACGCTAAAGAAATTCGCTTTTTATGGGCTTTCATCTCAAACAAATCAAACACATTTTCTATTAGTTCAACAATATCAAAACGCTCCAACTCCATACTTAAATTCCCCACCTCTAAGCTTGTAATCATATCTAAATCTTTAACAATATAGATTAGTCTTTCAACCCCTTTATTGGCCCGGTCTAGATATTTGTCACGTATTTTTTTATCTTTCGCGGCACCATCAATCAATGTTTCTAAATACCCCTGAACGGTAAATAATGGTGTTTTTAATTCGTGAGAAACGTTTCCTAAAAATTCTTTTCTATACTCTTCTCTTACCTTTAACGTTTCAATTTCTATTTTTTTATCTCTTGCATATTTATCAATTTCCTGTGTTAGCGTCGCCATATCTGTAGTAATTCGTTCCTTCTTAAAAGAAGTAGACTCTAATAATTTCAAGTCATCGTATATTTTTTTAACCCGTTTATAGATAAAGTTCTGAACACGATATTGAATGACAAAAAAGGAGATAAGGTAACAGAGTATTCCAAAAGCCAGTAGTGGCAACCATTTTACCTCATAAAAAACAGCTAAAAAAACGCCCAAAATGAGCGTCAATAATAGTGTAATTAAAAACGTGGTTTTTAAAGCAAATTTATATGATTTTTTTATTTGCATTACTCTACAAACTTATAGCCAACACCTTTTGTTGTTTTTAAATAGTGATCCCCAATTTTTTCTCTTAATTTCCTAATATGAACATCTATAGTCCGCCCTCCAACAATTACTTCGTTACCCCAAACAGCATCCAAAATATCCCCTCTTTTAAATACTTTTCCTGGTTTTGAGGCCAATAAAGATAACAGTTCAAACTCTTTTCTTGGCAATATTAATTCTTTGCCTTTTAAAACAACCTTATACTCTTCTCTATTAATTACTATGTCTCCTATCCTAACTTCTGCAACAGCCGCATCTTCTGCTTTTAAGCGTCTTAATAATGCTTTGACTTTGCTTACTAAAACTTTTGGTTTAATAGGCTTGGTAATATAATCATCTGCACCGGCATCAAAACCAGCTACCTGAGAATAATCTTCACCTCTGGCGGTTAAAAAAGTGATAATGGTATTTTTTAGCTCTGGAATTTTTCTAATTTGCTCACAGGCTTCTATACCATCCATTTCTGGCATCATAACATCAAGTATGATAAGTTCGGGTTTTTCTTTCTTCGCTTTTTTAACGCCTTCTATGCCGTTACTTGCTGTAATTACTCTATAACCTTCCGATGACAAATTATAAGACACTATTTCTAGTATATCTGGCTCGTCATCTACTAATAAAATGGTAATGTCTTTTTTGTTCATCTTAAGACTGATTTTTTATGGTAAAGATAAAACTAATAACATAATAACTAAAAGAACCTGTATTGATAACAATATGTTAACATTGAAGCCCCGAATGGAACTTACAAAAGGGAAATCATGAACTATAGATAAATTATGAATGGTAAGATGTTATGTTATCGTTAAAAACCAGCCAGACAACTATTAAAAGAGATTCCATTTGTATAATATTAGTATTTTTACAGTCTAATTTAAAATCTATAATTATGAAGAAAATTTACTTTTTATTATTATCCATTTTTTCATTGTCTTTAGTTTCTGCTCAAGGCACTGAGAATTTCGCAAACTCTAACGCTACGACGAGTTATGCTAATGGTAGTTTCGTTGGCGCCGCAGGAATAACGTGGACATATGTTGCCTCTAGAGATGCAAATGGGGACGCAAACGGTTCTGGAATCAATTTACCTGCATTAATGCTTAGAAGAGTCTCAGACGGAAGTAAAATTACATCTAGCTCTATTTCTGGTGGTATATCTGATTTTTCAGTAAAACTTTACAAAGGTTTTACAGGAGGTGGCAACCGACAAGTTGAATTATTTGTTAATGGCGTGTCTCGTGGACTGTCAACACCTTTTGATAATTTTACAGAACAAACCTTTACTGTAACTGGAATTAACGTTGCTGGAAATATAACCATTGAACTAGTAAACACAACTTCAACTCAAGTTATAATTGACGATATTACATGGACAGGTTTTTCTACTTCATGCGGTGTTGTACTAGGACAACCTTCATATTCATGTTTATCTAACACTGTTGGAGACAACAACGATACTGTGACAGTTAATATACCTTATACTGGTTTTGATGCTGGCATAACATCTGTAACAACAAGTTCAGGAGGTACGGTTCAAGGCGACGATCCTTCTACCACACCAAATGGTATAATTACCGTTACTGGACTAACAGAAGGAGATGCTTGGGATATAGTATTAAACGGTGGGGACTGCGACACTTTTACTTCTAATGGAACTGTTGCTCCAGCAGAATGTGATCCTATTCCTAACACCTGTTTTGATTTAAGTAATGGGACTGAAACTTTCGAAATAGTAACCGTTACTCCTAACACAGCTGGAGATGAGTGGACTTTAAACTCGGGAACTTACAGTCTAAATGCTTTTTGTGGTAGTGGCTGTCAAGAAGCTATCGATGCCTGGATGGTTTTTGGACCTTTAGACATGACAGGAGTAACAGATTTAAGTTTAGCGCTTAATGCTGCTGAAAATTTTGGTGTAACAGATTTAAATATTAATTATACAAGTGCTTACACAGGGTGTCCTTCTTCAACATCATGGACTACTGCTCAAACCTTAACAGATGCAGGGTCTTATAACATAGATTTGTCTACTGCCACAGGAACAGAAGTATTTATTGGCGTGCAATATAGTGATGATGGTGTAGATGGTTATTCTGGATGGGAGTTGTCTGACGTAAACTTAAATGCTTTTAACGCTTGCCCTTCACTTGGAATGCGACCAACTTCAGACTGTGCTATTTGTGATGTAATTTTACAAACCGAATCTTACGTTTGTGCGACAAATACAGAGGGAGATAACAATGACCAAGTAACAATTAATATCCCGTACACAGGTAGTGATAATACTATTACTTCTGTTACAACTACAACAACAGCAACCATAAGTGGAGATGATCCTGCAACAACTGTTGGTGGAACAATAATATTAACCGGATTAGGTGAAGGTGACTCTTGGAATATTACTTTAAATGGTGGTGATTGTGATGGTACATCCTTATCTGGAACTGTTCCTGCGGCAAATTGTGATCCTGTATTTTTAATTATTAACGAAATTCATGCAGATCCAGATGCTACCAACGGAGATGCTAATGGCGATGGTACTGTAAACACTTCTGACGATGAATTTATTGAAATCTATAATTCTGGTACAGTTGCTATTGACCTAAGTGACTATGTGATAGCAGACGCTGTTTCAGACAGACATACTTTCCCTTCAGGAACTATTTTACCTCCTAATAATTTTATTACTGTTTTTGGTGGAGGAACGCCAACAGGAATTGATTTTATAGCTCAAACAGCATCTACTACAGGCTTAGGCCTTAATAATGGCGGTGATACTGTTACAATTAGAGATAATAATGGTGTAAACTTAATTGTTGAAACTTATGGAGCTGCAGGAAACAATCAATCTATTGCTCGTAACCCTGATTTCACTGGTGTATTTGTAGATCATAGTACCATTGCATCAAACCCTGTGTTGTTTTCTCCTGGAGCTAAGAATGATGGAACAACTCTTTCTACCAAAGGATTTAATATCACAAACTTTTCTATCTACCCTAATCCAGTTTCTAACGGTACGGTAACTATTAAAACAACTGCTAACGATGTTGTTACTGTAAACGTATTTAATGTATTGGGTAAACGAGTTATTTCTAAAGCATTAACAAATGACACTTTAGATGTGTCTCAATTAAGTACAGGCCTTTATTTAATTAAATTAACTCAAAATGGAGCGTCTACCACTAAAAAATTAGTAGTAGAGTAATACAAACCATTTATAATTTTTAAAAGAGCGTTACCAATGGTAACGCTCTTTTTTATTTTATTTACTTTTGCTAAACAATGATGGATTCCAAAGCTATTTTTAATATAAAAACTGAAGCTGAGTTTAACACTTTAGCCTTAGAAGTTTTTAAATTTCAGTTTGAAAATAATTTGGTATATCGTTCCTTTTGCGATTTGTTATATAAGCATCCCAGTGATGTAAAACACATTGAAGACATTCCCTTTTTACCCATTCAGTTTTTTAAGTCCCATCAAATTTTAAGCAGTTCAGAAGCCGTTGAACAAACCTTTACTAGTAGTGGCACTACAGGAGCTAAAACAAGCAAACATCATGTCACTAATTTAAAAATTTATGAAAACAGTTTCAAAAAAGCGTTTAACCACTTTTATGGCGCTATTGAAGACGCTGTTGTTCTTGCTTTATTGCCTAGCTATTTAGAGCGTGATGGCTCTTCTTTAATATACATGGTTGATGCCTTGATAAAAACATCACAGCATCCAGAAAGCGGTTTCTACTTAGATAATCTTGATGCTTTAAGTAAAACACTCAACAAATTAGATGCTGATGGTAAAAAAGTATTACTAATTGGTGTCTCCTTTGCGCTTTTAAACTTAGTTGAAGCACACACGTTTAACCTCAATAACACGATTATTATGGAAACTGGCGGGATGAAGGGCAGGCGTAAAGAACTCATTAGAGAAGAACTACACCAGATTCTTAAAACGGGCTTTGGTGTTGAAAGTATTCACAGTGAATATGGGATGACCGAGTTACTTAGTCAAGCCTATTCTAAAGGACAGGGTGTTTTTGAATGCCCGCGTTGGATGAAAATCTTAACCCGAGAAACTGAAGATGCTTTAACCATTCAAGCTAAAGGTAAAACAGGCGGTATAAATATTATTGATCTTGCAAATGTTAACTCCTGCTCTTTTATTGCTACTCAGGATTTAGGGCGGGTACTTTCGGAAAGTACTTTTGAAATCATTGGACGCTTCGACACCAGTGATATTCGTGGTTGTAACTTAATGGTGCTTTAAAAATTAATATTTAAAACCAAATTCGTAATCTTTTCTCATCTATAACGACAAACTGGTTATGAAACCATTCGTTTATATTTTTATTTTCTTCGGAATAGTCGCTGTACAGGCACAAACAGATTACAATACTAAAAAAGGGTATGCTGCCGAAGGTTATGACGTTGTTTCCTATTTTGATAATAAAGCAGAAGCTGGTAATAAACAATTTACCACAATGCATGATGGTGTAAATTATGCGTTTGTCTCTCAAAAGCATTTAAAGGCATTCAAAACAAACCCAAAACAATACCTACCACAATACGGCGGGTATTGTGCTTATGCCATAGCAGAAAAAGGTAAAAAGGTCTCAATAGATCCTGAAACGTTCGAAATACGCGATGGAAAACTCTATTTATTCTATAATTCTTGGGGCATAAACACCTTAAAATTATGGAAAAAAGAAGATGTGAAAGGTTTGCAACAAAAAGCCGACCAAAATTGGAGATTGATTAGAAAAAAAGATTGATTAAGTGTTATGTTAGAGAAAAATTAGTTTTAGTTGGTTGACTAATTTTTAGAAGTCCGTTTGCAGATTTGCAAGCGGGCTTCTTGTTTTACAGATGCCCCACTTTGGAAGTCCTTTGCTATAAATATATGATGATCTAGTTAAAAAACCAATAGACCTCACAGGTTTCTCAATGCTGTGAGGTCTAATCGCATGTTTACAACTCTTTTATACTACTTTAATAATATAAGTATTCTTCTTGCCTTTATTCAAAACAATATATTTATCGTTAATTAAGTCTGTAGCAGTAATTTTATAATCTTCTTTTACCTTCTCTTTATTTACCGACACTGCATTCTCTTTCAATGCTCGTCTTGCTTCAGAGTTACTGGCTAAAAAATTGGTTTTATCGGCAAGTGCTGCTATCATATCTAATCCTTCGGCTAAATCTGCTTTAGAAACCTCGGCTTGTGACACCCCTTCAAAAACATCTAAAAAGAGTTTCTCATCCAGTGTTCTAATCTCTTCATTAAAGTTTTTACTAAACAAAATGTTAGACGCTTTTTGGGCGTTATTAAAATCGTCTTTAGAATGAACCATTACTGTAATCTCTTCGGCTAACCGCTTTTGTAAAACTCTTAAATGTGGTGCTTCAGCATGCTCTTTTATAATAGTTTTAATGTCTTCCTCTGTTAAAAAAGTAAAGATCTTAATGTATTTCTCAGCATCTTCATCACTAGAATTCAACCAATATTGATAAAACTTGTATGGTGATGTTCTATTGGCATCTAACCAGACATTACCACCTTCACTTTTACCAAATTTAGAACCATCACTTTTAGTAATTAAAGGACAGGTAATAGCATACCCTTTACCTTGGTCGATACGACGAATAAGTTCTGTGCCTGTTGTTATATTTCCCCATTGGTCGCTGCCTCCCATTTGTAAGGTACAGTCGTGTTCTTTATATAAATGTAAAAAATCATAACCTTGAACAAGCTGGTAAGTAAACTCTGTAAAACTCATGCCATCTGTTGACTCTGAAGAAATTCTGTTTTTTACAGAATCTTTTGCCATCATGTAGTTTACCGTGATATGTTTTCCAACATCACGAATGAATTCTAAAAACGAAAAGTCCTTCATCCAGTCGTAGTTGTTCACTAAAACGGCTGCATTTTTTACATCACTTTTAAAGTCTAAAAAGTGCGCCAACTGTGTTTTTATAGCTTCCTGATTATGTCTTAAAGTCGCCTCATTTAGTAAATTACGTTCTGACGATTTCCCTGAAGGGTCACCAATCATACCTGTTGCACCACCCACTAATGCTACTGGTTTGTGACCGCAACGTTGGTAATGTGCCAAGAGCATAATAGGCACTAAGTTTCCTATATGTAAAGAATCTGCAGTTGGATCAAACCCAACATACGCACTTCTCATTGCTTCGTTTAAATGCGCTTCTGTTCCAGGCATTTCAGTATGCAACATCCCTCTCCAACGTAATTCTTCTACAAATGTATTTGCCATTTTTTCTCTGCTTTTGTGTATAGATGCGCAAAGATAAAAATAGCTGTATAATTAAGATACAATATTGAATATTTCTTAACTTGGACGCATGATATTAATTACAGGTGGTACAGGATTTCTAGGTGCTCATTTACTATTTAAGTTGTTAAATGAAAAACAAAGCGTTCGGGCGATATACCGAAATGAAAAAAAACTAGAACATGTAAAACATATCTTTTCCTATTATACTGAAGATGCTGATGCTCTTTTTAATGCTATCGATTGGGTGAAAGCAGATTTGAACGACATACCCTCTTTAAGTGAAGCCTTCAAATCTATAACCCATGTTTATCACTGTGCCGCTTTTGTTTCTTTTGAGCCTGACAAATTTGATAGACTTCAAAAAACGAATATTGAAGGTACTGCTAATATTGTGAATTTATGTATATCAGAAAATATAAAAAAACTGTGTTATGTAAGTTCTATAGCAGCTATTGGCGCGTCTAAACTAGGAATTATAGCTACCGAAGAAACCGAGTGGAACCCTGAAGCAGATAATAGCGTATATGCCATTACCAAATATGGAGCAGAGCTTGAAGTGTGGCGTGGCACTCAAGAGGGTGTAGATGCTGTAATCGTTAATCCCGGTGTGATTATAGGTCCTGGAATCTGGGCCTATGGCAGCGGCTCAATTTTCAAAACGATTTACAAAGGCGCAACGTATTATACCTCAGGAACAATTGCTTTGGTCGCTGTTGATGATGTGGTAAAAAGCATGATGCAACTGATGAAAAGTAAGCTAATAAATGAACGCTTTATACTTGTTGCCGAGAATTGGACTTATAAGAAATTTATGAAAACGATTGCAGACGCTCTAAACACGCAACCCCCAGAAAAAGAGGCTAAAATATGGCTATTACAACTGGGCTGGAGACTCGATTGGTTAACATACCAGCTTTTTGGAAAACGCAGAAAACTCACCAAACAACTTGCCCATTCTTTAGTTTCTAAGACAGAGTATAGCAGCTCTAAATTAAAAACACATTTAAAAACCCAATTTGCATCCATTCATGAAAGCATAAGAGAAACCGCATCTTTGTTTTTAAAGGATAAAACTAATTAGATTTTAAGGGATTGAGCTGACCGTTTATAATAGGCTTTGCTTTTTTAGTCGGGCTACCTTGCTCATATTTTAAATTCTTTTCAGAGGCTATTTTAGCCCGCTTAACAGAATCTACTTTTTCTTTTTCCTTTTTCTCTTTAGTTTCAATAGCCTTGTATTTGTCTCTTAAAACTGTTAAACTGTCTTTTACTTTTGTATAAATAACATCGTAGGTTTTAATATCGAAGGCATAGTAAGCATTACTTTCTGAAAAAATGGTACTGTCTATATTGTGTCTTTCATAAATATAGTCCTCTGGAACAACACCATTCATTTCTAATTTCTTTTTATTCACCCCTTTAGCCGAAGACATAATCGCCATATCTACCAAAACAGCCACCATTTTATCTTTAGGGATTAAATTAGCGGGTTTCTTAGGTTTCTTTACGTCGTAACAAGCAACCAAAAGCAAACTCATTAAAAGAACTATAATTAGCTTTTTTTTCATCTGTCGAATGTTAACTGTTTTGCATATTTATTATCGTAAAACTTAAAGTTTTTATAGGCTAACCCACCATTAACAAAAGTATGTGAGATTCTTGATTTGAAAGTAGTCCCTTCAAATGGAGACCAGCCACATTTGTATAAAATATTATCTTTATTTACGGTCCAAGGATTATTTAAATCTACAACCACTAAATCTGCATAATAGCCTTCCTTTACATAGCCTCTTTTTTCTATTTCAAACAAAATCGCTGGATTATGACATAATTTTTCCACTATTTTTTCAATAGAAATTTTTCCTTGGTGATGCATTTCCAATAAAGCAGGCAAAGCATGCTGCACTAATGGTCCGCCTGATGGTGCTTTAGTATACACATTTTGTTTTTCTTCTAATGTATGCGGTGCATGATCTGTAGCGATAACATCTATTCTATCATCCAGTAAAGCTTCTAGCAATTGTGCTCTATCTTTTTCGGTTTTAACCGCTGGATTCCATTTTATTAGCGTGCCTTTTTCGTCGTAGTCTTTATCGCTAAACCACAAATGATGAATGCAAACCTCTGCCGTTATTTTTTTGTCTTTTAAAGGCATCTTATTGCTAAACAATTTAGTTTCTTTACCTGTAGACAAATGAAACACGTGTAAACGTGCCCCTGTTTTCTTTGCTAATTCTATAGCTTTTGAAGAGGAAATATAACAGGCTTCTTCACTCCGAATAATAGGATGTAAATTTAAAGGAATGTCATCACCGTAGCGTTCTTTATAAATTGCTGTGTTTTTTCTAATCGTGGCTTCATCTTCACAATGAACAGCGATTAATAACTTAGTACTAGCAAATATTTTCTCTAAAACTTCAGGATTATCAACCAACATATTTCCTGTTGAAGACCCTAAAAACAATTTTAAAGCAGCCACTTGTTTTGGGTCTAATTTTAAAATTTCGTCTAAATTATCATTAGTCCCACCAAACATAAAAGAGTAATTCGCATACGAGGTGGCTTTGGCGATGGCAAATTTATCATTTAGTTTTTCTATGGTTGTGGTCTGCGGGTTTGTGTTTGGCATTTCAATAAAGGAAGTAATCCCGCCAGCAATAGCTGCACGAGATTCGGTTTCAATATTGGCTTTATGCGTTAAACCTGGTTCTCGAAAATGTACTTGATCGTCTATTGCTCCAGGTAAGACATATTTACCTTCTACATCGAACACGTTAACATCGGCTGACTTCGCACTAATTGAGGTATCGATTTTAATAATTTTTTCGCCCTCAATTAAAATATCACCATTAAAAATAGTGCCCTCGTTTACAATCTTCGCATTTTTTATAAGTGTTATTCTATTGTTCATCTAGCGTTCTTTGTTAAATATACTTTTTATTTTCATGGTAATAACACCAAAAATGGCCTCAGAGATGATACTTGAGCTCAATTTAGATTTACCTTTAATTCTGTCGATAAAAATAACAGGAACTTCGACTATTTTAAAATGCATTAAATGCGCTTTAAATTTCATTTCAATTTGAAACGCATACCCTATAAACTTTATACTATCAAGGTTTATTGCTTCTAGGACTTTTCGTTTGTAACATACAAAACCGGCTGTCGCATCCTGAATACGCATCCCTGTTATCAGCTTTACATAAATAGAAGCACCATAAGACAATATGATACGGCCTAAGGGCCAGTTTACGACATTTACCCCTTTAACATAGCGAGAACCTATACTCACATCTGCTCCTCCTTTTTGGCAAGTCTCATACAATCTGATTAAGTCTTTTGGATTGTGAGAGAAATCGGCATCCATTTCAAAAATAAAGTCATAATGCCGCTCTAAACTCCATTTAAAGCCGTGAATATAGGCGGTACCTAAGCCTAATTTTTCTTGCCTTACTTCCAAAAATAACCGATTCTTGTACTCTTGCTGAAGTAAGCTTACCTTTTCTGCTGTTTTGTCTGGTGAATTATCATCAACGACCAAAATATCATACGCTTTATCTAGTGCAAAGACAGCTTTAATAATAGCTTCAATGTTTTCGATTTCGTTGTATGTTGGAATAATAACTACAGCGTCTTGCATTAACTCATTTTCATTTATAAGGCAAATGTACATATTTGAAGGCTACTTTTTTCTAAATATTTCTTAATAATGATGCTTCATCTCTAATTTTTTATAATAATTTTACAACATGCTTAGAGAAACGATATCAACCGAAATTTATACTGTTTTATTAGTGGTTTGTTTACTACTCGTTAGTGTCACTAAGTTGTTATTCCCAAAACGGTTTTATGACTTTGCTTCTATCTTGCTTAATTATAGATACTTAAAAATTTATGCCCGCGACCAGAAATTCTTAGACACTTTTGAAGGGCTTCTGTTTTCCAATCTAATAATTGGCCTTTCTATTTTAGGCTTTATTAGTTATAATTTGAGCAGTCATATTGATAGCAGCTCACAAATAACTTTATATAAACTGGGGTTTGCAATCACTATCATTATTATTATAAAAATCTTAATTGAACGCCTTGTAAGTAGTATTCTAAAAATTGACAGCATCATAAGCGAATATTTACTTATGAAAACCAGCTACAAAAATTTTTTAGGCCTATTATTGATTCCTATAAACGCCTTGCTTATCTATACTCTTAATGTCTCACAGGCTATTATTATAGTTTTTGTAAGCCTTTTACTTTTAATTAATTTGATAGGTGTTTTAATCTTTATTAAAGATAATCTTAGACTCATAAAAAACAACTTCTTTTATTTTATTTTGTATCTTTGCACACTTGAAATTTCACCTTATTTCATTTTGTATAAATTAATCACAAAATGAGTGAGTTAAACAAAACTAAAAAAAATATGAAAGTGAAAACAATTTTAGTCTCGCAACCAGAACCTAAAATAGAAAATTCGCCATATTTCGATTTGTCTGAAAGACAGAAGGTTAAAATAGACTTTAGACCTTTTATTCACGTAGAAGGGGTACCTTCGAAAGAAATCAGACAACAAAAAATTGACCTCTCTAAATTTACGGCTATTGTTTTAACCAGCAGAAATGCTGTAGATCATTATTTTAGAGTAGCAGAAGAAATGCGCTTTAAAGTACCTGATAGTATGAAGTATTTTTGCCAGAGTGAAGCTGTTGCTTATTATCTTCAAAAGTACGTTGTTTATAGAAAGCGTAAAATTTATGTAGGAAAGAGAACTTTTGAAGAATTATCCCCTTTAATAAAAAAGTATAAAGACGAAGTGTTTTTATTACCTACTACAGATAAATTAAAACCAGAAGTTCCTGAAGTTTTAAACGCTTTAGATGTAAAGTGGAAAGAAGCCGTTTTTTATAGAACGGTAATAAGTGATTTATCGGACTTAGAAAATGTAACGTATGACATTTTGGTGTTTTTTAGTCCAAGTGGTATAGATTCTTTATTCCATAATTTCCCTGATTTTAAACAAAACGATACCCGCATTGCTGTTTTTGGTAATTCTACCATAAAAGCGGTTGAAGCTAAAGGCTTAAGAGTAGATATTTCTGCTCCAACACCAGAGACCCCTTCAATGACGATGGCTTTAAAGAAATATATAGATTCGGTTAACAAAAAATAACTCGAATTAAAGACCTAAAAAAAGCGACCAATTGGTCGCTTTTTTTTAGGTTTACTTGTATATAATTAATAGGAATAACGCTGTGGTCCGCCTCTTCTTATTTCTTCGCTAGCGTTTTCTTCAAATTTATTAAAATTTTCTCTAAACGCATTAGCCAATTTAAATGCCGTATCGTAATAGGCTTTATCATTATTCCATGTTGTTCTTGGACTCAATACTTCAGATGGAACGCCAGGACAAGACCTTGGTTGCGCCACTCCAAATACAGAGTGAATGTGATAATCGTCGTAATTATACAGCCCTAAATCACCATTTAATACTGCAGTTATCATGGCACGTGTGTATTTTAGTTTCATACGACTTCCTACACCGTAAGATCCACCAGACCATCCCGTATTTACTAACCATACATTTACATTAGAATCTTTCATTTTCTTACTTAACATCTCGGCGTATTTTGTGGGATGTAAAGGCATAAATGGTGCCCCAAAACATGCTGAAAACGACGGCTGTGGTTCTACTATACCCGCTTCTGTTCCTGCTACTTTAGCCGTATAACCAGAGATAAAGTGGTAGGCTGCTTGTGCTGGTGTTAACTTAGAAATTGGAGGCAATACACCAAACGCATCTGCTGTTAAAAAGAAGATGTTCTTTGGGTTTTCACCTATAGATGGCACTCTAATGTTTTCGATGTAATCAATAGGATAGCTTACACGTGTATTCTCCGTAATCGAGGTATCTTCAAAATCAACCGCTCCCTTATCATTTAAAATAACGTTTTCAAGAATGGCCCCTTTTTTAATCGCATCATAAATTTCTGGCTCTTGTTCACGAGATAAGTTTATAACCTTAGCATAACAACCCCCTTCAAAATTAAATACTGTATTTTCTTTTGTCCAACCATGCTCGTCATCACCAATTAAACTTCTATCTGGATCTGTTGACAAGGTTGTTTTTCCTGTACCAGATAAACCAAAGAAAATAGCTGTATCACCATCTTTTCCAACATTTGCACTACAGTGCATTGGCAACGTTTCTTTAAATACTGGTAAAATAAAATTAAGTGCAGAAAAAATACCTTTCTTAATTTCTCCTGTATAACCAGTTCCTCCAATTAAGGCGATTTTTTTTGTAAAGTTTAGAATAGCAAAATTATGCTGGCGCGTACCATCTTCTTCCGGATTTGCCATAAAACCAGGCGCATTTACAACAGTCCATTCTGGAGAGAAGTTTTGTAACTCAGCTTCAGTTGGGCGTAAAAACATGTTGTAAGCGAACATGTTACTCCAAGGATACTCGTTAATTACACGAATGTTTAATTTATAGTTCTCATCTGCGCAAGCATAACTATCTCTAACGAACACCTCTTTTTCTGATAAGTAAGTCGTTACTTTATCGTAAAGCTTATCAAATTTATCCGAATCAAAAGGAATATTTATATTACTCCACCACACGCGGTCTTTTGTAATATCATCCTTTACAATAAAGCGGTCTTTAGGAGAACGGCCTGTAAATTCTCCAGTGTTAACCGCTAAGGCGCCGGAGGAAGCCGCGACACCTTGGCCCTTTTCTATTGTAATCTCCTGTAGATCTTTAGGTGATAATTGATATCGAATAGTAGCATTCTTAATACCGTATTGTTCTAACGAAATCGATTTCGCAGAGTCTGTATGGTTTACCATAATTTAGTTTGTTGTTTAAGAGACAAAATTAATGATTATTATAAAAAAAGCGACGTTAAATTAAAGATTAATTCATTTTAAAATTTTTAAACTTAAAAAACCCGATAATCATTGCTATCCAGGCACCTACTAAAAAAAGTCCTCCTATTGGGGTAATAAAAGCTATTGTTTTAAAATCGAAACCTGATAATGTATTCGTTGCTAAGCCATAAATAGAACCTGAAAAGCAAAGGATACCGACAATCACTAAATAGAAAATAGTTTTTTTAACTTTTAAGGAAAGCATAGAAGACCCTCCAACGTATAATAATAGTAAGGCATGATACATCTGGTAACGCACGCCCGTTTCAAAAGATTGTATCGCCTCGATGGAGATTATAGATTTTAATCCATGGGCTGCAAAAGCACCAATTAAAACGGCTAATATACCAAGAACCCCTCCTGAAATCAGTACTTTTTTATTCATATTTTTTTTGTGTTTGAGTTTTAATAACGTTTCAATTTTACTACATTCGCCATCTCACTGCAATGCATTTTATGTATTCATAGAATTAAATTACTAAACGCAAAACTACTCAACAATTCTCATTATGCGAAAGATTTTGGTCATAGGTTCGGGAAAATCCACTTCCTATTTAATTAAATATTTATTAGAAAAATCTAAAAGTGAAGCCCTTCATATTACTGTTGGTGATTTAGATATTGCCACTGCTTTAAAACTAATAAACAATCACGAAAATGCAACGGCCATTACTTTAGATGTTTTTAATAAAAAATCTAGAGCAGAAGCCGTGCAAAATGCAGACCTCGTTATTTCAATGCTGCCTGCTCGTTTTCATATTGAAGTAGCTAAAGACTGCATCACCTATGATAAAAATATGGTGACCGCTTCCTATGTGAGTGACGAAATGCAGGCTTTAGACACACAAGTAAAGAAAAAAGGCTTAGTATTTATGAACGAGATTGGTGTAGATCCTGGTATTGACCATATGAGTGCGATGCAGGTCATAGATCGTATTAGAGATAAAGGTGGTAAAATAATTTTATTCGAATCGTTTACTGGTGGTTTAGTCGCACCAGAAAGCGACAACAACCTATGGAATTATAAATTTACCTGGAACCCAAGAAATGTTGTGGTTGCAGGACAAGGTAGTGCTGCTAAATTTCTGCAGGAAGGCACTTATAAGTACATACCTTATAATCGCTTATTTAGACGAACAGAATTTTTAGATGTTGAAGGTTTTGGACGTTTTGAAGGCTATGCTAACCGTGATTCGCTAAAATACCAGAGTATTTATGCCCTCGATAATGTAAAGACACTCTACCGCGGTACGATTCGTCGTGTTGGCTTTAGCCGGGCATGGAATATATTTGTCGCACTTGGTCTCACCGATGACAGCTACACTATAGACGATAGTGAAAACATGAGTTATCGTGATTTTGTGAACTCTTTTTTAGCCTATAGCCCAACAGACTCTGTAGAATTAAAATTCAGACATGCCTTAAAAATCGATCAGGACGATATTATTTGGGACAAATTTGAAGAGTTGGATATTTTTAGTTCTACAAAAATGGTAGGTCTTAAAAAAGCAACGCCAGCACAAATCTTACAAAAGATTTTAATGGATAGCTGGACTTTAGATAAAACGGACAAAGATATGATTGTCATGTATCACAAATTTGGCTATGAATTAAACGGCGAAAAACATCAAATTGACTCAACAATGGTCACTTTAGGAGAAGACCAAACCTATACTGCTATGGCAAAAACGGTAGGTTTACCGGTGGCTATTGCAGCTTTAGCTATTTTGAACAAAAAAATAACAATACCTGGTGTTCTAAGACCCATCAACAAAGAGGTTTACAATCCTATTTTAAAAGAATTAGAAACTTATGGTATTGCTTTTAAAGAGAAAGAGGTACCGTATTTAGGATACAATCCTTTAAACGCTTAAAATTAAGGCGCCTGCCTGACGGTCGTTAGGCTACCACACAGCCTCAACACGATTTTTAAAATTGCGTTGAGGTTTTTTTAGATTGGGGCTGTACACGATATATTTTTCCTTTTTAGTATAAAAATGGAAGCCATTTCCATTCCTGAAGGGAAATGTCATTTCAAATTAAAATCATTTGATTACTTTTATGTTTTAGATTAAAGCATCATTCGCTTTAATTATAACAAATTAAAACTTAATCATTTTCTGCCGTCGCAGAAAGGATAAAAGACTCATATGAAAGTTATAAACCAAAACATACACATAGACGGTATCGATAAAAAGATACTGCGCGCGTTAATGCAAGATGCCAGAACTTCCGTTTTAGAAATAGCGCGTCAAGTTGGTATCTCGGGAGCAGCGATACATCAACGTCTAAGAAAGCTTGAAAAATCTAATTTAATTGCAGGTTCTAAATTTGTAATCAATCCCAAAGTTCTGGGCTATACAACGATGGCTTTTGTTGGTATTTATCTGGATAAAGCCATGAGTAATCCTGAAGCTGTAAAACAGCTTAAAAAAATTCCCGAAGTTTTAGAATGTCATTACACAACTGGAAACTGGAGTATTCTTATCAAAATGTTATGTAAGGACAATGCCCATTTAATGCATTTATTAAATAGTGAGATTCAATCTATAGCGGGTGTATCACGCACTGAAACGTTTATTTCTTTAGACCAGCAGATTGAGCGGCAAATTAAAATTTAATAGGCCTTAATTTATTGAAAAAATCAAATGCCTCTTGATAAACTATTTAATCTATTTACCTTGTAGGCTGAATACTCAAGACAAAAACATCTGTAGATTTATTTTTTTTTTAAAGAATATAGCATAAATTAGTCTCCTTTTTTTATTGAAATTAAGCCATTAAAACAGACCCAAATCAAAACATCAAGTAGCTACAAAAGAACATACTTCTCACTGACACGTAACTTAAACCCCAAAAACATGAAAAACCTTCGTCTTTTCTCTTTATTATTTTTATCTATTATCACACTATCATGCAATAAGGATGATGATGATGCTATTGACAACACTCCTGCACAAGAAGCTGCATTTCAAGCCGTAATTAATGGCGGTGCGTATTCCGACTATTCATATATAGTAGGCGTTTATAACATTACAAAAGGAACAAATGGCAACACCTTAAGCATTGATATTGCAGATATTAACGGAGAAATGATTACACTGTTTTTAAATGGAACAGGGGGTTTTAGCGCTGGTACTATTAAAGAAATGGGAAATATAGATTCAAATAGTTTTACGACCTACACCCTGATAAGACAGCAACAACCTCAGATTTCATATTTTTCAACAAGCGGTAGCGCCACTATTACTAATAATAGACAACACCCAACAGCACCTGGACATCGTTTAATTTCAGGACATTTTAGTATTACCGCTT
Organism: Lacinutrix sp. Hel_I_90; assembly: GCF_000934685.1. Taxonomy (NCBI): domain Bacteria; kingdom Pseudomonadati; phylum Bacteroidota; class Flavobacteriia; order Flavobacteriales; family Flavobacteriaceae; genus Lacinutrix; species Lacinutrix sp. Hel_I_90. The sequence continues at coordinate 2,585,824 of NZ_JYNQ01000001.1, read as the reverse complement.
CCTCTATAGATGGCAATAATACCACAGCAATGACCGGCTCTTTTACAGAGTTGGATTATGTTGATTAAACGTCCAAAGACAACACTATTTTTATTAAAAAACAAAGCGTGAATTCTATAAAGAATTCACGCTTTTTATATAAACTACTTATTAAGTTACTTTTTTATAATTAATTTTTTGCTAGCTATATTAGAACGATCCGTCGCTTTAACAAGATACAAGCCTTCACTTAACTCTCCAATAAAAACCGTAGTCTCTACATTGGCTTTAACTCTAAATGCTTTTACCTTTTGGCCTAGTAAATTAACAATTTCAAAAGTACCACCAATAGTAGACTTAATTTTCACCTGTTCATTACTAGGGTTTGGATACATAGAAAATTTAGATTCTACGTCAAAGGTATCGAGACCTAATGTCGTTACTGAAATACATGCTGATTCAACAACACAATTCCCATTGGTTACCACCACTTTGTAATCACCAAGGGCAGGCGCTGTAAAACTCTGGCTAATCTCTCCCGATAATAAAGTGTTGGGGCACTCGTACCACTGGTACGTGGCTCCAGCTTGATTCGCTGTTAACACATCAACAACTTGAGAAACCGTATTGTCTGCATTTAATACTTCAATATCATCAGAAGCAGCATTTGTACAACCGTTACCATTTGTAAAGGTATACGTTAGGGTATGTACACCAACACCAGCTGCTGCTGGATCGAAAGAATAGGTTGTTCCATTTCCATCATCAGTAACACCTGTTCCTGAATATACACCGCCTGTAGCTGTTCCGCCACCTAAACCAGGTTGAACACCAGCATCAACACATAAATCTGCAGGTGCAGTAAATGTTACGGTTGGTAAAGCGAATACTTCTACAGCATCAGAAGCTGCGTTTGTACAACCGTTAGCATTTGTAAAGGTATACGTTAGGGTATGTACACCAACACCAGCTGCTGCGGGATCGAAAGAATAGGTTGTTCCGTTACCATCATCAGTAACACCTGTTCCAGAATAGACACCACCTGTAGCTGTTCCGCCACCTAAACCAGCTTGAACACCAGCATCGAGACATAAATCGGCAAGTGCAGTATAGTTTACTGTTGGCAAGCCATTAACCGTTACACTCACATTAGATGAATTCGGGCAAGTTCCAGAAGTCGTATAAGTAACCGTATACGTTCCAGGTGTTGATGCTGAAACATCAATAACTCCTGTACCCGCATTAATAGAAAGACCAGCAGTAGATGTAAATGTACCGCCAGCTAAACCTGTAATCGTTGGTGTTGAATCTGTAGCGTTTGAGCAATACGCTGCTGCTGAATAACTAAATGAAGCATTGTCTAACCCATTAATTGTTACGCTTACGCCAGATGAATTCGGGCAAGTTCCAGAAGTCGTATAAGTAACTGTATACGTTCCAGGTGTTGATGCTGAAACATCAATAACTCCTGTACCCGCATTAATAGAAAGACCAGCAGTAGATGTAAATGTACCGCCAGCTAAACCTGTAACCGTTGGTGTTGGATCTGTAGCGTTTGAGCAATACGCTGCTGCTGAATAACTAAATGAAGCATTGTCTAACCCATTAATTGTTACGCTTACGCCAGATGAATTCGGGCAAGTTCCAGAAGTCGTATAAGTAACCGTATACGTTCCAGGTGTTGATGCTGAAACATCAATAACTCCTGTACCCGCATTAATAGAAAGACCAGCAGTAGATGTAAATGTACCGCCAGCTAAACCTGTAACCGTTGGTGTTGGATCTATAGCGTTTGAGCAATACGCTGCTGCTGAATAACTAAATGAAGCATTGTCTAACCCATTAATCGTTACGCTTACGCCAGATGAATTCGGGCAAGTTCCAGAAGTCGTATAAGTAACCGTATACGTTCCAGGTGTTGATGCTGAAACATCAATAACTCCTGTACCCGCATTAATAGAAAGACCAGCAGTAGATGAGAATGTACCACCAGCTAAACCAGTAACCGTTGGCGTTGGATCTGTAGCGTTTGAGCAATACGCTGCTGCTGAATAACTAAATGAAGCATCGTCTAAAGCATTAATTGTTACGCTTACGCCAGATGAATTCGGACAAGTGCCTGAAGTCGTATAAGTAACCGTATACGTTCCAGGTGTTGATGCCGAAACATCAATAACTCCTGTACCCGCATTAATAGAAAGACCAGCAGTAGATGTAAATGTACCGCCAGCTAAACCTGTAATCGTTGGTGTTGGATCTGTAGCGTTTGAGCAATACGCTGCTGCTGAATAACTAAATGAAGCATTGTCTAACCCATTAATTGTTACGCTTACGCCAGATGAATTCGGGCAAGTTCCAGAAGTCGTATAAGTAACCGTATACGTTCCAGGTGTTGATGCTGAAACATCAATAACTCCTGTACCCGCATTAATAGAAAGACCAGCAGTAGATGAGAATGTACCACCAGTTAAACCTGTAATCGTTGGCGTTGGATCTGTAGCGTTTGAGCAATACGCTGCTGCTGAATAACTAAATGAAGCATCGTCTAAAGCATTAATTGTTACGCTTACGCCAGATGAATTCGGACAAGTGCCTGAAGTTGTATAAGTAACGGTATATGTACTAGGCGTTGAAGCCGAAACATCAATAACTCCTGTACCCGCATTAATAGAAAGACCAGCAGTAGATGTAAATGTACCGCCAGCTAAACCAGTAATCGTTGGTGTTGGATCTGTAGCGTTTGAGCAGTACGCTGCTGCTGAATAACTAAATGAAGCATTGTCTAACCCATTAATCGTTACGCTTACGCCAGATGAATTCGGGCAAGTTCCAGAAGTCGTATAAGTAACCGTATACGTTCCAGGTGTTGACGCTGAAACATCAATAACTCCTGTACCCGAATTAATAGAAAGACCAGCAGTAGATGAGAATGTACCACCAGCTAAACCAGTAACCGTTGGCGTTGGATCTGTAGCGTTTGAGCAATACGCAGCAGCGCTATAACTAAAGCTTGCATCGTCTAAGGTTGTTGTCACTGTGACTGAACCACAACTACCTGCGGATTCATCCACACATCCAGCACCATCTTCACCTCTTACATAGTAAGTCGTTGCTCCTGTTGGAGGCGTAACCACAAATGAAGAAGTAGTGGTGGTTCCCACTATTGTGCCGCCACATGAACCTGTATAAATAGCCCATTCTGTGGCATCATTAAGAGTGCCTGAAATAGTTAAGGTCGTAGAGCTTCCTGCGCAAACAGTTGTTGGTGTATAAGTGACCGTTGGCACCGTTGGATCTGTACAAGCTGCAGCACAGGTTACTGAAACTCCAGTATAACCAGAACTAGAATTAATATCATATGCTGGATCAATATTTACATCCCAATTTGATGGGTCATTTATAGCCGCTCTTAAAGCTGTTGATGTTCCTGTAAGCGTTCCTGTATATTTAAAATTATCAGATTCAGTTGTTGCCCCTGAACCAAAATCAAATGAAAGACAATTAGTACCATTCGTTAAGCCAGGAGGCAAAGCACTCTCTGAAGTGCTAGATACTACTGCTGAATTTGTCCAGCCAGTGGTCCCATCGACATCCACTGGCTCATAATTAGTATGTATACCTGTGATAAATGTTACATCTCCAGGAGTTGCGGGAGCTGCAGTTGCAGATTGATACGCCAACATCTGGTCTCCAGGACCATGATTAATAATAGGTACTGCACCTGAACCTGAAATCCAAGTCATTGAAGCGCCAGAAACCCCAGAAATAGTGTAAGTATCTGGTGCTCCTTCTATCATTGAAATTACCGTACCACAAGATATAGCCGCACCAGATGGTGCCGTAAAACGCCAAACTTCTTCAGAAGCTAGGCTCCAATTCGATGAATCCACTACACCCCTATCGGTGAAATAAATAATTTCACCAGCAGGGATTTCTGTTAAAGTTATAAAAGAAAAACCTTCTGGGCCATCTGTGTTAAAGCCAACAAAGGCAATATCCCCTGCAGCCAATTGTGCAAAAGATTTAGGAATATAAAGCATTCCTATAAGGGTTAAAAAAAGTAGTAGTCTTTTCATATTAAATTAATTAAAGATTAGTATCTATTGATATTGCTTTTTTAAGTGATAATCAATGACATAAATAAGAGTTGTGCCACCCATTTCCTTCTTTTTTACTTAAATAATCAATAGCAATGGTTTGTTTTAATTCTTCTAAACAATCAAATTTATAAGTATTATTTACCCAATTAAGGTTCCATAAATACTGCTTAACAACTGTTCTATTATTCTTATGGATAGCATTATTTAATTCCCCCCTAGGACCAATGATGCTTTCACTAGAGAACGCGTTCTTGTTTTTTAAATAATTATAAATTAATAATCCGTTTTCGTAGCCAAGCACAGAAAATACACTTGGTGTTTTATTATATTTTTGTTGATACTCCTGTATGAATTTTTTGTTTTCTTTTGTTTCTAAATCAATAAACCAAGAAGAGATGCATTTTGTATTATTAAAAATTTCAGGAAATTTAGCTAAAATTTTATCATCTACAGAAAAAGGTAAGGTATAAAGAGGCGTTTGGCTATTTATTTTATTTTCACTTAAAAAAGTAGCATGCTCTTCTGCATAGATTCCATTATGAAAAGCAAACAATGCATCTGGTTTCGTTTCAGATACAAATTGTGACATCAGTTCTGATTCATTATCTCTAGGATGTAAAGGTGTTATAAAGTGACCTGAAAACTTACCCGCTTTATCTTTTTCTAAAGCATTTTCCATGGCCTCTATAAATCCATAGCCAGATTCGTAATAACATGTAGAGGTCCCAATATTAAAGATGCCATTGTCTAAAAAATATTTTCCGAGCGTTCTGGTAGCATCATACAGGTTGAGAGAATTACAATAAATATTTTCTCTTTTAGAGAGATCTAAAGGGCATGTCGCTCCAAAATCTGAATAAATAAACGGTTCTTCAATGCCTTCAATAAAATCCAATATATCGTCAAGTCCTTTATGCCCCATTAAGCCTGTGGTAAGATGGACATCTTCTTGATTAACAAATTTCTGAATAGCGTTGATAATATGTTCTGGATCATTACCAAATCCAATGCCTTCAACAACTAAACTGTAATCCGCATTAGGTAAGGTTAATTTAAGCCCATTCATAAACTCTTTGCCCATGGTGGGATATTCTTTAGATTGCGGGAGTAAAACGCCTATTTTTTTCAAAATTTTTGTTTTTTAAGATAAAAGGAGCCATATAAAATAGCTCCTTAACAATGATTTTTAAACTAGCTTCTAGATGGAAAAATACCCTCCATGGCGATACATACATTTATTCCTAAAAAAGGATTCCTACTTTCCATTGGCATGCTCCCTCCAGACGCTGTTGTTGTTCCAGAAATATTGACGCCTCCAAGCTTATCGGCCGTAGTTGGTGACTCGCGAAAAATGTCGGGCATTTCTGTTCCTGTACCTAATGCATTTGCTCCCCCATCAGTATCTGCTGTCGCACTTGCACTGTCTGTTGTAAAAATATCAACATTGGCTGTACCATTAACTAATGCATGTGCATGTGAAGGCATATTTGCTTGTGTCATGTAAAGTTGCTCGACTCCTCCTTTTTCTCCCCAAGATATATTAGAGAGTCCAGGACCGTTGCCTATATGTACAATGCTTCTTCCTCTTAAATCAGGAAGACCGAAAGTTGTTCTGCCATCTCCTCCGTAGGTTGTTCCTAATAAGGAAAATAATGCACTATAAGATGATATTGCTAGTAATTGTCCGTCACATTTTGACCAACCCCGAGGATTAAAGTTAAAACCGAAGGGTTGTATTTGTCCTATAAATGGATCCATAATGATGCTTTTTATTTATTTAAAAAAATACTTTGTTTGCTTTTGACAAATTCTTCTCAAAAGCGATTTAAATTAACTTCTTGAAGGAAAAATACCTACCTGCGCAATACATACATTTATTCCTAAAAAAGGATTTCTGCTTTGCATTGGAATGCTCCCTCCAGAGGCCGTTGTTGTTCCAGAAATATTAACACCTCCAAGCTTATCGGCCGAAGTTGGTGACTCACGAAAAATATCGGGCATTTCTGTTCCTGTACCTAATGCATTTGCTCCCCCATCAGTATCTGCTGTCGCGCTTGCACTGTCTGTTGTAAAAACATCAACATTAGCTGTGCCATTAACTAATGCATGTGAATGTGAAGGCATATTTGCCTGTGTAATATTAAGTTGCTCAACACCTCCTTTTTCTCCCCAAGTCACCGTTGAGAGTCCAGGGCCATGCCCAATATGGACGATACTTCTTCCACGTAAATCCGGAAGGGCAAAAGTTGTTCTACCATCACCTCCAAATGTTGCTCCTAATAAAGAAAATAAAGCGGTATTGCTACTAATAGCAATTAGTGTTCCGTCGCATTTTGCCCAACCACGCGGTGCAAAATTAAAACCGAACGGTTGAATTTGTCCTATAAATGGATCCATAATTTTTGGTTTTTTTAATGATTAATAAGTTAATTTTATTTAATTAGATTCTATTATAAATTCTGGTAATGCTATTGGTATTATTGACCCATTACTGGTCGTTAATGTACAGGTTCCAAGGTTATCAAATGTTGCGGTAAGCGCACCACTACCCTCATATCTGTAATACGCTTCAATATTACTATAGCGTACTAATACCCCCCATGTTTCTTTAGGCATGGGAAATCCTGGTAATTTTTTGTCCCCTAAATCGATAAAATTCATGTCTACCATCCCTGGAATAGTTAAAACTAGTGACCCTCGGTCCTTAAAGATATGATTTTTATTTTTAGAAATGGTCACACCGTTAGAAGCAGCAATATTTTGAATATAATTATTAGTTACTGTAAGGGTATACATAAGTTGTTGACATTTATTGACTTCACAAAGCTATAGCAAACATTCCATTTCCATTAACGTAAAATCACGGCGTATTAAAATCCAGTAGAAACCCCTGTTTTTACGAATAGTGTTTTTTATGTGAATTAGTATGCCTAGCTTTATCTCTTATTAATTAAAACCAAAATTTATGAGTAAGAATGAAGTAAAACTAAAGCCCGCTAAAAATTGGGCTAAAAATTGGCAACAGAAATATAAAAAGGAATGCAAGGCCTTTTTAATGCCAGCAATAGATTTAATAGAGGCACTCGAAGAAATGAACGTGCTGGTAAAACAAAAAGATGGTCACTACAGTATTCAAAATGTTGATTCTTCGGGCGTTCGTGCCTACATGGCCATTGATGAAGACATACAGGAAGGTAGAGGTGAAAAATTACTAATTGTTGGTACTAAAGTAGATTGTAAAGGCATTCATAGGGACATTATTGAGGGTGAGAAACCTACTGGTTGTGACGCATGCGAAGTAGATGCCACTGTAGCTGAATTGGAAGGTAGTGGTATTTTTGATTTTACAGACCCTTGTCCTAACACTTGTGATCCAAACAGTCCGTTATTCAATCCATAATATTCAAAACATCAAATGATGGAGGTAAAAGATTACCAACTGTTTTTTTCTAATCTTAGTAAATTATTATTATTTATTAATGCCATTCTATTTTTTAAATACTACATAAAACAAAAGAAAGTGTTTAAAATTTTTACTTGGTATTTACTTTTCATCTTTATACTACAAATTATATCATTTATATTTTGGTATAAAGGTAAAAATAATCTTTACCTCTCTCATTTCTATTTTATTATACAGTTTCTTTTCTTAAGTCTCTTTTATGCGACGCTTTTTAAAAGTAAAAAGCAAAAGATAACTGTTTTACTATCAGCTACCGTAGTGATATTGATAATTACAGTTCAATATGTTCAAACCCCTTCACTCTACCATAAATTTAACTTGTTAGAAATAGTATTAACCTCTTTAGTTATCGTTTCTTTCAGCGTCATTCATTTTTATAATTCTTTAACAGAAAAAACTGATTTCATTTATATCAACTCAGGAATTTTTATTTATCTTTTAAGTAGCACATTAATATTTTGTTCTGGTAATTTTGTAAACGAATCTAATGCTAGTTTGAACAAGTTTTTATGGTTATTTAATTCCATTCTTTTTGTTTTATATCAAGTGTTAATTTTTACCGAATGGTTCAAAAGCTATAGAAATAAGTAAAAATACAACCATTGAACGACAACACATTTATAAGTATAATTGGAATAAGTATTAGTTTACTTATTATCATGGCTGTTACACTCATTGCTTTTTTCCACCATACCAAAAAAAAGATTATTGAAAAGGAACAAGAAAAAGCCAGTTTAAAAATAACGCACCAACAAAAAATCTTACAAACTGCTATTGCTATTCAAGAGCGGGAGCGTAAGCGCATTGCTCAAGATTTACACGATGCCATTAGTTCTAAACTAAATATCATAAGCCTGTGCACAAACGTTTTACTTATAGATAAAACCATTAACGATAAACAAAAAACAGCCTTAGAACAAATACTAAACATCACCACGGGTACTTTAGAAAGCGCTCGTAAAATAGCGCATGACCTCTTACCTCCCATTTTAAATGAATTTGGTCTAAAAGCAGCTTTACAAGAATTGTTCGAAGACTGTTCTAAGCACACCAAAATAGCGATTGAAGATGATATTGAAGCCTTAACACGGCTCTCAAAAAACAATCAATTACATGTGTTTAGAATCGTCCAAGAACTCATTAACAATTCGGTAAGACATGGCAAAGCCAATGAGTTAGTGGTGTATATGGAGCAAAATGAGACCGGTTTTGTACTGCGTTATCAAGACAATGGTAAAGGGTTTGACGTTGATAAAATTAACGGAAATTCCGGTATCGGGCTACAAAACATAAAAAGTAGAATTAAGATTTTAAACGGCACTTTAAAAATAGAAAGCACGCCTAATAAAGGAAGCCAATTTATGATACGTTGCAATTATGACAAATAAAATAAAAATAGCATTAGCAGATGACGAACTTTTGTTTAGACAAGGTCTAAAAGCCATTTTAGAAAGCAATGAAACAATAGAAGTACTTTTTGATGTTGAAAACGGCGAGTACCTGATAAAAGAATTGCGCACTACGGAAATCTTGCCTGAGATCGTAATTACCGACCTTAAAATGCCGGAGCTTAATGGCGTAGAAGTCACTAAATTGATTAAAAAAGAGTTCCCAGAAATAAAAGTCATTGCGTTAACCAGTTACTTTAGTAAACCCTTTATTTTAAATATGATTTCTATTGGTGCGGTCGCTTACTTAGCAAAAAACAGCACGCCTGCTTTAATGATAAAGACTATTGAAGAGGTTGCAACCAAGGGGTTTTACTACGACGAACAGGTCATGCAATACATTCATGAAAGCATTGTTAATCCTGCAGATAAAAAAGTAAAGTCTAGTTTTGACACCACCTATTTCACCAAGCGTGAGACTGAAGTATTGACACTTATATGCAAACAATTAACCACTGGTGATATTGCTGAAAAACTGTTTATTAGTCCCAGAACAGTAGAGGGACACCGCAATAATTTACTGCTAAAAACAGAATCTAAAAACGTTGCTGGCCTGGTTATTTATGCGCTTAAAAATAAATTGGTGTCTTTAGAAAGTGATCGCTTTGATTAGACTGGTCTAGCTATAAACAATCAATACCATTTAATTAAATTTGCCATAGTAAAAAGGCCGACTAAAAATTACTTTTTAATCAACCTCTGTGATATAATACGGGCTTACTCTGCTTAACCTTAATTGAAAAAGTCAATCACCTAAAGCTTTAAAATAAAATAGTTGAGCTCCCCTAGTTATTGTTTTTAATATTACGGAGTGGATACTGGACTGTTTTAATCACAGGTCGTAGGACAAGGCGCCGTAAAATCTAAAACAGGACTGTCATCGGTCTTAGAAGACAACAATGCTCCTGCTCTATTTTTACCATAAAAAACGGTAGTCATTTTATTTTCCTTATTTAATCCCAATACCAGAGCAACACTTGCTACATTATCGTTATTTATTAAATAGGCTATCGCTTCTTGACCTATGGTAAAATGCTTTATACGCGTCCCGTCGTAAGACACTTTATCTTCTAAAGTAGCGCTGTCATTAATTGCTACTTCCCAATTTTTAAGGTAATCTGTTGCTGCACTTTTGTCTAAAATATGTTTCCTTACTGCTGCACTTTTAACACTCGTGATATCAAAAGCAGATTTACTATTGGTTTCTTCTTTAAGATTAAAACTACATACCTGCTGCTCCCCTTTTTGTAAGGCATCTACTGTCTGTCTTTCTTTTGTAAGACCTGAACAATAGATTTCTAATGTATTATTTTGAACACCTAAGAAAAAACGAAAAAAAGCAGTCTCTTCATTGTTTATAAGCTGTTGTAATACTTCTTTATCAAACGTATAAGAATACATTTTCTGTTCAGCATTAGAAAATAATGTTTTCAAATCTGCACTTTGCCAAGCCTCGTATTGATTAAGTATTTCTGTATTGGAAATTGGCACAGCAACTTCTTGTACGGTATCTTTAGAATCATCAGATGTTGAGCTACAGCCAAACAAGGCTAGGACAACAGAGGTTAATATTACTGGAATTAATTTTTTAATAAGGTTTACGTTTAATTGGTTTATGATTAAGTAACCAAAGAAAACGAAAACATTTCAATTCTTTAAACTAATTCTTAAATAATACAAAAGCTCCTGAGCGTATCAGGAGCCTTTGTGTTCTTATATATAAAGAGTTTTAGTTTCTAGACATAAAAATTCTTAATATATACCAGAATAGCAGCATTAACGAAGCAAATAAGCCCAATGCAGCGGGAATGTAATCGTCTTCGGTATATTTATTAATCATATTAGAGGTTTGATACAAGATACTGCCACCAGCCAGTAAACACATGCCTACTGAAAACCATAATCCCATATTAAATCCGAATAGACTACCAGCGACAATCAAACCTAAAGCAATAAAAAAACCAATGGTTAGTCCTGTTTTCAAAAAAGAAAAGTCCTTTTTGGTCACAAACACTACGGCAGATAAGCCTGCAAACAACCCCAAGGTTACAATTGCGGCCTGCTGCAAAATTTCAGTGCCTTGATCCATATAATAAGCCGCAACATAGATCATGGGTATAAAAATAAAAGCTTCTGCCAATATATACAGCCCGAAAGCTAAGTATTGTTTGTTTTTATCGGCTGTTCGCATGGCCATGCCTTCAGCATAATTAGTAATTAGCATAAAACCGCCAAGCATTAATAGCCATTTTATGCCTTCGGTCATTGAAAGCGCAAACTTCACAATCATGTCACTTTGCAATAACATATATTCAAAAACAATAAAGGCTAAAACACCAAAAGCAACATGGGTATAGGTTTTTTTATAAAAAGCAACGCGATCTTGTTCCGCCAAGGCGCTAACCGCCACTTTTGTTTGCGGCACATGATTTTCAAAAGAATTATCCATAAAATAGGTTTTTTAGATTTAGGGTTTAAATATAAAAAAAAAGAAACCGAATCATTTATAAACGATTCGGTTTTAGATTTAATAAATACACATTTCTATATACTTAGGTTTGGTATTGGCTTAAAATACTAAGACCAGCTTCCAGAACCACCACCTATACCAGCGACCGTACTTACAGCGCCTGCTTGAAACGTTCCTAGCACATTGCTATTACCATCAAAAAATATAAGGCTTGTATACACTGGTGTCGCATTAAACTGAAAGCTTTTAGTGTCTTTATACAAGCGATTAATATCACTCGTATACACATCTCCTATTAAAGCACCGCCTCCAGGAGTAGATGCGCCTCCAGCATTACCATTAAATGATTTTCCTCCAGTGACATTTACTTGAAACTTCAAGTAAAAAATAAAACTTGCCACGCTGCCATTCGCCGGATAAGATTGTGTAGTAGCTGTAATCGATTCTACTGCAGCATCAATTTTTTTCTGATCTAAAACACCTGTGTTTTTAGTCATAAAGTCGTGAGCAATGAGGGTGCTCATTTGTTCTTGTGTTGTTTCCATAATTCAATGTTTAAATGATTAATATGAAAACAAAGTTGCAAAGAAATAAAGTGCATTTTCAGCGTAGTTTCCCTGAAAGTTAAAACCAGGTATAATTCCGTAGTTGCTCATTATTCTAAGGAAAACAAATTGTATTCCACCCAAAGCAAAACCCTATTTTAAACATTAGTCTCTGCCACCAAAAACCTGCAACGCCCAAAATAATAATGAAGCAATGGCACCAATGGCTGCAACTAAATACGTTCTTGCCGCCCATTTTAAAGCGTCTTCAGACCCTTTATATTCTTCTGGTGTTACCATATTCTTGTTTTTCAACCAAGCTAAGGCTCTATGACTTGCGTCATATTCCACAGGCAATGTAATGACACTAAATAAGGTCGCAAAGCCCATCATTATTAATCCGGCAATGGCGATGTATTGTCCGGTGCCGCCCAGCATATTAGTCGCCATCAATATAATACCACCAATAATAACAAATTGAGACATGCTAGATGTTATTTGCACGACAGGAACTAATTTTGAGCGCATGGTTAACCACTGGTAAGCCGTAGCATGTTGTACGGCATGGCCACATTCGTGAGCTGCAACCGCTGCAGCTGCTGCATTCTTTTGATTGTAAACCGCTTCACTTAAATTCACTGTTTTATTCACTGGATTATAGTGATCTGTTAATCGACCCGGTGTAGAAATCACCTCGACATTACGAATACCGTGATCTGCGAGCATTTTTCTTGCTATTTCTGCGCCACTCATACCATTGCGTAAATGCACTTTAGAGTACTTGGCAAACTTTTTCTTCAATTGATTACTCACCAGCCAGCTCACCAAAGAAATAGCGCCAATTAGAATGTAGTAACCCATATATCCTGAAATCATAATTTTAGTTTTAAATTCTATATAAATATAGCAAAAAGCAAGCCATTCTTTAACAGGAAATTTTGTCAGTTTTAGGGTCTTAATTGGTTAAAATATTAGGCGATTATCAGGCTTTCTATGGTGCTTTAGTGTCAGTACTACGTGTGAAAAGGATATGCAAAGCTTAGGGTTTTTTACAAAAAAATCAATGCTTCTCTTTCAAAAGGTTTTAATAAGAAAAAAGCGCAGTAATCTTTTGAAATTTAGTTTATTACAAAAAGATTACTGCGCTTATTATTCGCTCGCAATGCCGTTAAATTAATGTTTTACTCAACAATATTTACAATCTTACCAGGAACCACAATTACTTTTTTAGGGCTACGCCCTTCTAATTGGGCAATGGTTTTCTCGTGAGCGAGTACTGTTTTTTCAATCTCGTCTTTACTCATATCTAATGGCAACTCTAGGGTAAAACGCATTTTACCATTAAAAGAAATGGGATAATTTTTACTGCTTTCTACTAAATGACTTGGGTCAAATTTTGGAAAAGGAGCTGTTGCTATCGATTCCGAATTTCCTAGCATGTTATATAATTCCTCAGCAATATGAGGCGCATAAGGCGAAATCAACACCAATAAAGGTTCTAATATGTCCTTGCTTGTACACTTTTGTGCCGTTAACTCATTTACAGCAATCATAAAGGTAGACACCGAGGTGTTAAAAGAGAAATGCTCAATATCTTCTTGTACTTTTTTGATGGTTTTGTGTAATGTTTTTAGGTTGTCTTTTGTGGCTTCTGCGTTGTTTACATTGACACCATTTTCACCAACATAGAGTTTCCATAGCTTTTTAAGAAAACTGTGTACGCCTGTGATACCAGCCGTATTCCATGGTTTGTATTGCTCTAATGGCCCCAAAAACATTTCGTAGAGCCTAAGGCTGTCTGCGCCATAATCGACACAAATCTGGTCTGGATTGACTACGTTGTATTTGGATTTAGACATTTTTTCGACGTCTCTTCCAACTTTATAAACGCTATCTTCTAAAATGAATTCTGCTTTTGCATAATCTTCACCAAATTCACTATCATTTTTTAGTCCTTCAATATCTAATTCATCTGATGCATTGACATATTTAACTTTAACATGAATATGCAATACTTTTCTACCTTCGGTTAAACCTTTAGAAAAATATTTGTTAGTGTTTTCTTCTCTATATACAAAAGCACTAGTCCCCAAAATCATACCTTGATTAATCAACTTCTTAAAAGGTTCTTCAACGTTTACAAATCCGCGATCTTTTAGTAATTTCACCCAAAAACGGGAGTATAATAAATGCCCTGTAGCATGCTCTGCACCGCCAATATATAAATCGACGTTTTCCCAGTATTTTAGAGCATCTTCGCTTGCAAAAACAGCATCTCTTTTGCTTTCTGCACCTGTCGTTTGACCAGGTTCCATATAACGGAAAAAGTACCACGAACTTCCTGCCCAACCCGGCATGGTGTTTAGTTCTAAGGGGTGAATGCTTGTATTATTTATTTTATCGTTGCTAACGACTGTATTACTTTCGGTATCCCAAGCCCAAACATCGGCACGACCTAAAGGTGGCTCGCCTGCTTCGGTTGGTAAATATTTTTCTACTTCTGGCAAAGTGATTGGCAAATGTTGTTTGGCAATCATTTGTGGCATGCCGTTAACATAATACACAGGAAAAGGTTCTCCCCAATACCGTTGTCTTGAAAACACGGCATCACGCAAACGGTAATTGGTTTTACCTTCGCCCTGACCTAATTGTTCTAATTCAAAAATAGCACGCTTTGTGGCTTTTTTATAGTTCATGCCATTAAGGAAATCGCTATTTCCAATCACCGTTTTCTCTTTGTCTGCAAAGGCTGCTTCGCTAATGTCTACCCCTTCAAAAATATTAGGGATTTCTATATTAAAATGTTTTGCAAAATCGTAGTCCCTTTGGTCACCACAGGGCACAGACATTACGGCTCCAGTGCCGTAACCCGCTAACACATAGTCCCCAATCCAAATGGGAATGGGTTCTTTTGTAAAAGGATGTTCTGCGTAAGCTCCTGTGAAGACTCCCGAGATTGTTTTTACATCGGCCATGCGTTCGCGTTCGCTACGTTTGGCTGTTTTTTCTATATACGCTTCAACTTCGGCTTTTTGTTCTACTGTTGTGATTTTAGATACCAGTTCGTGTTCTGGTGCAAGCGTCATGAAAGACACACCAAAGATCGTGTCTGGACGGGTCGTAAATACTTCTATTTTGTGAGGTGCTTCGACAGGCTCAGCATGACTTTTGGTTTCACTCGCAAAGACGTTAAAAGTAACACTGGCCCCTACTGATTTCCCAATCCAGTTACGCTGTGTTTCCTTAAGAGAATCTGTCCAATCGAGGCCTTCTAAGCCTTGAAGTAAACGCTCTGCATACGCAGAAATACGCATGCTCCATTGGGTCATTTTTTTACGTACTACCGTATGCCCGCCACGTTCAGACACTCCATTTACAATTTCATCATTCGCTAAAACGGTTCCTAAAGCCGGACACCAATTAACTTCAGTTTCAGCTAAATAGGTTAATCTATATTTTAAAAGAATTTCTTGTTTCTTTTCAGATGAAAAACCTTTCCAGTCTTCAGCAGTAAATGTTTCCACGTCATCATCACAAGCGACATTAACTTCTGCGGTACCATTTAAAGAAAACACATAGATTAGTTCGTTGATGTGCTTTGCTTTATTATCATTATAGCAATAATACGATTCGAATAATTGAATAAAAATCCATTGGGTCCATTTATAGTATTCCGGACTTGAGGTACGTACTTCTCTACTCCAATCGAATGAAAAACCTATTTGATCCAATTGCCGTCTATAGGTTTTGATATTTGTTTCTGTTGTTAGTGCAGGATGTTGACCTGTTTGAATGGCGTACTGCTCTGCAGGCAACCCAAAACTATCATACCCTTGTGGGTGTAATACATTAAACCCTTTATGACGCTTGTAACGTGCATAGATATCACTCGCAATATAACCCAACGGATGCCCAACATGCAACCCTGCACCTGAAGGATAAGGAAACATGTCTAAAACATAATATTTTGGTTTTTCACTGGTGTTTGAAGCTATAAACGTTTGGTTTTTTGCCCAATAATCTTGCCACTTCTTTTCGATTTGATTGAAATCGTATTTCATTTGATTCTATATAAACTTAATATATTGACGGATGGAATGCACATAAACCCAACCTCAAAAAATTGAGGTTTACACAAAAGCATTTCATTGTATTTTCTTCTTTTAACAAGGAACAAATTTAAACTTTACTAGTCAAATAGCCTATAGCTTCGAGAAGTTATTAAATAAAAAAGGTGCCTTGAATTCAAGGCACCTTTTTTATTTGGGTAGTACTCCTTAAAACTTATAGCCCAATGAAACTTGAAATACACTATTTTTAATATCTGGATTCTCTGCTACAGTAGTAATACCATAATTATAGCGGGTTTGAATAAATAGATTAGAGGAAACAGCATAACCTAAACCAATATTTAATCCAAAATCAAAACTAGAAGCATCGGTCTCTGCATCAGGAATAGCGCTGTCATTAAAGACAGCTTTATCATTGACTAAAAATGACATTTGAGGACCAGCTTCTAAACTAAATTTATCAGACAGATAATACTTAGCCATTAGCGGTAAGGCTAAATAATCTACTTTAATTTTTACAAAGTTATTGGCTTCTGAACCTTGTCTGGAATATAATAATTCTGGCTGAAGTGAAAATTTATCACTTAGTTTAATCTCAGCAAATGTGCCAATATGAAACCCTATAAGGTTGTTTCTATCAGCTTCTCCTCCCGTGAAGTTTGAAATATTAAGTCCTGTTTTTACTCCAAAATCTACATCTTGGGCATTCATTGCATTCGATAATCCAAAAACTGCGGTAATTACTAGTAATACTTTTTTCATAATTTATGTTTTAATTAATATGAAGAGGGCTGACCCAAAAACTGTGCCAACGGTAAAAACTAAATATCTTCATATAATAATACAACACTATTAAAACTTTAAGCGTTGTAAACTGATAGGTATTCATTTTCTTTATTATTTTTACACGATAAACCAATATACTTTTATGAGCTCATCTTACGAACAATATCAAAAACGTCGCTTAATTTCTTCATACATTTCTGTAGTATTAAGTATTGCTTTGGTTTTGTTTCTGTTGGGTATATTGGGTCTTTTTGTTTTAAACGCTAAAAAAGTAGCCGATCATTTTAAGGAAAAAGTAACCGTAACTATTTTTTTAAAAGATACGGCCAAGGATGTTGAAGTCAAGCAGCTTGAAAAAAGTTTGGCGATGGCAGACTATGTAAAATCAACTGCTTATGTGTCAAAAGATCAGGCTTTAGAGTCTATGAAAGCTGAAAGTGGTGAAGATGTGTTGGATTTTTTAGGGTTTAATCCGTTAAAGAATTCGATTGATGTAAACTTAAAAGCAGATTTTGTGACCTCGGAAAAACTGGAAAGCATTACAACAGAAGCCTTATCTAAAAACTTTGTTGATGAGATAAGTTATGATAAAGATTTGGTTGCGCAAATGAATGATAATGTAAAGAAAATTAGTTTTTGGATTTTACTTATTAGCGGTTTGTTTACTTTAATTGCCGTGTTACTTATAAATAGTTCTATTCGTTTAGCCGTCTATTCTAAACGTTTCACCATTAAAACCATGCAAATGGTAGGCGCAACCAAGCATTTTATTCGTCGCCCTTTTGTGTGGCAAAGTGTAAAACTAGGTGCTATTGGCGCTGCTTTAGCCTTAATAGGCATGGCTATTGTACTCTATTTCGTGGATAAAACATTCCCTGAGTTGGCCTTTGTAAAACAACCTGCATTAATTATTGTTTTGTTTGTTTTTGTTTTTGCCTTAGGGATCTTTATTACCTGGATTTCTACGTTTATTGCTACCCAGCGTTTTTTGAATTTGAATACTGATAAATTGTACTATTAATAGTAACAATCTTTAACTTTATTATCAACACTATATAAACGGTTTTGTAGTTCTCTTTATTTAATTAAAAAAAATGTATATTGACCCCATCAATATTTTTATTGACCTTGTTAAAAACAAAACCAATGTACCGGCTAATCTTTGTTTAGTATTAAATTGATAGAAACCAATTAGGGGTCAAATAGAACAATTTTGAAAAAAAATAGCATCCATATGAAACGAGTAACCTTTGTATTTCTGGGTATTTTAGTCATTACTGCTTCAGTGCTGTTGACGCAAAATAAAACGCACCAACAAGAATCCGCTAGCATCGTTAAAGCAGATTTGAAAAAAAATAAATTACCTGAAGTATTTGATTAAGTTTTAAGGCTTTGCAAGTCATCGCTTTGGTGACAACTATGCATAAAACCACTTTTAATTTAGCGCAGTGTTGCCTTATTAAGGTTGCTGCTATTTCGGCACATTAAGTTCAAGTATTATTGTTTTTAAAACAGGCAGACTACACGTTTAAAGTATTGGTAGTTAACAATTAGCTATATCGTAGCTATTATGGAAAATCCTTTAAAAGATATACGCTTTCATAATAATCATAGCGCATACCACTAAGTTAACCTGGTTTCGAACTCCGATTAAATTTAGGCACACGACACGCAAAAGTTTTAAATAAAACCGTTACTTTGCAGGAGTCAAAAAATTTGGGTACTATAGTAACCTAAGAACATAGCACACAACGTACTGTTGTGATCATATTATTTTTTCAGAACTTAAGTAAATACTACTGTGGGAGAACAAAAACGTAAAGAAATAGACACACAAGATAATAGTGAATTTATCTTTGGAAGACGTAACTATAAATTCATGTTTATAGGTTTAGCATGCATCGTTATTGGTTTTATTTTAATGTCTGGTGGCGGGAGTGACGACCCAAATGTATTTAACGAAGACATATTTCATTGGAGACGTATTCGTCTCGCACCAACTTTAGTTTTAATAGGCTTTGGCATTCAGATTTATGCGATATTAACGCGATCTAAAAATCCGGAAGCTAAAAACTAACTACAGAACATTATTTTCTTTATTCTATTTTGATAGTTTTGCCCAATGAATATCATCGATTCAATTATTTTAGGTATTGTACAAGGACTCACTGAGTTTTTACCCGTTTCTTCAAGTGGTCATTTAGAACTTGGCAAAGCCATTTTGGGTGATCATTCTGTGCCAGAAGAAAGCCTTTTATTTACTGTAGTCTTGCACTTCGCGACAGCCTTAAGTACCCTCGTTATTTTTAGAAAAGATATTTTAGAAATTATTAAGGGGCTATTTAAACCTCAATTTAATGAAGACCGCCAATTTGTAATAAAAATTATTATCTCAATGTTACCCGCCGTTTTTGTTGGTTTGTTTTTTGAAGAACAACTTGAACAATTTTTTGGAGGGAACATCCTATTAGTTGGTTTTATGCTACTTATTACTGGTTTATTGCTCTATCTAGCTGATAAAGCGAAAGACACAAACAAAAAGATTTCTTTTAAAAACGCGCTTATAATAGGGGTTTCGCAAGCCATAGCCATGCTTCCTGGTATTTCACGTTCTGGAGCAACAATATCTACCTCGGTATTATTAGGAAACGATAAAACAAAAGCTGCACGCTTTTCCTTTTTAATGGTCGTGCCTTTAATTTTTGGAAAAATTGCAAAAGATATCATGAGTGGTGATTTGTCTTTTGAAAGCAATAATATTATGTCACTTTCAGCTGGTTTTATTGCTGCTTTTATCGCAGGATTATTTGCGTGTACATGGATGATTGCTATCGTAAAGAAAAGTAAATTACAGTACTTTGCTATTTACTGTTTCATCGTAGGGCTAATCGCTATTGGCTTTTCATTATTTAATTAAATTCATGACTGCAGAAGACTACCAAGCCGGACAGGTTTTATTAATAGATAAGCCGTTACACTGGACTTCTTTTCAGGCAGTAAACAAACTGCGCTGGGAAATTCGTCAAGCCTACAATATTAAAAAAATAAAAGTGGGTCACGCTGGTACTTTAGACCCATTAGCGACTGGTTTATTAGTGATTTGCACGGGCAAAATGACCAAGCAAATTGATAGCTTTCAAGGTCAAACTAAAGAATACACAGGTACTATTGTTTTGGGCAGTACCACACCTTCTTTTGATTTAGAAACCGAAATAAACGAAACCTTTGCAACAGAACATATTACAGAAGCTTTAATACATGAAACCACCAAACAATTTATTGGGGAGATCGATCAGTTTCCACCAGTCTTTTCTGCACTAAAAAAGGACGGGAAACGCTTATATGAATTTGCAAGAGCAGGAGAAGCCGTTGACATAAAATCTCGAAAAATCACTATTGAAGCTTTTGAAATCACCCATATTAATAACAATACTATCGCTTTTAGAGTGGTGTGTAGTAAAGGGACTTACATTCGCTCATTAGCGCATGATTTTGGCAA
The DNA here is from genome assembly GCF_000934685.1 of Lacinutrix sp. Hel_I_90. Lineage (NCBI taxonomy): Bacteria > Pseudomonadati > Bacteroidota > Flavobacteriia > Flavobacteriales > Flavobacteriaceae > Lacinutrix > Lacinutrix sp. Hel_I_90. Next base: position 2,565,464 of record NZ_JYNQ01000001.1, on the reverse strand, counting down.
AGCTTTAAACTCTGGTGGGCATCTTTCAGCATTGCGTCGCACAAAAATTGGCAACTTTACTGTTGATGATGCACTATCCATTGAAGAATTTATTAAAAAGTTAAAACCTTAATAATTAGACGATTTAGTCTTTTTTTTCGTTTTAATCGTATATATTGCACTCGCTACTTAATCTATAATTAATTTTTACCTACTTGAAATTGAATAATTCAAATAAAGCTTTAGCCATCACGATCTTAATAGTCTGTACTATGACCCTTTCTGTGGTTAGTATTGAATTCCGCACCTACAACAAAGACGTTGCTGAAATGATTATTGACGTTACTCCTGAAACTATTTTAGAAGAGACTGAAGAAACAGCGGACATCAATAATGACAATTCCCCAAAAACCAATAAAGGCTTTAACGAAACAGAAAACTATAAGCATTTTGCAGAGGCCTATAAACCCATTGCACCACCAAAAGATTTTGAGGATCCACGGTTAACGAATAGCAAAGAAGAGCCTTATGAAATTAAGACCGCACCAAAAAACACTGCGGATGCTTCCATGCAAAATGAAGAACTTACTGCTTTTGAAAGTGTTAACAGTATTTTAAAGAAGCGCTCAAATGCGGCTCAGAATAGTAAATCTCAAGCTGTAGCAAATAAAAACAGTTCTATTAGTTATTCACTTAAAGACAGAACGGCTGGGTTTTTACCCATTCCAATTTATTTATGTGATGCCAATGGAAAAATTGTAGTAAACATTACAGTAAATGCGAATGGTAAAGTAATAGACACCTCTATAAATAATGCCTCAAATTCTAATAACGAATGCTTGCAGGAACATGCTTTAGAATTTGCTAAAAAAGCACGATTTAACGGTGCTTCGAAAGCGTCTCAGATAGGTACAATTACCTTCAACTTTGAAGGAAGATAACCCCCGTTTTATCACTTACAGTACTTTTGATGGTTCTCAAAATGGTCTCGAGAAGTACTTCGTATGAGCAAAAAGTTTTGACACTAAATACTTGAAAAAGCATACCACTCCAAATGTTACAAACACTTACTTTATTATGCTAAGTAAATCATTAATGGCGGTTTGACCTTTATCTTTGTTGTACCAAAGCTGTAACGCTTCTTTAAATTCTGGTGTTAAAGTAAGATGTTCTGCTTTGTATGCGTTTACTAATCTCGTGGCCTCACTTGGTCGTGGCCCAAAGGTGTTTTTTATAGTACCTGTTTCATTATCAATATGTATTAACATTGGAATGGCCTGCCCTCCGTTGGTTAAAAACTGATGCATCAATTCAGGATTCTCGTCACGTAAAACGACCTTAAAATCAATCCCATCATTTAATGCTGCTATTTTATGCATTACAGGTAATAAATGCGCCGCATCACCGCACCAACTTTCAGTTAAAACTAACCAGGTTTGATTTATTTTTAACTTTTCTATCTCCTTTTTAATGCCTTCTGAAACTTTAATTGTTTTATCCCAACGCTTCATACGCCTGTCATTAAGCATGGTGTAATTCGCTAAAGCTTCGGTTTTTTCGTTTCCCGTTGTAGATCCTGCTTCAACTAATCGTGTTACCAACGCCCTATAGTCCTCATAGCTTGTCGCTTTCAGTAAACTATTGGTTATAATTGTCTTTAAATCTATGTTCTTAGTGGCTTCCATACTACAAAAATAAGGTTACTTTTATAACTATTAAGTAACAGTTGTTACATTAGTAGCACAATATAAATTTCCTTACAACCCATAATGGACATAAAATAAAAAGCGATGACAACACACAAATGCGGCTGGTGTATTGGAGATGATTTGTACGAGGCCTATCACGATAACGAATGGGGCGTTCCCATTTATAATGACCACCAGTTATTCGAATTTTTAATTTTGGAAACCTTTCAGGCTGGATTAAGCTGGATTACCATTTTACGTAAGCGTGAAAACTTTCGTTTAGCTTTTGATTTTTTCGATTACAAAAAAATTGCAAAATACGGTGAGACTAAAAAAGAATCTTTACTGCAAAATGCAGGTATCATAAGAAATAAGTTAAAGATAAATGCGACCATATCTAATGCCCAAGCGTTTATGGAAGTTCAAGAAGAGTTTGGCAGTTTTAGCAAATACATTTGGAGCTTTGTTGATGGGAAACCGATAAAAAACAAAGTGAAGCATTATAAAGCAGCACCTGCAAACACCCCTTTAAGCGATACCTTAAGTAAAGATTTAAAAAAACGCGGGTTTAAATTTGTAGGCAGCACAGTTGTTTATGCATATATGCAAGCCACGGGCATGGTCAATGATCATGAGATTGGGTGTTTTAGGTATCATAAAGCGTGAGTGCTTTGGTAAATATAACTATTGTTCGTTCGCATGAAATTATTTATTAAGAATTCTATATCGAGAACTAAATATTAAAGACGCCTCAATATGCTTTTTTGTCCTGTATCAAAAATCTCTTACAGTGACGTGGTTTAGTCTAAATACTCCAAAAAGGCCCCTCTAGAAATCTCCTTGGCTCCCAAGCTTTCCAAATGACTGGTATACACCTGGCAGTCGATTAACTTATACTCTGAGTTTTGAATAAACGTGATAAATGCTGCTTTACTGGCATTACTTTCTTTAGCAAACATACTCTCACCACAAAAAACACCATTATTTAAATCGACACCATATAAGCCACCTATTAGTTCATTTTGTTTCCAGACTTCTATGGATTTTGCTAGGCCAAGTTCATGGAGTTCACAATAGGCTTCTATCATATTATTCGTAATCCAGGTACCTGATTGTCCGTCGCGTTTTGCTTTGGCACATGCGGTAATAACAGCTTTAAAGTCTTTGTTTACGGTGACCTCATAATCGCAATTTCTCATGAATTGCTGCATGCTTTTTGACACTTTTAAATCTTTAGGAAACAAAACAAACCGTGGATCTGGTGACCACCATAAAATCAGCTCATCTTCATTAAACCAAGGAAAAATACCACTGTTGTAAGCGATAATTAAGCGCGCAACAGACAAATCACCACCTACAGCAAGCAAGCCTTCTTCGTCGGCCTCATTGACCTCTGGGAATATGAGTTGTTGGGTTAAGAGCTGCATATACTTTATTAATTTACTAAAATAAAAAAACCCCGATGAAAAGTATCACCGAGGTAAAGTTTTATAAGATTTCCGCGTTTGCGGAAATGACAAATCTACTAAAAAGGTAAATCGTCGTGATCTTCTTCTTTTAAGTCGGTTGCTGGCTCAAAAGCAGCTGGTGGTACTTCTGGGGCTCCTGTAGGCGCTCCAGCTTGCACACCTTCTATTCTCCATCCTTGAATAGAATTAAAATATTTAGTTTCTCCTTGTGGATTAACCCATTCTCTACCGCGTAAGTTGATGTTTACTTTTACATCTTGACCTTCTTTGTAGTTATTTAATAAATCGCATTTATCTTGAACAAATTCCACCAAAATGTGCTGTGGATATTGTTCTTCTGTCGTTACAACCAATTCTCTTTTTCTAAACCCATTACTTCCAAATGTCTGAGTTTCTCCAATTAACTTTACTTTACCTTGTACTTCCATTATCTATATAATTATTAAATATTCGTCTCATTTATAATGCACTCGTTTAAGCAGCAACCCTTAAATAAGCTCAATCGTACTGTTATAATAACAATACTTTCCACGCACTTTCTACATCTCCAAAACTCAGCAAATGTTGTGCCTTTTTATGTCTCTCTACTTCAGAGAGTGATGAAATGTCATGTTTTTCACCAAATGCTGTAATGACAGCTTTACTTGGCAGCTTTTCAACATTACCCAGCAAACCTAAATCGTTACCTGTAAGAATTTTGCTTGTTCTCACGCTATTTGGCAACGCATCAACACCAATGCCTAATGTAGACAATGGCTTAGGAATTTCAAAAAAACCATTTTTCGCTCGGCTATAATAACTGCCACCCGCACGTGCGACTAAATCCAGTTTTTCCTGATCTATACTTCCGTTTTCGGCTAGAACATCAGTATTAATATGCAATTTAACCACTTCACAAACAATTAAATTACCAGCTCCACCTTGAGTGCCTAGTTTGATAATCTCATTGACCTTACATTCAAACTGTATAGGCGATTCTGCAACGCGAAAGGGTTTGACCAAATCGCTTTTCAGCATGGTTAATCCCGCCTTTTCAAACTCATTTACGCCCTCTGCATACTCTGTACTGCTTAAGGACATTTGCTGAACGATGTTGAAATTTACCACGTTAATCACAACTTCTTTTGTGCTTTCCGCATTTTCCAATGTATGTTTCGTGGTATTATCTCTCACACGGCGTGCGGGTGAAAAAATCATAATTGGTGGATTAGCGCTAAACACATTAAAAAAGCTAAATGGCGATAAATTCGGGTTTCCGTTTTCGTCTATTGTACTAGCAAATGCTATAGGTCTAGGTGCTACTGCACTTAATAAATACCCGTGTAATGCTGCGGTTTCTAATTCCTTTGGTTCAAAAGACGTCATGGACTAATTTTATGCCACAAATGTAGCCAATCTGTAAATGTTATAAAAATGATTTGGGAGACTATAGCACAATATTATTAACAGTTTTACATTATATTACCACACAAAAATAAAACTGTATGTTTTTTACAAGACACAGACAACTTATTCGCTGGATTATAATTATCGCTTCATTTGCTATTATCTCTCTTATCTTGTGGAATACGTATATATTCTTCCAAAAATTTAAGGAAGAACAACGTATTAAAATGGATATTTGGAGCATGGCTCAGGCTGAATTTCAAAAAGGCTTCTTAACAGATGACGTAAACCCCATCGTTGATAAGATCATACTCTCAGACAGTTTGATTCCTAAAATTTTAGTGAATTCTGAACGACAAATAAGCACCATGAATATTGATGAGCAAAAAGTCAAAGACACGACGTATGTTAATCAATTAATTCAGCAGTTTGAGAAAGAAAATACGCCCATTACACTGTCTTATGTTGATCCTGAAACAAATGAAACTATAGAAATAGGTAAATTATATTATGGTGATTCTATGGTTTTAAACAAACTAAAATACTATCCTCTCGCTTTACTGCTCATCATTTTTTTATTTGGCGCTGTTGTTTACTTCTTTTACCGAAGCTCTAAAATAGCAACACAAAACAAGCTATGGTCTGGAATGGCAAAAGAAACGGCACACCAAATTGGCACCCCTTTGTCCTCCTTAATAGGTTGGGCTGAAATTTTGAAGATAGAACAGGTAAACCCAGAATATATTAAAGAAATTGAAAAAGATATTGATAGGCTACAAACCATTACCGAGCGTTTTAGTAAAATTGGATCCCTGCCTACGCTTAAAAAAGCAGATATTGTCGCTGAAACGATAACCTCTTATGAATACCTAAAAACGCGTTCGTCTAAGCTCATTAATTTTAGTATAAACGTCCCTAACCAACCTATTTACGTAAATTTAAATAGCCAACTGTATAGTTGGACGATTGAAAATTTAGTAAAAAATGCTATTGATGCTATGAAAGGAAAAGGCAATTTAAAGGTTGAAATCTCTCAACTTGAAAACCGTGTAAAAATAAATGTGATTGATTCTGGAAAAGGGTTGTCAAAAAATGAATTTAATACTATTTTTGAACCAGGCTACACGAGTAAAAAACGTGGCTGGGGATTAGGCTTATCTTTAGCCAAACGTATCGTTGAAGATTTTCACGATGGAAAAATTAGAGTAGTATATTCAGAAATTGGAAAAGGAACCACTATGCAAATCAGTCTTAAAACTTTGTGATTTATGAAGGACCAATGGATTACCATAAAAGCAGTCTCGCTTATCAATAACTGCCCAGAATGTTATAGTACAGACGGTTTAGAATTGACGCTTAAACAGGAGTTTATTGATACTAAATTCTCAAAGTCAATCACTCAGAATATTTCAACACAAATGCATTGCACTACCTGTAATACTGAAATCTATCCTGAGCGTTGGACGGAAGATATTGAGCGCATTTACGACTATCAAATGAAAGCTTTTGAGCCAAAACAATCCTCAAAAAAAATGAAGCCTTTATTTTGGGTTTTGCTTGGTAGTGCAGCCATTACAATAGCTATTTTAGTCGCATTTATTACGACTTATAAATTAGCCTGAATCGCTTGTGCCAAAGCTTTAAAGTCCTCTTCTTCTAAAGCTACTTTATTTATAAAACGAGCATCTTCCATTGAATTTAAGGGAATTAAATGCACATGCACGTGAGGGACTTCTAATCCAATAACCGAAAGACCTATACGCTTACAAGGCACGGTCTTTTCTATAGCAATAGCAACTAAACGTGAAAACTCCATTAAACCGGCATATTCCACCCTATCTAAATCGAATAGTTTGTTCGTTTCTTTCTTTGGAATACATAAGGTATGCCCTTTAGCATTTGGATTCACATCTAGAAAGGCCAAAAACGAATCGGTTTCTGCAACTTTATAACATGGGATTTCTCCGTTAACGATTTTAGTAAATATAGAGGCCATACTGTTGGTTTTTCAGATTAAAATTAAAGATAAAAAAAGATTCCTGCATTACTGAAGTTTTTCAGTGAAAACAGGAATTATATTAAGATTGTGTTGTTTTAAATACCGTCTAGTACGGAAAAGAAAAATTACCGTTTTATTTCAATAATATCAAACTTAACAGTTCCATTTGGCACTTTAATTTCTGCGACATCGCCCACCGTTTTACCCAACAACCCTTGACCAATAGGAGAGTTTACAGAAATTTTGCCTGAGGCCAAATCTGCTTCTCCATCGGCAACCAATGTGTAATTCATTTCCATGCCATTGGTTTGGTTTTTAATTTTGACTTTAGACAATACTAATATTTTTGAGGTATCCATTTGAGATTCGTCGATCACTCGTGCACCAGCCAATTGGTCTTCCAATTTAGAAATACGCATTTCCAGCATACCCTGTGCTTCTTTTGCTGCATCGTATTCTGCATTTTCACTCAAATCACCTTTATCACGTGCTTCGCCAATAGCCTTTGATGCTTTTACACGCTCAACGTCTTTTAATTGTTTTAGCTCGTCTCTTAATTTCTTTAGGCCTTCTGGCGTATAATAGGATACTTTACTCATAACTTCTTCGTTTAATAAACAAAAAGAGGCTGAATCTTGTTCAGCATAAAAAAATCTCGCACACACGAGATCCTAATACAAATATACAAAATATTTAACTCTCTAATGAGATTATTGTAAATTGCATTGCTAAAAAAGAAACCTTAAAATGAAAAATAAAACGCCCTTATTCATTCTTATTATTGCAGTAATATTGTCTGCGTGTAGCAAGAATGATGACGATAACAATCAAAGTAACAACCCAAATATTCCACGCGCTGTTTTTGATACTGGCACCAGCATAAACACAAATTTACCTCAGTATAATCAATTGCAATTTCCAAACAATAATGTGATTATAGATAATGCAGGCATTAATGGCGTCATCCTTCATTTTAGCGGTAATGCCTATAGTGCTTTTGAATTAAGCGATCCAAACCATCCAATAAATTCCTGCACTACGCTTTCTGTTAATGGCATAATAGCTACTTGTGGTTGCGACGATGGAAACGCTTATGAAGTTTTAGGTGGAGCTCCACAACAAGGCACAACAGGACAATATACTTTAGTGCGCTATAACGTTGAAGTTAGCGGAGCTATTATTCGCGTGTTTAACAACTAAAAAAGACAGCCCTTAGGACTGTCTTTTATTAGGTGAGTTTTTGGTTAAAACTGATTAATTATACTTTATCTAAAACTTTAAGGTAGCTCCTAATAAGAAGTTTCGCTTAGCCTGCGGGTAATAGCCTGCACCTTCAATGGTTGTTATTGTTCCTGGTACTGAAAAATCGTCATCATAGCTATAGTAGTAACCATTAGAGACATATGCTTCACCAAAAATATTATTAACCAGCCCCGATAATAGAATAGATTTGAAAATTTTAGTCATTTTAATCTCATACGTGACATTAAAATCATTCACAAAATAGCTTTCCAGTTTTGACGCTTCAGAATCTGTATTTCCCATAAATTGTTCTCCCACATATTTACTTAAAAATGAAAGCTGAAGGTTTTCTATTGGTTGAAAAACCAAGGCATTGCTTGCAATAACTTCTGGTGAGAACGAAATATTAGTTTCCCCTAAGTTAACCAAAGCACCATCTCTAGACACCACGGTTTCATCATTTTTGTTAGAACTCAATGTCATATTTGGTTGCAGACTAAACTTATCAGTCACTTTTATAAGCCCTTCTAATTCTATTCCTAAACGCGAACTATTACCAGAATTACCACGAATAGGAGCTCCTACATCATCAATTCCGCCTGTTAATACTAATTGCTCGTTATAAAGCATGTAGTACATATTAGCATTAAATGTAAATGTATTTGCTTTATGTCTCCAGCCTAATTCGAAGTCATTTAATTGCTCTGGCTTGATGTCTGGGTTACCTTCAAAATCACTCCTACTGGCTTCTCTATTCGCTCTTGCATAGGAAAAATAGAAGTTGTTTTGGTCATTTAAATTGTATGACAATCCTGCTTTTGGGTTGAAGAAACTGTAGGTTTTATCAATTTCAAACAACACCAAGTCCGAATTTATTCCACTAGTATCATAATTTACGGTACGCACCTGCAAATCACCATATAAACTTAGTTTATCGTTTAGTTGGTAGGTTGCTTTGGCAAAAGCACTAAAATCGTATTTGTCCCCATCGCCATCGTAATAACGGTCTCTAATGTTAGAGTTCATGGCGTATTGCGACCAAATTACCTCACCAAAATGATCACCATGATAGGTACTGTAAGAAAAACCCGCTGTTAAATTTAGTGCTTCGTCTTTATAATTTATATTCGTATTTATTACATAGAAATTATTGTCTAGCCAGCGTCTTCTCACATAATCTTGAGAATCTACTGTTTCACCATTTACAGTAATTGGTTCTAGACTTAGAAAACTAAATTGAGCATCTGGTCCAAAATAAATATTAGAATATAAATAATTATCTACATATTCTTCATAATAACCTCTTCCGTAGGTATAATTTAACCCTATGTTAGAGGACCAATTATTGTCCCACTTTTCGTTCCAGTGTAGTTGGTAATGGTCTTGATTATAATTATCAACTTGATTGTCATAATAGCCTTCAAAATTACCAGCGTCGTCAAACTGTATTCCTGCAATATTAAAAGTTCTGTTTTCGTCTAAATTAGGATTCTCTCCAATTGCAGCAATAGATGCTGGATCAAAACCATACCAAGATTGGTAAGTAACTTCTTTACCACCAAAAGCAATCGCTTTAATTAAAGTATTATCATCAACGTATGACCCTTGTAAAAAATATGATTTCAAATCTGAAGACGCGCGATCTATATAACCATCTGAATTTACTTGAGACAACCTTCCCGCTATTTCAAAATGGTCATTTAATAAACCTGTACTGTATTTTACAGTATGTTTTCTGGTATTAAAACTCCCAAAACTGTTTGCAATTTCACCATTAGCCGCTTTAGACACAGCATCTGTTAGTACATTTATACTAGCTCCAAAAGCACCAGAACCATTAGTAGACGTTCCCACACCGCGTTGGAGTTGCAAACTTTCTATCGAAGAGGTAAAATCTCCCAAATTAACCCAAAAGGTTCCTAAACTTTCAGCATCGTTATATGGAATACCATTGATCGTAACATTTGTAGATTGTGAACTAATACCACGCACGCGAATACCCGTGTAACCAATTCCTGCTCCTGCATCACTGGTAGTCACAACAGATGGCAAATAATTAAGAAGAATAGGAATGTCCTGACCTAAATTACGCTTTTCAAGGGCTTCTTTACTTATATTAGAGTGCGTGATTGGCGAATCGGCGTCTACGCGAATAGACTGGATTAACACTTCTTCTAAGGTTTCAACTTTAGTGGAGTCTTGCTTTATTTCCTGAGCTGATAGAACATCTGCTGCTACTAAAAGCACTAAAAATAAAACTGGTTTTTTGAAATTAAATTTCATTCGAAATACATTTAAATTACGAATAAAAAGAGGTGATTATTCTTTAATATAAAAATTAACTGGAATTATAATAGAAACTTTGCGCTGACCTGACATTGTACTTTCAATGAAAAAATAGTTTCATTTCAATCTTGCTCGAAGAGACATTTATAATTCTTAATATTCCTAAACAGCATTACCTGTTCTAGGTTCAGTGGGTATGATCTCAGCCGATATTATGGCACCCCTTTTTTGAGAACATTACAAAGGTAGGATAGATTTTTTGATTTTAAATGCTAAGTAACTCCTTTTTGCTACTTTATAGTCTTTTGGTTCAAAAACTGACGCTATTCGAAGGGAAAAAACTAATCCAAATCTGGTTTTCGTCGAGTCGCTTTTCTTTCTGATTTCACACGTTTGTTTTTGAGTCTTTTCATAACGACAGCCTTAGGTATTTTTGTTCGCAAACGCTTTTTTTGAATGATTAAGGCCGATTTTAGTAACTGAATTGCCCTGACAATCGCTAAATTCTTATTTCTATATTGGCTTCTACTTTCACCACATTGTAGCATTAACACCCCGTCTTTTGTGAGTCGGTTTGATAGTTTTTCTAAAATTGTAGCTTTTTGTTCTTCCGTTAATACTGAAGATTGTAATACATTGATAGACAGTTCAATTTTAGTAGAGACTTTGTTTACATGTTGCCCGCCGCTTCCTGAACTCCGTATGCCTTTGAAATTAAATTCTTTTATGAGTGCTTCTTCGTTAAACATTAGTCTACCTGATGTGTTGGTTTTAGTAAGTTAGTAACTGTTTTTACTGGATTAAAAGTAATAATTGGTACTTCAACAAAAATAGTATTCCAATTGGCCATACTCCCATTCCAAAGTCCAGGCAATTCTAATGCTTTAATATCTTTTCCTGTTTTTGTTTTCATGGTAATAAATGCACTTTTTTCATCTACGAACTGGGCTAAATCAAAAACGTTACCTTGATAATCTTTTATGCCACAAACCAAATCAACTGGATTAAAATAGACGGCATTTTTTAGAATGTTTTTTTGATAACTATTTTTTTTATCGATTTGTGCAGATTCCACAATTTGTAAAGAGACTTCCCCACTTTCACCTTTAACCCAGAACGGTCCCCCACCAGGTTCCCCCTCATTTTTCACCATACCACAAACACGAATAGGTCTGTTTAATTTTTCTTTTAAATAAGCTACTTGGTGTTTTTTAGAAAATTTTTCAAACGCATCAGGAAAAATGACGTTTAACTTTTTACGTACAAATCTTGAGATTTCTAATAAATCCTTTTCAGAACTCTCCTCTTCTTCCAATACTTTTAAATATTTGAAGGCTTGACCTTGGATTTCTAAAAGGATACCTGCCAATATTTTTTTATGTTTAGCAACCTCAGCTTCATATTTAAAAACAACAACATTATCTATGTTTTTTATAAAAATAATATCTGCTGCTATAGCATTTAAATTTTCTAACAAAGCGCCGTGTCCAGAAGGTCGAAAATGCAGACTATCATCTGCAGCTATTACCACTTCATTTTCTGAATTTACGGCGATAGTATCTGTAGATTCCTTTTGACAAGAAAAACTAATATCAAACTTTGTTTTGGTTTTACGTTCAACAACCTCTTTTATTCTTTTAAATTCGTTTTCAAAAATAGGTTTATGACTTTCTGAAATGGTAAAATGAAGTTTTGCTCTATTATTTGTAGCCGCGTAAAGTGCGGATTCAAATAAATGTTCCTCGAAAGCAGTAGCTAAATGGTCTCTATACTTATGAAAAGGCAACAGCCCCTTAGGATAAAAACTATAATTCAACTGATCTTCGGCTAACAAGGTTTTTACTAAAATCAACACTTGTTCATCTCTAGGTAATACGCTGTAATCAGGACAATTAGTTTTAACTGCCTCTATAAGTGTCTCGTAGAACGGCAATTTTTCTAAACCAACCAAAAATAGTGATAACTCTGAGTCCTTATGTTTATTAATATAGGCGTTGATACTTTCTTTTTTTACTGAATAGCTTTCTAAGAACTCAAATAAAAACTCAAACATTCTGGTGGCTGCCCCGGAGGCTGGAACAAATTTTACAATATCTAACGTGTCTTTTTTATTTTCGTAATACACTGAAAAATACTGGCTCTCTTTTTCTGAAAATTGTATAATACCATCACCTAAAACTGCTGCAGACTTTAAATTCACATAAGGTAAACCCGTTTTAAATAACTCTAATTGCTTTCTAACTTTAGCAACAGTTAAACCTTTACTTTCAATCTGTTTTATATGTGTTTCTGTAAAATTCAATGCTTATTATTCAATAATTTATCAATATGTTTTATCGCCATTTCCAAACGTGTTTTTTTATCGCCCTTTAACAAAACATAAGGTTTATTATGCTTTTCTAAAGTCACTTCAAATGCCTTAAACATCTTTGCTCTCTCTTCGGGTTTATCTCGCAAATCGTCACCTTCCCAAGGCGTGTCAATATACGTTAAAAAGTATAAATCGTAGGTGTTCTTTAACGCGTATTTTTCTATAACGGGATCACAGATCCCTGAGTAATACTCTTCGGAATACACTTTAGTTTCCAGCAAATTAGTATCGCAAATCAATACCGTATCTGTTTTTTTTGCCAGCGCATTTTCTTGTTTCATTTGACCCATTGCTATGGGCAATAAATCTACTGGTTCACAAGTTTTACGTTCATTGTTCCATTTTTTCTGAAGGTATTCACGCGCATACTCAGGCACCCAAACCGAATTATAATAACGCGCTAACTGCCTAGACAATGTTGTTTTTCCCGTAGATTCCGGACCTACCAAAACGATTTTTATACAGTTTGTAGGTTCTTGTTTAAGATTTTCTTCCATTGTAAATAGCCATATATCGCAACAATTGTAAATACTAAATATTGAAAACTGGTAAATGTAAAGCCTTTATACAAATATAAAGGAATAGAAATAAGATCACCAATAATCCAAAGTAACCAGTTTTCTATTTTACGCTTAGCCATGAGCCACATCCCGACAAAGAAAATAGCAGTTGTTAAGGTATCTACATAAGCAATCCAACTTGTCCACTTCCCAAATGCGTTATATATAATAAAAACGAAAAGTAAGGTCGTTATAAATAGCACAATCCCCCATTTTTTTTCCTTTCTCGTTGTGGCGGAAATTGGAGTAACTTGAGTGTGACCTACTTTACTACTCCAAATATACCATCCATAAACACTCATGATAAAATAGTATGCATTAATCATCATATCGCCCAAAAGTTCCCATTTAAGCAAGAGATAGACAAAAATAAGCGTACTTACAATACCTGTTGGAAACACAAGAATGTTATTCTGTTTAGAATACAAAACCGACAAAAAACCAAAAATAACAGCCACAATTTCTAAAACAATGTCTACAGTTTCGTAATCGGCATACTGACTAAAGAGTAAATCAAAAATGTGATTCATAGTCGTGCCTATCAGTTTTTACAATCTTCATGAATAGTAATCCTTTGTCCATTAACGCGAAGGCTTCTTTTATTTCTGTATTAAGCACCTGCATCACGCTATCATAGTCCCCATAGACTTGAGTGCTTAAAGGGTTTTCCAGTACTTTTAAATTTGAAGCTCTAAGTTTTTTTATAAAATGAATAATTGCTGGCTCAAATTCATTTTGTAACGGACTAAGTGTTAACTCTACTGATATTTTCATGTTTTTATAAGCTATTAGAGATTAGAAAAAAGAGGTTTAGACTGCTCACGCATCCTTTTGAGTACAACCCCTTATCTATTCCGTTGGTTATTTTATATCACTTAATTCTTCGAAAAAACCTGCGTTGTCTTCAAAAGCAGTTCCAATGACTACTAAATCTGCTCCAGCGCTATAGGCGTTTTCAAGTTGCACTTTACTTCTTATGCCTCCACCTACTAGTAGCGGGATTTTAATATCTTCTTTTACTGCTTTTATTGTTTTAGCCGAAACTTCCAGATGTGCGCCACTTCCCGCTTCAAGATAAATCAATTTCATACCTAATAATTCGGAAGCTTTTGCAGTGTCTACAATATGTTGTTGTTCTTTTAATGGTTTTGTATTTGTGACCTTTAATGTTGCTGTTTCTTTACCGCCTTCAATTAAGATATAGCCCGTTGGAATCACCTCTAAATCCATGTTTCGTAATTTCGAAACTGACTTTACATGTTGCTCTATTAAGTATTCTGGATTTCTACCAGAGACCAATGATAAAAATAAAATAGCATCCGCATCATTAGAAATCTGAGAGACATCGCCTGGGAATAAAACAATAGGTAACGCTGTTAATGGTTTTATAGCAGAAACTAAAGCTTGAGTAATATTATCTTCTACCGCACTTCCTCCAACAAAAACATGCGTTATAATAGAATTATTTACCTGCTCTATAAACTGTGCTAATTCTTTTATTATAAACTTATCTGGGTCAATTAAAACAGCTAATAACCGCTCCTTTCTTTCTGCTGAAGCTCTTATGTTTTCTAAAATACTTTTCATTCTGCCAAAGTATAAGCACAGGTAAAACCTTCAAACTCTAAAAACTGTGCATTGAAGTCTTTTTTTAGTCCTTTATAATCTATCCAAGCTTTGGTTTTTTTGTCTTCAAGCACAAATGGAATAACTAAAAAGTGCGCTTTAAACAACATACCTGGCGTAGCAAAAAGCTTGTAAAGCGACTCTTTAATGCCCCAAATAACTGTTAGTTTTTTTATATAATCTTCATCAGTTTCAGACAAATACTGAAACTCATACGCCACAAACTTCTTTGCTATTATGGCGATTTTTTCGCGTTGCTTTTCAATATCAATTCCCACTTCAACAGCACTAATAATGACTGCAGAAAATGTAAAAGAGTGTGTTATAGAAATGTGCTTTCCGTCTTTAAGATGTGGTTTTCCATTATCATCATAAAACAAGTCTAAATCGCTATAACCAAATTCGGCTAACAAATGACGAACACTTAAAAATCCACGTTGATGTAATTCACTTTTCATTCCTAATACACGTAATTCGCTTTCAGGTTTTAATGCTATTGGTGCTATTAAATCACTGTAAGACTCTTCAATCTTCCATATTTTAACAGTAGTTTGTGAATTTACACTAATGGTTTTATACAGTGGCATTTAGTTTTCTTAATGTTATTGATTATCTTTGCACTGCCTTGGCAGATTTTGCATTTTGGTAGCGAATTTAACCATTTTAAGTGCTAATCCCAAAGGCGTTTCATTTTATAAAAATTAAGAACTAAAGAATATGAGTACTAAAACAGTTGTCTACGTACCTAATAAGGTAAAAGATATGTCGCTTGCGGCGTGGGGAAGAAAAGAAATTGAATTAGCTGAAGCAGAAATGCCAGGTTTAATGAGTTTACGTGAAGAATATAACAATGAGCAACCTTTAAAAGGTGCGCGTATTGCTGGTTGCTTGCACATGACGATTCAAACTGCTGTTTTAATTGAAACACTACAAGCTTTAGGTGCAGAAGTAACTTGGAGTTCTTGTAACATTTTCTCTACACAAGATCAAGCTGCTGCAGCAATTGCAGCGGCAGGAACTGCTGTTTATGCATGGAAAGACATGACGGAAGAAGAATTTGATTGGTGTATTGAGCAAACCTTATTCTTTGGTGAAGATCGTAAGCCGTTAAACATGATTCTTGATGACGGTGGTGATTTAACCAATATGGTTTTAGATAAATATCCTGAATTATCAGCAGGTATTAAAGGTTTATCTGAAGAAACAACCACAGGTGTTCACAGACTTTATGAACGTGTTAAAAACGGCACGTTAACAATGCCAGCTATTAACGTAAATGATTCTGTAACAAAATCAAAATTTGATAATAAATACGGTTGTAAAGAAAGTGCAGTAGATGCTATTCGTCGTGCAACAGATATTATGCTTGCCGGAAAACGCGTAACGGTATGTGGTTATGGTGATGTTGGAAAAGGTACTGCTGCCTCTTTTAAAGGTGCTGGTAGTATTGTAACAGTTACAGAAATAGATCCTATTTGTGCTTTACAAGCGGCTATGGACGGTTTCGAGGTTAAAAAATTAGAAACGGTTGTTGGCAATAGTGATATTGTAATTACTACAACAGGAAATAAAGATATTGTTCGTGCTGAGCATTTTGAGGCTATGAAAGACAAAGTTATTGTTTGTAACATTGGCCACTTTGATAACGAAATACAAATGGGTTGGTTGAACAAAAATCATGGTCATACTAAAGACACCATTAAACCTCAAGTTGACAAGTACACTATTGATGGAAAAGACATTATTCTTTTAGCTGAGGGGCGTTTAGTAAATCTTGGCTGTGCAACAGGTCACCCAAGTTTTGTAATGAGTAACTCTTTTACTAACCAGACGTTAGCACAAATCGAATTATGGAAAAACAGCGGTAAATACGAAAATGACGTCTATATGTTACCAAAGCATTTAGATGAAAAAGTAGCTAAATTACACTTAGAAAAAATTGGTGTTGAATTAACTGAATTGAAAAAAGACCAGGCAGACTATATTGGTGTAAAAGTAGAGGGACCATACAAACCAGAACACTACAGATATTAAAAATAATATCACAAAAATAAAAAACACCCAAACCTTTCGGTTTGGGTGTTTTATTTTATAATCTATTTTTATTTAGATTAGAAGCGATAACCTAAAGAAATACCGCCGCGACCTACAACATTCACGTCTATTGATTGTCCTCCTAAATTTCTACCTATACCCAAATAAACCTCTGCTATAAAACCTCTTCTGCTAACAAATTTACCACCAACTGAAACACCTAAAGCAAAGTCTGTATACTCGTTTTCTTCATAGCGTCCTCCAAAACCATCAACTTCATTATAGGCTACATATACATCTTCTGTCGCTTGATGTAACATACCAAAACCTTCAACAAAAAAGCCTTTTGCATATTTTTTAGAAAAGAAGTGTCTATAGAAACCTGTTGCAGAAGATGTTCTGTAGTAATCAAAATCGTTTTCATCATTATTATCAGTTGCAAACAATATACTTAAACCTACAGAGGACTCTTCGTTTAATAAACGCTCATAAGCCAAATCAACAAAACCAAAAATAATGAGGTTTGTAGTATTAATTTTAAGTTCATTTTGACTCTCAGAGCTTGTCTCGAAGCCTGCTTCTTCCTGAGCTTGAGCATGCATTGAAAATAATAAGGCAAAAATGGATACTACGACTAATTTCTTCATAAAATGTTTCGTTTTTAAATTGATTCAGGTATGATTATCAATACTCATACCCTATTAGATACAGAAAGACCCATAAGGTTGCGTTAGAAAAGAAAACTTATTTTTAATTGTGTTCTTGAAATTAAAACTACTTTTTATAGGCTAATAATCGCAGTGCATTCAAAACTACGACTACTGTTGAACCTTCATGAAATAAAACGGCTAAGCCAATATTAGTCAATCCCAAAATAGTCACAGGAACCAATACCACAACAACGCCCAAACTAATAAAAATGTTTTCTTTTATAATGCGTTTTGAAGCCCTACTCAAACCTATTACAAAAGGTAAGTTTTCAATTTTATCAGACATGAGTGCGACATCTGCAGTTTCTAAAGCCACATCACTTCCTGCTGCTCCCATAGCTATACTAACTGTGCTTAAAGCCATTGCAGGAGCGTCATTTACCCCATCTCCGATCATTGCGATTTTTCCATCTCTTGCTAATAGTTTCTTAATTTCAGCGACCTTATCTTCTGGCAACAAATTACCTTTTACTTCTGTTAAACCTATTTGTTTTGCAATAGCATCTCCTACGTTTTGATGGTCTCCAGTAAGCATTATCATGCGTTTAATGCCAATAGACTTTAATTTCTTAAGTGTGTTGGCTGCGGTCTTTCTAGGCACATCCATAACGCCAATTAAACCAATGAGTTCGTTCTTAAAGGCAACTAACATCATGGTGTGTCCATCGCGTAAGAGCCCCTCCATTTTTGATTTTACAATAGTATCTACAGTTATTCCTTCGTCATACATTAATTTTAAATTTCCAATAAAAACTTTCGAATCCTTATATTTAGCAGTAATTCCCTTTCCTTGGATCCCTTCTATTTCACGCGCAAGATCTTTAAATTGTATATTGTGGAGTGCTTCAATATCTTTGGCTATAGCTTTAGCCAAAGGATGATTACTTAAACTTTCAACCTCCAAAACGATTTGTAGCAACTCTTGTTCTTCAAAATTATTTAAAGCAATTACGTTTGTTAATTTAGGCTTACCTTCTGTTAAGGTTCCTGTTTTATCAAATGCAATAGTGCTAATAGTCCCCAAATCCTCTAAGGCTTTTCCTCCTTTAATCAACACTCCTTTTTGCGCTGCTCGTGCAATACCACTAAGCACTGCGCTCGGTGTGGAAATAGCCAAGGCACAGGGACTGGCTGCAACCAAAACCGTTATGGCTCTGTATAAACTTTCTTTAAAGGTTTCGTCAACAACTACATAGGCAAAACATAAAAGAGTAACTACAATTAGCACAATAGGCACATACCACTTTTCGAATTTTTTGGTCAAGCGCTGTGTTGGTGATTTTTGGGTTTCAACCTCACTTACCATTTTAATTAATCTTGCAACTGTCGAATCTTGACTCAATTTTAACACCCGAACTTCTAAGTTACTATCGCCATTAATGGTTCCTGTAAATACGACATGAGTTTTATCAATGTGTTTAAATTCTGGTAAATTATCTATTGACGTAATTGCGGTTTTGTCTACTGGCATGCTCTCGCCTGTGATTGGTGCTTGATCTATACTACTATTACCCATTATTATAACGCCGTCTGCAGCAATTTTAGAGTTGGGCTTTATTACTATAGTGTCTCCAACTTTTAAATCTTCAATTGGAGTTTCAATAATTTGACCGTTCTTTTTAACCAATGCTACTTTGGGTGATAAATCGCTTAAGGCTTCAATAGATTTTTGAGCTTTATTCATAGCGTAATGTTCTAAAGCGTGTCCTAAACTAAAAAGAAATAAAAGTAAAGCTCCTTCTGCCCAGCTATCAATATAAGCAGCTCCAATAGCCGCAGCAATCATTAAAAAATCAATATCAAACCCTCCTTTAGTAATTTTCTTATAGGCCTCAATAGAAATAAAATACCCCCCAAAAAAGTAAGCCATTCCATAGCTTAATATTGCAATCCAACGTGGAAGGTCAAGCCCTTTTTCTATAAAAAAACCTAAGCTTAAGAACACCCCACAAAGGATGGCAAAATAGAGTTCTGTTCGTTTACCAAAGATGAGATTTTCACTATGACTTATGTCCTTTACTTTATCCATTGACTACTTTATTTAAATTAGTGATTTCTATAAGATTATAGACGTCCCTTTTGCTATAATTTGCCCGCCTTTTAAATCTTATCAGCATATAATTTCAATAAAATTTTTGGTTTTTCTTCCAATGTTAAGCTTTATTTTTTCAAAATAATACTGATTTGACTTAACTTCCAGAAGCCTTAAGGCGTAGGCATCTATTAAAGTCCCGCCCTCTCAACATTATTTGTTATGATGGCTTTATATAAGCCTTGTTAATATAAGTGAAAAGGAATTATATTGGGCTGCACACTATATTTAGAATCTCGTTGTTGTTCTACAACCATACCTTTAGCCATTTTTGAAGCATTACCAGAACAATACGGGAATTAAAATCTATCAAAAATAGGCTTTCAATTGCACATTACCGGTATGTATCGTTTTACTTGTCTCCGTTTTTCTTCCAAAGTAAGTGAGATTCAAATCTAAAAACTTAGTGATTTTTTGTTGTGCCAAAAGACTCCAAGTAAAGTTTTTACCCCGTTGTAAGCCTTCTAACATTTGATAGCCTACGGGTGAATTTGAATTCCCTTCAAAAGTGTTTGAAAACACATTAAACTCTCCAGACAATGCCGATTTTGCGTTTTTATTTAAAGCAAAAGAGACCCCATATTTTTGCTGTTTTAACTGTTCCCTACTACCAATAGTATTGTCTTTATTGGTATATTGATAGAACACATCAAAACGGGCATCATCGTTAATTAAATAAGACAACTTCGGGTTAAAGCGCGACTCGTTAATCTTATAGTTTTTACTTGTAAAACTCTCGCTTTCGCTTTCATTCTCATCAAAGCCTGTTAGAAAATTAAACAACCAACTGGTTGCAAATTTATGATTAAAATTCAATTGATGACTCTTTAAAGTATTGGCTATAAAACCAACAGACAAGGTGTTTCTAGAGGAATTATTTAAAAAAGTATAAGACGTTGTGTAATGTTGCTTCCCTCGATTATAAAACAACACATTCCTTAAGTTAAGTTGAAGTCCTAACTGCTTGTCATCATCACTTTCAAAGGGATTGATATTAAAATTATTTCCCTCACGTTTTATTTTTCTATCTATTAAATAACTGGTCTGATTATAAAAATGAGACCAGAATTGCTTGGTCTTAGCTTCAGAATTTATCCAATTCCCTGGATTCAAGGTCAAGGTTTGACTCAATCTGTTTTGATGCGTTTTTATAAAAATCTGATTTGGCAACAATACGCGAATGTAACTGCCTTGATCTTGAAATTGAGCAATCTCAAACTCCTCTAGTTCTTGAATTCCATTCCCATTATAATCGTTCCAAGTATAAGCCCCTTGTCCAGGCTCTACTTCAACATAAGTAAAATCCTGTTGTGGTAGTGTGCCAGAATTGGTTTCAAAAACAGTAGTCCATTGTACTTTGTTTTCGAAAAATTGCTGACTGTATTGCAATCTAGAATTTAGTGATGGCTCATCTTCAACCGTTTTCTCCTCATTTTTCAAAATTCTATAATTAAGGTAAAGTGAGAGATTAGTTCGCTTGTTTTTAATAAATCGTGAATCTAAGTAATAGGTATTAGATGTATTCACCCGTTTTAAAGTATTGTTCCGTAAACTATCATTAACGCGATATTTATAACCCACTTCAGTAAAAACAGTCGTACTATCACCAATACCCGTAAAAATCTCGTACGCTTTAAAGCGCTGACTTAAATTGGTAAGGGTATCTGTAACTACAGTTCTTTGTTCGTTATTTTCTGCCGAAAAGCGTCCGCCAAGCCATGCTTTTTTAAAGCTGTAACGTCCTTCATTTCGTGTTCGTAAAAAAGTAGAGGTTGTTTGTATAGCATTACTATTTAAAATACTGGTGCTACTGTTTAAAGTAACCCTTTTTTTTAACAATAATCGGGCATTTACCGAATGTCTATTGCCATTAAACCCATTTGAAAAACTTAAATGTTCAAATAAATAATTAGCATGCCCTTTTTTATTATGAAACGACTTAGCTCCCGCCGAGAACAATAATTGATTTCCTAGAGCACTGTTAAGCCCAGTAAGTGACGGTGCGTCTATATTCCAATCCCGATTAAACTCAGGGTTATAGAGTCCTTGAATGTTTCTAAATTCCTGCTGAATAAAATCTGTATCAATAAAAGCTTCCAAATTCCATAAACTATCTTGTTTTACTAAGGATTGCCTAACACTCAGTTTTGTGGCCAAGCCATTATTATCATGGTCATCAATTTCTGAAAACAGATTCAAATCATTTTTACTCGCAGCGACTTCAAAATTGATACTTGTTTTTTCTGAAGGTGAATAACTACCATTTATAACTGCCAACTGCAATTTAACTGGTGCCACCAATTGTACAATAGGTTCAAAATTACCTTGCGGAACGCCTAAAACCGGCGCTACATATTCATAAATAGTATTGATGGCATTGATACTACTAACCCTATAATCCCCTTGGTTTTCACCAACATTTGTAAAACGTACACTAAATAAGGTGTCTTCAGGATTGTTTGAAAACACAAAAGCTTCGACAGCATTAATAATTTCCTTTTTATATAAAATACGGTTTTCATTAAAGGCTTCTTCTACTTCTGAAGGCGCTACCATTTCACTCTTTTCATCACCTGCGTCACTTAAAATAGCGACTTGTTCTGAAGACAGATTTTGTTGTAAGGGATTATTTTTTACATCATTTTCTGAAAAAACAGACACACCAATATCAAATTTTTCGCTGTTATAATTTCCGCCACCATACGCGACAATTCGCGAATAATTGCGATCGCTAAATTGGTAATCTACCGTAATACGCATCTCTGACGTAATGGGAAACGTGGCATTAAATATAATTTCTCCAGCATTATAATCAATAATATAATCTTCGCTTTCACCCCGATTTACAACAATACCATTCACATAAACGGTTTCACTGCCAGAAACAATAAGCACAAATAATTCACCATTTGGACCTTTTAATTTGTAGGGGCCTTGATTGCCTTCCTGCGCTGTAAACTGACTCGTTGTAAACTGGCCACGTACAATGGCGCCAGCTGCAAATAAATTGGTCTGGGAATCGTCTTCTCCTAATCGGGCCTGCAAAGACAAACCTTGCACCCGCTTAGAAAATTCAGCAAAATAAGACGCGTTATTCTCTAAATCTATATCGCCTGCACGAATATTCCAACGGTCACTAAAAATCTCAACAAAAACCTGATCAAACTCATCAAGGCGTTGCGTATACCCACTTTCCTGTAATGGAATATTCGCATCTTGAATAGAGGCTCGCAGTGATACTTTATCATTTAGTTTTCCTGTTATTTGAAGATCTAACTCACTATTTAATACCGAGTTTTGATTGTTCCCAATGGTGACGCCCCGCGATATACTGCCGCTAGTGGTTAAACCATCAAAAGGCTTATAGTTATTTTCAGTATTCGGTTGAGAAATACGGTACAATTGATTTAGTTTACTATTATTTTCCACTATAATAGCCTCATCAAACTGTTTGTAGGTTTTGGTTAAAAAGTCAGGATATTTTAAATACTGAATACGAATGGAATCGGCTTCAACAGGGGTTTTAAATTTCAGAATGGCTTTACTAAAATCAACATCGTAAAAAGTACTGTCTAAAACTGTGGCGTCCTTTAAGGTTACTTTAAAGTCTTTCGGATTAATACTCACACTATCAATGGCAATCGTTTGAGTAAATGCAACCGTTTTCTGCTTATAATTGGACTCCTGTTCTTGCGCGATGGCAAAAACTCCAAATAAAAAGAATAAAACTGAAACGGTAAACTTCATATACATAGTAAACTAAAAACGAAGGTTTATATTTTGTTGATAGTTTGTGTTTAAAATCGTGAGCATTTAATGGTGTAAAAGTAAGGCATTATTTATTTTAGCTAAAATTAGTTAGCTTTAAACTAAAGCTAATGACCCCAATCTGAATTGGGATCTCATCAATTTTATTTAAAAAGTAATGAAAATCATCTCATACAACGTAAATGGTATACGCGCTGCGCTTAATAAAGGTTTTATAGATTGGTTAAAAAGTGCCAATCCAGATGTCGTTTGCCTACAGGAAATTAAAGCCATGGAAGAGCAATTAGACCTTACTTTATTTGAAGAAGCAGGTTATAAATACCATTATTGGTACAGTGCACAAAAAAAAGGTTATAGTGGTGTTGCCATTTTAAGTAAAACCAAGCCTAATCATGTAGCATATGGTACGGGTATTGAAACTATGGATTTTGAAGGTAGAAATCTGCGCGTCGACTTTGACAATGTCTCTATTATGAGTATGTATTTACCCTCTGGCACAAATCTCGATCGTCTAGATTTTAAGCTTAATTATATGGCAGAAATTCAAGACTACGTGACTAATTTGCATGAGACAATTCCTAATTTAGTGGTCTGTGGCGATTATAATATTTGTCATGAAGCCATAGATATTCATAACCCTAAAATGAAAAACGTTTCAGGTTTTCTACCAGTAGAACGCGAATGGATTGGTGGTTTTATCGATAGTGGCCTTATAGATTCTTTCCGTTTTCTTAATCCCGATCGTGTAGAATACACATGGTGGAGCTATCGTGCAAATGCGCGTGCAAACAATAAAGGCTGGCGTATAGATTATGCAATGGTTACAAAACCGTTACAGGATAAAATTAAACGATCTGTTATTTTAACCGAAGCTAAACATAGCGATCACTGTCCTATTTTGTTAGAATTAGACCTCTAGCATTTAAGCGCCTTATTGATGGCAGAAGGGTTCCCTAAAGCTTAAGCTAACCGCTTATCTTTTTCTGCAATGCAGTCTCAAAATTGATTTGAGATCTCACAAAAAGGGGTGTACAGCAAACTTGAACTTAACATATTTAATGTTTCATAATAAAGGACGCCACTTCATTAAAGAAGTACTTACGATTTCTTTCTAAAAAACAATTATGAGTTATCCTTAAAGCAGGATCTTAACAAAGATTTAAATAATTTAGTTCACATTAAAAAAAGCAGGTTTTATCTTTATATAAAAATTAAATAGCATCAATTATGAAATACACCACACTACCAAACACTTCTATTAAAGTTAGTAAGATTTGTTTAGGCTCAATGACTTGGGGAAACCAAAATACTGAAGCCGAAGGACATTTGCAACTTGACTATGCCTTGGACCAAGGTGTTAATTTCATTGATACTGCAGAACTATATCCTGTTCCTGCCACAGCCGAAACATCTGGCAGAACCAGTAAAATTATAGGCACCTGGTTAAAAAAATCCAGAAATAGAGATAAGGTAGTATTGGCCTCAAAAATAGCTGGTCCGGGAGATTACACAGCTCACATTCGTACGACTGGATTCAGTAAAAGCGCTATAAAAGAAGCCGTTGATTTAGAATTAAAAAGATTACAAACAGATTATATTGACTTATACCAATTACATTGGCCAGAACGTGACACAAATACATTTGGTATTAGAGATTACAAACATAACCCTGATGACCAATGGAAAGATAATTTTAAAGAGGTTTTAGAAGGTCTCGATCAGGTAATCAAAGAAGGGAAAGTGCGTCATATTGGTTTATCTAATGAAAAAGCTTGGGGAACGATGCGCTATCTTGAAGAATCAACAAACAGTAACTTACCGAGACCAATTACTATACAAAATGCTTACTCACTAATAAACCGTGTTTTTGAAGGCGATATGGCAGAAATTTCAATGCGAGAAAACATTGGCTTATTAGTGTACTCTCCTATGGCGTTTGGCGTACTTTCTGGAAAATATATAAAAAATACAGCAGCAGATAACGCACGTTTAAAATTATTTCCCCGTTTTTCTCGTTATAGCAGCGAACAAGCTACAATGGCAACAAAACAATACATGAGCTTAGCAGAGAAAAACAACCTGTCTCTTGCTCAAATGTCTTTAGCTTTTGTAAATCAAAGAACATTTGTTACCAGTAATATTATAGGAGCAACAAATTTGGAACAGCTCAAAGAAAATATTGCTAGTATCTCTATAGATTTAAGCGATACATTATTAGATGATATAAATGCGATACACTCCAACATTCCTAATCCAGCACCCTAATTATTTTAAACTAAATATATTATAACTCTAAGTAAACTTAGGCCTTAGTCGTTAATAAAAGCACTTAACCCATTATATTTTTCTGATTTTACTCGTCATTTTTAATAGTTTAGTAATAACTTGATTACGTAGTCCTGAAAAGGATAAAAAAGCGGCTAGAAAAACCAATATATAACATGAAAAAGCTATTTTATCTCGTTATCCTAGTCGGTTTAGCCGTACAAGCCCAACAAGATCCACAATACACGCAGTACATGTACAACATGAATGTGGTGAATCCTGCCTATGCCGGCTCAAGTGAAATTCTCTCTATAGGCGCACTCTACCGCAGCCAGTGGGTGGGTCTAGAAGGCGCACCAAGCACTGCAACCCTAGCCATACATTCTCCTGTAGGGAATCGTGTAGGTATAGGATTCTCTCTCATTAGTGATGAAGTAGGGCCTGTAAATGAAACCAATGCTTATGTGGATTTCTCATACACCTTACCGATAAGTAGTAATACAAAAATGGCCTTTGGCTTAAAAGCTGGAGCAACCTTTCACGATATTGGGACTGGATCTATAGACACTATTGATGAGAACGATCCGTTATTTTCTCAGGATATTAACGAAACCACACCTAATATTGGCGCGGGTCTCTATTTCTACACTCCAAATAAATTCTATGTCTCTTTCTCGATGCCAAACATTCTAAACAGTACGCATTTAGATTTTAATGGAAACAAAATAGGCTCTGAGGTAGAACATCTCTTTGCCACCGCTGGGTATGTGTTTGACCTCTCGGAGCATTTTAAATTAAAACCACACGCGCTTTTAAAATTTGCTTTTGATGCGCCTGTGAGTTACGATATTAACCTAAACCTATTCATGTACGACCTCGTTGAAGTGGGTGCTGGTTACAGAGTTGACGATTCCTTCATTGGAATGATCAACTTTATGATATCGCCTAATATGCGCATAGGCTATGCCTACGATGCCATACAGTCTGAACTCAATGTGGTTACTAACACATCACATGAGATCTTTATAAATTTCGATATCAATCTTCCTAGAAAAGTTTCACGCTCGCCTCGTTATTTTTAATCACTCTAAGCTAACTAAAAATGAAACAATTACAATTAATTATAGCCCTCATCATTCTTACCAGCTTTAGTGTAACAGCACAAAATAAAGACACTAAAAATGCCGACAAACATTTTGCTAAACTTGAATTCGTAGAAGCT
Organism: Lacinutrix sp. Hel_I_90; assembly: GCF_000934685.1. NCBI lineage: Bacteria > Pseudomonadati > Bacteroidota > Flavobacteriia > Flavobacteriales > Flavobacteriaceae > Lacinutrix > Lacinutrix sp. Hel_I_90. The sequence goes on along the minus strand of NZ_JYNQ01000001.1, from coordinate 2,538,767 downwards.
ATCGCAGCCTATGAAAAATTAGTTGAAAAGGGAACAGCAGATGCTTATGTCTACGGCAGATTAGCAGAGGCCAATTACAATATATTCAACACCACTGAAGCCGAACGCTATTTTGCGAAAACCTTAAAAACAAACGCTGAACCTGAACTAATATTTAAGTATTCTGAAATGCTTAAGGCCAATGGAAAATATGAAGCTTCAAACGAGCAGATGCAAAAGTTTGCATCCATGCGTCCAAGTGATGATAGAGCCATGATGTTTATGGCTAATCCCAATTATCTACCAAAAATATTAGATAGAGGTAAAAAATTTAACATCCAGAATTTGGCTCTCAACTCTGCCGTTTCAGATTTTGGTGGCACGTTTCAGGAGGGCAAACTATACATTACAACCGCCAGAAATAGTGCCAGAAAAACCTATGGTTGGAACCAACAGCCCTTTTTAGACCTCTATGAATTTACCTTAGCAGAAGATAGTACTTACCATAATGAAACACTTCTGGGTGACCAGATGAATACCAAATACCATGAAGGATTGATGTCATTTACACCTGATGGAAAAACAGTATACTTCTCGCGTGAGAGTTTCTTTGAAGATGTCTATGTAAAAGATTACGTATCAAACACCAACTACAGTGTCCTACACCTGTATAAGGCTTCAAAAAGCGGTGGTACATTTTCTAAGATAGAACCACTTTCTATTAACAGTCGTAACTACTCTATTAAAAATCCTAGTGTGAGCCCAGATGGCAGTACCTTATATTTTGCTTCCGATAGGCCTGGAGGCTTTGGAAAGTTTGACATCTACAAAGCACCTATTAGCCCTAATGGGCACTTGGGAACCCCCGTAAATATGGGACAAAAAGTAAATACTGAAAGCCAGGAAATGTTTCCATTTATTAGCAGCAACAACACCTTATACTTCTCTTCTATCGGGCATCTAGGACTTGGTGGAATGGACGTGTTTTATACCAAAGAAATTGACGGTAAACTAGCACCTATTCGCAATGTTGGGATTCCTGTGAACTCTAATGGTGATGATTTTGCATTCCGTATAAATGAAGTCACCAAAGATGGTTTTGTGTCCTCAAACCGAGATGGCGGTAAAGGTGGTGATGATATTTATGCTATTAAAAAAATACGCCCGCTTTGCGATGTTTTAATTGTAGCAACGGTAGTCGATACTAAAACGAAAAAAACTGTTACTGGTGCTACTACTTCTTTATTAGATGGCGAAGGCAATATACTTTCTACTAAAACCACCGATAGCGAAGGTAAAGCAGAATACATAATCGCGTGCGAGCAAGGCACAGCATTGCAAGTCACCATGAGTGAGTATGAAAACAACACATTAACTATTCCTGGTAGTAATGAAGAAGAAGTAGCTGTGGTGATTGCTTTAGATCCTATCGAGAAAATAATTGAAATAGAACAAGTGGTGTTAAATCCAATCTATTTTGATTTTGACAAATCTAACATCACTGCCAAAGCTGCATTTGAATTAGACAATCTGGTACAGGCCATGACAAAGTACCCTAATATGGTGATCTATGCCACATCTCATACAGATATTCGTGGTTCTAACGCGTATAACAATGCACTCTCAGACCGTCGTGCTAAAACCTCGGTGCAGTACATTATCTCTAAAGGTATTGACCCTAAAAGAATATCAGGTGCCGGAAAAGGTGAAAATGAATTAACTGTAAATTGTGCTAATAACTGCACCGAAGAGCAGCACCAGCTTAACCGTAGAACCGAATTTAGGATCCTTAGTGGTGGACCACATTCTAATAATTAAACACTTTTGAATTATAACCAATTCTTAAAAAGAGCATTAAACCAACTGCAACAAAAAAAGCCACATCAAATGATGTGGCTTTTTTATTGTTATTTAATTTGTTTACCATTTTTATCAAAAAAATGATATTCTAAATATGTGTAAGCATCTCTAGGTTGAATTTTGACCCATTTTTTGTGTTCAAAAAACCATTTTGAACGAATAGATGGAAAACCTTTTGTAAGAAAGGCTGCTATAAAAGGATGTGTGTTTAAAGTCACCTTAGTATAGTCTTTTTTTAATAAAATTTCTAAATCATGATTGATTTTAGATAATATTCCTATTGGAGCTTCGACCTCCACTCCATTAACAGCATCCGGATTTTCCTCCCTAGTCTTAATGTTCATTTCTGGTCTTACTCTTTGTCTTGTAATTTGAATCAATCCAAACTTACTTGGCGGTAATATTTTGTGTTTGGCTCTATCATCTTTCATTTCATCACGAAGATGATTATAGAGTTTTTTTCTGTTATCAGCTTTATTTAAGTCAATAAAATCGACAACAATTATACCTCCCATGTCACGAAGGCGAAGTTGCCTTGCAACCTCTGTAGCAGAAATTAAATTAACTTCTAAGGCTGTGTCTTCTTGAGAGTTGGACTTATTGGATCTATTACCACTATTTACATCTACAACGTGAAGGGCTTCAGTATGTTCTATTACTAAATAGGCTCCTTTTGCCATTGAAACCGTTTTTCCAAACGCGGTTTTAATTTGTCTTTCCACTCCAAATTTTTCATAAATTGGAACATTAGACTGATGTAGTTTAACTATTGATTCTTTGTTTGGTGCAATTTCTTGCACATAATCTTTAATTTGAATATAAAGCGCTTCGTCGTCTACATAAATTCCTGTAAAACTGTCGTTAAAAATATCTCTTAAAATTGAAGAGGCCTTATTTAACTCACCTAATACCTTGGTCGGGTGATGTGCTTTATTTAATTTTTTACACATTGCGGTCCAACGACCAAGCAAATTCTGTAAATCTTTGTCTAATTCGGCTACTTTTTTGCCTTCGGCTACTGTACGTACAATAACTCCAAAACCTTTTGGAGTTATGCTTTGAACCAAGCGTTTAAGTCTGTCTTTTTCAGCTTTATCTTCTATTTTTTGTGAAATAGAAATACGGTCTGAAAAAGGGACTAAAACAATATATCTACCAGCAATAGAAAGCTCAGAGCTTATTCTAGGGCCTTTTGTAGATATCGGTTCTTTAACAATTTGTACCAGCATCGATTGATTTGATTTTAAGACATTAGCAATTTTGCCGTCTTTATCAATATCTTTTTCAAATGGGTAGTCTTTTAAAGAAAAGTCATTTAATTTACCTGTGCTTACACTTTTTGTGAATTTTAAGAGTGAAGATATTTTTGGGCCTAAATCATGATAATGCAAAAAAGCATCTTTTTCATAACCTACATTTACAAATGCAGCATTTAGTCCAGGAACAGCTTTTCTAATTTTGGCAATAAACACATCACCAACAGCAAAGTTGTTACTATCTTCGTCCTTATGTAATTCTACTAGTTTTCCATCTTTTAATAAGGCAAAATCAACACCTTCAGAATTAGATCTAATAATCAATTCTTTATTCATACTGTTAATTTTAATCCGTTATACCGTTAGATACAACAGATGGATTATACATATTTTATTCGGTAAATTTTACCGAATAGTCATGTCTCACGCAAATGAGACAATCACAGGATTTTGAAAAAATCCGAAGAACCTAACCCACACGCAAGGTTTTACATGAGTACTGTTAAGTTCGTTTTCAAAGAACATTGTTTTTAACAAACCAAAAAAGTAGTTTAAAAAACTACTTTTTTGAATTATTTTTTCTTTTTGTGACGATTAGCGCGTCTTCTCTTCTTGCGCTTGTGCGTTGCAACCTTGTGTCTTTTTCTTTTTTTACCACTTGGCATAAGATCTTTGGTTTTAAATTAATAATTCGTTTATGTTGTAATTACTTTACGTCAACGTTAGTTTTCACTCCTTCTACAAACACTTTTGCAGGTTTGAATGCCGGAATGTTATGTGCTGGAATTTTGATAGTTGTATTTTTAGAAATGTTTCTACCTGTCTTTTCAGCTCTTGTTTTAATGATAAAGCTACCAAATCCTCTTAGGTATACGTTATCGCCAGCTTCTAAAGATGTTTTTACTTCTTCCATGAATGTTTCAACAGTTGCCTGCACATCTCCTTTTTCAATTCCTAATTTCTCAGAAATTTTTGCTACTAAATCAGCTTTAGTCATTTTCTTTTCTTATTTGGGTTATTATTTCTTTTTAAGGGTGGGCAAATATAGGCATTTAATATTCAATATTTCAAACCTAATTCATTAAAATTTAATACTATAAAGATTTACTTTTGCAATCGAATCTTTTCATATAAATGAACGTATCTAAGAAATTAATCTCCTGGTATTCAGTTAATAAGCGCAACCTCCCTTGGCGTAACACTACAAATCCCTACTATATTTGGCTGTCTGAAATCATTTTACAACAAACCCAAGTTGCTCAAGGGTTACCCTATTACGACGCGTTTATCACCAATTATCCAACCGTTTTTGATCTTGCTAAAGCCGAAGAATCTCAAGTACTAAAATTATGGCAAGGCCTGGGTTACTATTCCAGAGCACGTAATTTACATGCCTCAGCAAAATATATAGTCTCAGAACTAAACGGCATGTTCCCCAACACCTTTACTGAAATACTAAAACTAAAAGGTGTAGGTGATTATACTGCTAGTGCCATAGCCTCCATAAGCTTTAATGAGCCAACAGCAGTCGTTGATGGTAATGTATACAGAGTTTTAGCAAGGGTTTATGGTATTTACACCCCTATTAATACAGGTAAAGGTTTTAAAGAATTTAAAGCGTTGGCTCAAGAATTGATTGACAAGAAGCAACCAGCGACGTTTAACCAAGCGGTTATGGAGTTTGGCGCGAGATTATGCAGACCAAAAAATCCGGACTGCCCAAACTGTCCTTTTAATAACGCATGCATCGCACTCGAAAAAAACGACATTGGTGTTTTACCTGTTAAGCTTAAGGCTTTAAAAGTAAAAAAGAAATATTTTAATTTTATTGTCATCCTTTCTGAAGATGAAAAAACCATTGTAGAGCAACGAGAGGGCAGCGGCATTTGGCAAAACTTATACCAATTCCCTTTAATAGAGTCGAAAAAAGCAGTCGAATTCTCAGTAATAGCAGACCACCTGAAAGATTTTATTCCACTAAAAAATAAGGTTTTTGACCTTTCCCTATATAATGAAAAAGCGATCATTCACAAATTATCCCATCAGCATTTGTACACTAAATTTTGGATTGTATCTCTAAAATCCAGTCTGCCTGAAGGTATTTCAGTAAAAAAAATACATGATTTTCCTGTTCCTATTCTTATTAGTAATTTTATTGAACAATTTAATTTTTAAGTTTTAAAACACTTAAGTCTTTCTTTTTTTCTTAAATTTAAGTTTATCAATAGTAAAACTGTAATTTTGCTGTCATAACTAAAAGTAAATTATGTCTGGAACCTTAAATAAAGTGATGCTCATTGGGCATTTAGGAGATGAAGTGAAGATGCATTATTTCGAGGGTGGTGGCTGTGTAGGCCGTTTTCCATTAGCAACAAATGAAACCTACACCAATAAAAGCACCAATGAAAAAGTAACCAATACGGAATGGCACAATATTGTGCTTCGTAATAAAGCTGCCGAAATTTGCGAAAAGTATTTAAGCAAAGGAGATAAAGTCTATATAGAGGGGCGTTTAAAAACCCGCAAATGGCAAGATGATTCTGGAAATGATCGCTATAGCACAGAAATTCAAGCCACCGACTTTACTTTTTTGACTACTAAAAAGGAAAGTGAATCTGCTGTAACACAAAAACCAACAGAAGCGAAGTCTGAAACCATGGGTAAAGCAGAAAGTGATGACGATTTACCATTCTAATTTAATAACTAAACCTTCAACTATTGGATCCTGATCCCACGTCCTTATATTTCATAATAACATCCATCGATTATTCGATAATTCCCAGTGTTATTCTGCTGTTTGTATTGCTGTTTTGCTCTGCATTAATTTCTGGAGCAGAAGTCGCACTCTTTTCATTAACACGTTCGGATATAGAACCGGAAGACCACCAGAATTCTAAAGCACTATCCATAATAACCAAGCTACTGGAAAAACCTAAAAAACTATTGGCCACCATTTTAGTTGCCAATAATTTTATCAATATTGCCATTGTTATCCTTTTTGCTTTTTTAGGTAATATTATGTTTGGCGGCATAACCAATCTGCTTATAAAGTTTGTTTTAGAGGTTGTTGTGGTTACTTTTTTAATTTTACTCTTTGGTGAAATTTTACCAAAGGTCTATGCCAGCAGAAACAGCCTAAAGTTTGCTATTTTTATGGCATTCCCGCTTCGTGTATTAGATTTTTTAATCTCTCCTTTAAGTATACCCATGCGGGCTATAACTTTAGGGATCCATAATAAATTAGGGAGACAAAAGTATAACCTCAGCGTCAACCAACTCTCTCAAGCCTTAGAATTAACTAGTGAACATGATACCACACAAGAAGAGCATAAAATATTAAAAGGGATTGTTTCGTTTGGAAATACAGACACCAAACAGGTTATGCGCCCACGTTTAGATATTTTTGCGCTAAACAAAACACAGAGTTATGCTGAAATTATAACTGAAGTCATTGAAAATGGTTTTTCCAGAATCCCAGTGTATATAGACAGTATAGATACTATAGAAGGTATTTTATACGTGAAAGATTTACTACCACATATTGATAAAATAGAGTTTGATTGGACGAGCTTATTACGTGATCCTTTTTTCGTGCCAGAAAATAAAAAGTTGGATGATTTAATGGCTGAGTTTCAAGAAAAGAAAGTGCACTTGGCCGTTGTAGTTGATGAGTACGGAGGCACCTCTGGCTTAGTCTCATTAGAAGATATTATTGAAGAAATTGTTGGTGATATTAGTGACGAATTTGATGATGAGAACATTATCTATTCAAAACTAGATGATAAAAACTATGTTTTTGAAGGTAAAACCACCTTAAAAGACTTTTATAAAATTATAAAACTAGAAGAAGACTCTCTTTTTGAAGATAAAAAAGGAGAAGCAGAGACCATTGCTGGCTTTATTTTAGAAATCTCAGGAAGCTTCCCGCGCCAAGGTGGTAAAATACATTATGAAAATTATATTTTTACTATTGAGGCACTAGATAAAAAACGCATTAAACGCGTAAAAATCTCGCTGCCGTAATCTAGAATAGAGCATTAATAAAAGAGACGTGCTGTTGTCTAAGTAAGACTGAACACTACAAATGAGACCATAAACTTCATGAAAAAAATCTTTAGCTATTTTATTATAACACTAGTCTTTAGTGTCCAATTAACATCCTGTAACGAGGATCCTACACCTAAACCAAAAGCATATTTGCGTTTAGACTATCCTGAAGCCATTTATAAAACAGAAGACCTTGCCAAAATGCCATTCACCTTCGACCGTAATGCCTTAGGCAAAAATCTAAAAACAAAAACTTTAGGAGGAGAAACAACTAGTTATGGCGTTAATATTGAATACCCAAAATTAAAAGGCACCATTTATTTAACGTATAAAGCCATTGAAAACAACCCGAAAAACTTAAATAACTTTCTTCGAGATGCCCAAAATTTTACGCAAGAGCACACGCAGAAAGCAGATGCTATTGAAGAGTTTTTATATGAAAACCCCGAGCGTCGTGTCTATGGTATGTTTTACGATGTTGGTGGTAATGCCGCTTCACAATCTCAGTTTTATGTGACCGATAGTATTAATCACTTCTTAACGGGTTCACTCTATTTTTACGCCAAACCAAATTACGATTCAATTCTTCCAGCAGCACACTATTTACAAAAAGATATTAGACAGATTATGGAGAGTTTGGAGTGGAAAGAATAGTGAAGTAAGGCGTGGTTTAAGTCAAGTTTTATTAGTTCGCATTTTTTCTAATTCATAGGCAAGTTATGCAATCCACCAACTAACTTTTTACTATGTTACTCTAGGGGTTGAACGCACTTTTAATTAAAAATGACTCTTCCGATTATTAAAATTAAAAGAACAAACAATAGTATTCCAACAATTACTATTTGAAATTTTATATAGTTTGATATTGTATCCCAAAAAGATTTTTTTTTCATTTAAACTATTTTGATCAGTCTGTTGGCATTTCTTTTAGACTTATTAAGTCAGCTAACGCTTTTCCAAGTATAGTTTTTCTTCTAACTCCGTTTTTGAGTAAAACATGCCATTAAATATTATGCCATTTATATTTTTTGTGTTTTCAATATTTTTAAGAGGATTAGTATTTAGTAATACCATATCTGATTTTGCACCTACCTTAATAGTGCCCCATTCGTTTTGTGAAGACAGCATTTCTGATAAATTATAGCAAGTCGCTTTAAGAATATCAAAATTCGAAATGCCCGCATTTGCATAATGTTTCATTTCTGTATGAATGCCAAACCCAGGAATGCCATAAATTCCTGAAGCGTCCGGGCTTAATAGCAACTTCCCGCCTTGCCTGTATATGTATTTCAAGTAATCTAACCGCTTATTAAATTGATTTTCGCTCTTTTTTCTTTCGGTCTCTCTTTCATCTTTGGTCGTTTTTTCATAGTGAGCAGCTATTTTACTCTCCCAATTTTTCACCATTTTAGTTGGCAAAAACGGAACTCCAGAACGGTGTCGTAATTCTTCTTCTGAAACCTGTCCAGTAAAGTACCAATCTAAGGTTGGACAGTGGTAAACATTTTTTGTAATAGATAAGTTGATGGCTGAATTAATTTCTGCTACATTGGTAAGTTGAAAAAAACCGCCCAAATGTTCAATACTTTGAAAAACATTGGTTTTACAGGTTTTAAATATTCCCACACTGGATGGACAATGCCCAGCAAGCTGAAAATCATTAGCTTTCGCAGATGCTACTAAATAGTCAAATGTTTGTTCATCTTTTACAGAGAGGATTTTCATAAAATCAAAGCCAGCCTTTTTGTACGCTGAAATCATGTTATTAGCCTCTATTCCCGATAGGTTATCGTTTCTTGAACTTGGCGGAGAAGAAAGAATAAGTTTTGGGGTGAAGGCCCCCTTTTTATTTATTTCTAAATGCCACATTTCCCCCCGCATTGAACGTAGAGTAGTAACACCATTAAGTAAATTCATTAAGAAATAAGCGTTTAGGTTTTCCTTTTCTGAAAGATGCGCATGTGCATCTGCGTATGCTGGAATTAGATATTTTTCATGTCCATCAATTATTCCTAAATCGTAGGTGGTCGTATCTTTTTCTATATGATCTCTAATTTCTTTAATTTCTCCATTTATTAAAATGACATCTTTATTTTCTAATAACTGATTAATATGTAGTGGTATAATGGTTACATTTTTAATCAGTATTTTTTTGTTTTGACTGAATACTTGAAAAGTAAAAAGAAGTGTAATGATTGTGATACTTATTTTTTTCATTCTTGGTGTTGTTTTTTTAATGATTGCTAACGTTCCGTTTAGCAATAAATATATGGTTTTCCATGTGTATTTACAGGATAAAACACGTCTTGTTATTCACGACCTCTTAATTATAAAGAACTAAATTTAGTGTCGATAAAAGATGTAATCGTTTCATAATCTTTAGTACAGGTCCTGTTATTGACCACAAATAGTATGAGAAACACACTAGGATGCATAGTGTTTTGAAAGACTACAGCGCCCCGTTTAGCAATCCGTCTTTTAAATTTACAAGGGTTTCTTTAAAACCATTATTTTGAAGTATCTCAATAGCTAATTTGCCTCTTACTCCCGACTTACAAAACACTAATAGCGACTTGTCTTGAGGAATTTCATGAACTCTTAAAGCCAATTCAGCCAAAGGAATATGGATACTCTCTATATGGAATTCATCGCGTTCAGTCTGTGTTCTAACATCGAGAAGATTGAAGTGTGAAGCTTGTGCTTTGTATTCTTCAAAACTTATTTCTTTTACTGCTTTAGGCATGCCACAAAATGTTTCATAATCATCTTGTAATGCGTCTATAGACATTGACGAATTCCTCCCAAAAGAAAACAGTAATTGTTGCATAGACAACGCATTAAGCGTTAACAACTTGCCTGACAACACGTTGCCCAAACCCAATATGATTTTAAGTACTTCATTGGCTTGAAAACTTCCTATGATTCCCGGCAGCACGCCTAGCACGCCTATTTCAGAACAATTGGGGACCTCATTTGATTTTGGAGGTGTTGGATATAAACATCTATACGTCGGTCCATTCCTATAATTAAAGACAGAAACTTGTCCTTCAAACTTAAAAACAGAACCAAATACGACTGGTCTGTTTAGCATTACCGCAGCATCATTAATCAAATAGCGCGTAGGGAAGTTGTCTGTACCATCCACAATAATACTGTGTTTTTTGAATAGCGCTAAGGCATTCTCTTTTGTCAGTCTTGTATTATAGGTATCAAAGGAGATAAACGGATTTAATAATTGTAAATGCGCAGCAGCAGCTTCAGCTTTATTTATTCCAATATCCTTATGATTGTATAGTATTTGACGCTGAAGATTGGACTGGTCTACAGTATCGTCATCTACAATACCAATTTTGCCCACGCCCGCAGCCGTTAAATACTGTAACACTGGGCAACTCAATCCACCAGCACCTATTACCAGCACACTAGCTTGCTTCAATTTTAATTGTCCTTCTAACCCGATATCTTCAAGAATGAGATGGCGATTGTATTGTTGTTTTTCTGCTGTTGATAAATTCATTTGACATTCATTCAGAATAATTTCGCTCCCAGTCTTTCCAAATTACTTGATATCCTTGCGATTGTATCATTTGTTTTATGGCTTCGGTATTTCTTTCATCTGAAATTTCAAATTGCTCCAAAGATTCTGGCGCAACCGCATAACCACCAGGGTTTGTTTTAGATTCGGCACTTATAGAAGTGATTCCGAGGTTGATGCAATTATTTCTGAAAATTTCACTTTCTCGTGTAGACATCGATAATTCCAAGTCTTCATCTAATAAGCGGTAAGCACAAATTAATTGTACTAAATCAGCATCTGTCATTTCTACTTTTGGCTCAACTTCACCTTGGTGTGGCCGCAGTCTAGGGAAAGATATTGAGTATTTCGTTTTCCAATAGGTCTTCTGCAAATATTTTAAATGAAGTGCTGTGTAAAAACTATCGACTCTCCAGTCTTCCAAACCAAATAAAGCACCCAATCCAATTTTATGAATCCCAGCTTTACCTAAGCGATCTGGAGTATCTAGGCGATAATCAAAATTAGATTTTTTACCTTTTGGATGGTGTGTTTTATAGGTTGCTTTATGATAGGTTTCTTGATAGACTAGTACGGCATATAAGCCTTCCTTTATAAGGGTTTCGTACTCTTCCTGATCCAGGGGTTGCACTTCAATACTGATATTTGAGAAGTGTTCACGAATTAAACGAATTGCGTTTTTTAAATACGAAACGCCCACAGTTCTATTTGCTTCACCGGTGACTAAAAGAATATGATCGTACCCCAAGCTTTTAATATGGGTGACTTCTTGAAGTATTTCCTTATCTGAAAGTGTTTTTCTTTTGATTTTATTCGTCATACTGAAGCCGCAATACGTACAAATATTCTGGCATTCATTTGATAGGTACATTGGGATATACATCTGGATTGTATTTCCAAAACGCTTCTTCGTTAACGCATGACTTCGTTGCGCCATTTGCTCAATAAAAGGCTTTGCCGCAGGAGAAATCAGGACTTTGAAATCGTCTAATGTGATTTTATCTTTAGACAATACTGCTTGAACCTCCTGAGCAGAGCAATCGTAAATTTCTTTTTCGAGAGTATCCCAATCGTATAAGTCAAAAACTGCTTTAAAATTATGCATCTAAAAAAGAGGTTAAAGGGCTACTTGCTTCTGCCCGTTGTTTTACTGGAGCTAATTTCGCATTAAACGCCATTCTACCCGATTCTACAGCCATTTTAAAGGCAATTCCCATTGCTACCGGGTTTTGTGACACAGCAATAGCTGTGTTAACTAGTACTGCATCTGCCCCTAATTCCATCGCATAAGCTGCGTGAGAAGGTGCGCCAATGCCCGCATCTACAATTACAGGAACATTACTTTGTTCTATGATGATTTCTAAAAAATCAACCGTCTTTAATCCCTTGTTACTTCCTATGGGTGCTCCTAATGGCATGACGCATTGCACACCAACGTCTTCCAGTCTTTTACATAAAACCGGGTCGGCATGAATATAAGGCATCACCACAAAACCTAGTTTTACTAGTGCTTCGGCAGCTTTAAGTGTTTCAATAGGGTCTGGCAACAAGTACCTAGGATCTGGATGAATTTCTAATTTTACCCAATGCGTCCCCAAAGCTTCTCTGGCCAATTCTGCAGCAAATATTGCTTCCTTTGCTGTTCTCACTCCTGAGGTATTGGGCAACAAGTTAATGTGGTTGTCTTTGAGATGCACCAGCATGTCATCTGCGTCATTATTCAGGTCTACTCGTTTTAAAGCTACTGTAACGAGTTCGCTTTTAGAAGCGCTAATCGCTTCACGCATTTGTTCTGAGCTTTTAAACTTACCAGTGCCTGTAAACAACCTGGAATTAAAAGTTTTATCTGCTATTTTAAGTACGTCTGTCATGCTATTCTTTTTTATCTGGTTGATCCGGTTGATCTGGTTTCCACAATTGTTCATAAAGTGACGTGCCTCGTAATAAGGTGTTAAACTCACTAATTATATTGAAGTTTTTTGTGATTTCTTCTGAGACAGCAACCCCATGAATCCCCGTTTTTAAAAGTTCAGGAACAGCCTCTAAGGTAATACCACCTACAGCGATAATAGGTGTTGTTGTTTTTAAGGCTTCTAGAATTTCTGAATATGCTTGTTGCCCTAAAACCGGAGCCAAGTTCTCTTTTGTTTTCGTAAAACGAAAAGGTCCCAAACCTATATAATCGACTTTTTTATCAATAAGTGATTTACAATCGGCTACCGTATTTGCTGTACCGCCAATAATTTGCCAAGGCTCCATATAGGCTCTCGCCACGGTAGGACAACTATCATTTTTGCCCAAATGAACACCATCTGCTTTTACGGCTTTAGCAATTTTATAATAATCATTGATAATTAAACGTGTTTGAAAATGGCTCGTGATTGCTCTCGCTTTTTCGGCCGCTTCGAGAAGCGCAGCTTCGTCTATAGCTTTTAAACGCAACTGTACTAACTCTGCTCCAGAAGCACAAGCATTTTGAATGTTATCAATATGTTCTTGAACACTCTGGCCTTGGGATATATAATGAAGTTTTGGAATCATTTTTATAGTCTTTTACTTGTTTTATACGCTGAAGATAATGGGAAATGATCTCCTAAAAGCGTTTTGTTTGAACTTAAAAACTGTTCGATATATTTTTTACTTTGCAGTGCTGCGGCTTCAATGGGGTATCCTAATAAGATAGTACTCGCTAAAGCTGAAGATAATACACAGCCACTGCCATGTTTTGGAAAAACGACTGTTTCACTAGGCATCATGCTTAATTGCATTGTTTTATTGTAATATAGCTCATCTAAACCTAAGCTATGCTCGCGATGCCCTCCTTTTAAATACAGCTTTGTTTTGCTACTGATGTGCGCAATGGTTTCTTTAATAGACTTATCAGCATACAAGCTTTGTATCTCTTCATAATTTGGAGTGATTAAATAAATACGCTCTAAAATAGTATCCAGTGTGCTGAGATCATCTTCACTGTGAAAAGCATATCCTGCACTTGCTTTTAAAACAGGGTCTAACACAACTTTTATCGTTGGATTATATTGATATAACTGCTCGAGTATACTCACTAATGATTCCCAATTTTTTACAAGTCCAATTTTCACCACTTCAATAGTAAAGCGTTCAAACAAGGTATCAATTTGCTTAAGAATAACCTCAGTGTCTACCCAATGGGCGGCTTTAAAATCGATATCATTTTGAACAGTCACCGCTGTACATACAGATAAGCCATACAAACCAAAGGCCTGAAAGGTTTTTATATCGGCAGTAAGTCCTGCACCACTTGAAGGATCAAAACCTGCTATAGTTAGTATGTATTGTTGGGTACCCACTTAGTTTTTATTGTTTTGCAAAAAATAGTCTTTCATGGTGTTAAAATCTAATATTGGAGTAGCACTATTCCAGACCCCGCCTAAAACACCAACACCTTTATATCCTAGTTTTATAAACTCAGCCAGATTGCTTGTAGTAACTCCTCCCATCCCTATAATTCTCTTATCTATGTGGTTGACATCGAAACCTCTTCCTTCATATCCTTTCTTAGATACGGAAGAAAAAACAGGACTTAATAAATGGTAATCAAATTCAAACTCGCAAGTCGCTAATTCCTCTAGTTCATGAAACGAGGAGCTAATGGTTTTACCAAACATATTTAAAGCCTTAAAATAGCGGCCAGGATTATCGATGTTATCTCTCCTTTTTTGTTCTTGAAAATGAATGCCTTTTAAATTGAATTCATTTATCAACTCATGAAAATAATGAACTACAATTCTGTTGTGGTATTTTGAATCCACTTGGCTCAAATATGTACAATGTTCCAGGTAGTTCTTTTCCGGTTTTCGCAAATGGTAATATTCTAAACCAGCTTCAAAAAGCTGATTCAGAATTAATATTTCATCTCTGACATCTTGTTCCGGAGCGATAACTACTATCATAAATTAGCATTTTCTTAAAATTACTAGTTATAAATATACTTCCGAGCCTTTATCTTTAAATTCCTGAGATTTTTCTTCCATCCCTTTCTTAATCACTTCATTGTCAACAATGTCGTTTGCAGCTGCGAAGTCACGTACTTCTTGTGAGATTTTCATAGAACAGAATTTAGGACCACACATAGAACAGAAGTGGGCTATTTTTGCACCATCTGCAGGCAGTGTTTCATCATGGTATTCACGCGCACGCTCTGGGTCTAAGCCTAAATTGAACTGATCTTCCCATCGAAATTCAAAACGCGCCATACTCAAAGCATTATCTCTGTGTTGCGATCCTGGATGTCCTTTAGCCAAATCAGCCGCATGAGCCGCCAATTTATAGGTAACGACACCAACACGTACATCTTCTTTATTGGGTAATCCTAAATGCTCTTTTGGCGTGACGTAGCATAACATAGCACAACCATACCAACCAATCATGGCCGCTCCAATACCAGAGGTAATATGATCGTATCCTGGCGCAATATCTGTTGTTAGAGGGCCTAAAGTGTAGAAGGGCGCTTCGTCACAAACTTCAATTTGACGTTCCATATTTTCTTTAATCATGTGCATAGGCACGTGACCTGGACCTTCAATAAAACACTGTACCTCATGTTTACGCGCAATTTTTGTTAATTCCCCCAGTGTCTCTAATTCGGCAAACTGCGCTTCATCATTTGCATCTGCTACAGATCCCGGACGTAAACCATCACCTAAAGAAAAGGCGACATCGTAAGATTTTAAGATTTCACAAATGTCTTCAAAATGCGTATATAAGAAACTCTCTTTGTGATGCGCCAAACACCACTTCGCCATAATAGAACCACCACGAGACACAATTCCTGTAACACGGTTAGCGGTCATTGGGACATAACGCAACAATACGCCAGCGTGAATGGTAAAATAATCAACCCCTTGTTCTGCTTGCTCAATTAAGGTGTCGCGATAAATTTCCCATGTTAAATCTTCTGCTACCCCGTTTACTTTTTCTAAAGCTTGGTAAATGGGCACAGTACCAACCGGCACTGGTGAATTTCTTATAATCCACTCGCGTGTTTCGTGAATGTTCTCACCAGTAGATAGATCCATAATATTATCTGCACCCCAACGGCACGCCCAAACCGCTTTTTCTACTTCCTCTTCAATTGATGATGTGGTTGCTGAATTCCCAATATTGGCATTTATTTTCACTAAGAAGTTTCTTCCTAAAATCATAGGTTCTGCTTCAGGGTGGTTTATGTTTGAAGGGATGACTGCGCGCCCTCTTGCCACTTCGTCGCGTACAAACTCAGGGGTGATTTTCGCAGGAATAGCAGCTCCAAAGTGTTCCCCTTTATGTTGTTTTCTAATTTCGGTCATCTCATCAATACGCTGGTTTTCACGAATAGCGATGTATTCCATCTCAGGAGTAATAATGCCTTTTTTAGCATAATGCAATTGCGTTACGTTTTGTCCTTTTTTAGCACGCATAGGTTTTTTTAATAAAGAAAAACGCATGTGGTCTAGGCGCGTATCATTTAAACGTTGGTTGCAATAGTCTGATGAAAACCCCTCTAACTGCTCAACATCACCACGGTCTAAAATCCATTGTTCACGAATTCTTTCAATACCATTATGAATATTGATTTCTTTTTCAGGGTCTGTATAAGGCCCTGAAGTATCATAGACAGTCACCGGTTCGTTAGGCGTCCATTTTCCTGTCATTGAATTTTTGGTATCACTCAAAGTGATTTCACGCATGGCCACTTTAATTTCTGGATACAGTTTGCCTTCAACATATATCTTATTAGAATTGGGAAAAGCTTGTCTTGAAATCGTGCCTTGTTTTGGAGCAGTGTCTTTATTTTTCATAGTCAAAAAATGTTTTTATAAATCAGTAATGGTTTGGGATTTTTGTCTTTAGCCGCCTTGAGTGGCTTGAATGACTAGCACTTGGTCTCCAGACTGTAACTTTGCTGTTTCCCAATGCGCTTGACGAATAATCTCAGAATTTACAGCCACAGCAACACCCTGCAAGGGCGCATTAATTTGTTGCAATACTTGTAAAATAGTAAAGTCGGAGTCAATGTTAAGGGGAGAATCGTTAATACCAATAGTTATCATAGCTACAGTTATATTTTAATACTGTAAACAATAGGGCATTAATGACTTTGAAAGGAAGAAAGTGCTTTAGGAAAAGACTATCCAAATGAAAATTTGTAGATTTATATTACAATAAATCATTCAACTTTTCCCTTCGACGGTACTAACCGCATCAGGTTCAAAGGGTTTTTCTCAGTTCTAAATACACTTACTTAGAACACCCCTAAAGTTTACTATACAAAAGTATTAAAAAAAAAAGATTTGGTATTGTTTTAAATGTAAATTCTAGTTTTAAAGCGTTTGTTTTTAAGTAAAACAATAAGCCTTAGCTATTTAAAATAGCGCGTGATAATGACTGGCTCGCTTTAGTCCAAAAAAAAAGGTTTCGTTATACGAAACCTTTTTATAAATTATATTCTATAACTATTATGCCTTTACTTCCTTCGCACAACATGCTTTTTTACAATCTTTAGCACAAGCCATTTTTTCTCCTTCTGTTTTTTCTTTACAGCACTCCATTTTACAGGCTGCTTTTTCAGCATCGGTTTTTCCTTCGCAACAGGCCATCGTGCAAGATTTTACTGTAGAAAATTCAGCCACTGTTTTCATGTCTTTTACTTTGTAAGTATCTGCAACACTTGTTACCGTGCCTTCTAAACTTGCTGGTGTTACTTTAGCTTCGTCGTATTCTACCATAGCTAACTCACGTTCAAAATCTACTTTTGCAGATTTTACACCTTCCATTTTAGCCATTTTATTCTCAATGGTTTTTGCACAACCCATCGCGCAGGTCATCCCTTCAATTTTAAACTCTGCTTTTGCATAAGTAGCATTCGCGTCTACTATTGATTCTGTTTCTTCAACGGCAGTCTCCACTGTCATTATCTCTGGTTGTGCTTCGTTTTTACAACTAAAAGCAGTCATTGCGATTACTGCAACTAATAATACCTTTTTTATGTTCTTCATTTTAATCAATTTTAATTATTGAATTATAGATTACAAATCTAACAATAATAGCGGTTTATTCTCTTAAAAAATCGATTTTTGCACCGCTAAATGATGTGATATGCCAAATAACAATACCAAATGGGTTTACTTACTTATATTATCAGTCATTTGGGGCACCAGTTTTATTCTTATTAAAAAAGGATTATTAGGATTAACACCCTATCAATTAGGTGCTTTAAGAACTTTTTTTACTGGTTTATTTTTATTTTCGGTTGGTTTTAACCGTATTAAAACAATTAAAAAAAAGGATTGGAAGTGGATTATCATTTCTGGATTCCTAGGTTCTTTTATTCCGGCTTTTTTATTTGCTATAGCAGAGACAGAAATTGATAGTGCCGTTGTTTCGGTTTTAAATTCTTTAGTCCCATTAAATACGGTATTAATGGGACTAGCCGTTTTTAAAATTACCTCAACAAAACGTCAGATTTTGGGGGTTATTATTGGCTTTATTGGGACTTCGATTCTAATTTTAAAAGGTGCCGAATTGAATCCGAATCAGAATTATCTGTTTGCTGGCTTTGTGATTGTCTCAACAGTAATGTATGCTGCGAATGTAAACATCATTAAACGGTATCTACAAGACGTAAAACCATTAACTATTGCTGTTGGTAATTATGTGCCAATAATCATTCCTGCGCTTGCCATACTCTTTTTTACAGATTTCTTTTCTCCTGAAAATTTTAGCGCTTCGTTATTTCGCACTTCTATTTTGTACGTTATTGTTTTATCATTATTCGGCACAGCTATGGCCAAAGTCCTTTTTAATAAATTAGTACAACTATCTACACCTGTTTTTGCCTCTTCAGTGACTTATATAATGCCCATTGTTGCGCTTAGCTGGGGCGTGTTGGATGGTGAAAAATTCACTTTGATTCAAGGTTTTGCAACACTAATTATTCTTATTGGTGTTTGGTTGGCGAATAAGAAGAAACAGCCAATTTCGAGATTACAGGAAAAGACTAAGTATAACTAATGATTTAAAAAGACCTCCTTAGTTTTTAAGCATAAAAAAATCCGAAATCTCTCGACTTCGGATTTTTAATTATATCCTACTTTTAATTATTCAAAATCACTCTTCGTTAAAGGCTCATTGACTTTTACAGCCACTGTTTTAAGCTCGATACTTTGTCCAGCCATAGGTACTACCATAGTATATGGAAACTTAATCCCGTCAACCTCTTGGTAATCACCATAAGTTGTTTCTTGAACAAGATCCTGACCTCCTGGGCCTTTTACAGTAGCAACACTTTTTATTTTCAAGCCTGATGCTACATCATAATAATTCTTAGACGTTTCGCCAGCCTCATCCTCTATCGTAATCACATAAGCGTCTTTACCATCTACAGTCTCTATTGAAGCTAAGCTTACTTTTTTAGAAGCATCAGTACTTAGGTTTAACTCAGCAAACAATCCTTTTTTAGCTTTCATTTCAGAAAGCATTTCAGCTGGCATAGGCTGTTTATTTCCCATTTGCGCCATATAGCCGTTCTCACCATCAAAAGCTTGCTTAAACACAGTTCCCATACCTACGATGTTAACATCATTTAACATTAAATTAGGACTTTTCTGTTTAACAGTCATAACCATGTTTTGGCCTTGAAAAGAAGCACTCATTTCTTGAACCAAAGTAGTTACATTCTCTAGGGCTGCCATACCTCCAACTGCTTTGATATAATCATTCATTACAGTTTGTGCTGTAACGCCTTCAGGAATTGGTTTAGAAAATACAGGCTTCTCTACAGGAGTTGCATATTTATCAAAATACTTAACCGGAATACCCGTTTTCTCTAAATTAGAGACCACTTCACTTCCTTTACCAACAACAATAATTCTGGCATTTTGCTCTGTAAAGTATTTGTTAGCTACACGCTCAACATCTTCTACCGTTACAGCATTGATTTTTGTTAAATACGTCTTGTAGAAATCTTTTGGTAAGTTGTTTAACTTAATATTTAAGGCGTAGTTAGCAATCGTTTGTGGACGCTCTAAAGCCAATACAAAATCACCTACGTATTTTGCTTTAGCGTTGCTTAGATCTTCAGCAGAAACCTTTTCTGCTTTAATTCTTTTAATTTCTTTTAAAGACTCAACTACTGCACTATCTGTTACTGCATTTCTTACAGCAGTAGATGCGTCAAAACGAGAAGCGCCATAACGATCTACCCCAACACTTGAACGTGCACCATAAGTATACCCGTGCTCTTCACGTAAATTCATGTTTAGGTAAGAACCAAAGCCTCCGCCTAAAATTTTGTTTGCAATTAAAACCGCATGATAATCTGGATCACCCATTTTTAATTTCACATTAGTTGTAACCGAAATATTAGATTGTACGGCATTTGGCATATCGATAAAATCGATTTCTGTTGTACTTACATTTTGATAAGGCTCTGGAATCGTTTTGGAAACATCGATACCCTTTTCCCATTTTTTGAAGTACTTTTTTACTTGCTTTTCTACTGTTAGAAAGTCTACATCTCCAACAACCACTAAATAGGCATTGTTTGGATTGAAATTTTCTTGGTAGAAAGCACGTACATTATCTAAAGTAATTGCATTTAAAGTTTCTTCTGTAATAAACTCGCCATAAGGATGTTTTTTACCAAAAGATAAAGCACCACCAACACGAGATGCAACTGCATCTACACTTTTTTCGCTCGATTTTAAACCTTCAATAGCTTTTTCTTTTTCTTTTTGAAATTCTTCTTCGGTCAACAATGGATTCATTGCTGCATCTGCCATTAATTCTAAAATACGATCAGAATATTTAGTTAATGAACTCCCGTAAGCACTACTTGAACCAAAATTTAAACTTGCTCCTAGAAAATCAATTTCTTCATTAAATTCATCTTTAGGAATACTTGTTGTTCCGTTCCCTAACATTGCGCCCAGAATACCAGTAACTCCAGCTATTTCTCCTTCAACTTTTGGTTGGTTGTCAATAACTAAAGAGTATGATACTCTCGGTAATTTATGGTTTACGACTACAAGAACTTTAAGTCCGTTTTTGAGTTCAAATTCTCCAGGAACTTCCAAGGTAATGGTTGGTGCTGGTCCTGGTTTTGGTTGCACAGATCTATCAATTTGAGCAGTAACTGAAATTGATAATAAAAACAGTGCTATAAATGCTGTTATTTTTGTTTTCATTTGTATTTGTTATTTTTTAAAAGTTGTCACATGTTGCTTTCATTTAAAAAGGCCTTTTTCTAATTAAGCTTCGTATTATGAAAGGGTCATCTGTCTTGTTTTATTTTTTAAATTATAAACGATTGCTTTAATTGTAGGCTTATATAATTAAAGGGGCATTCGCTTTTATTATTCTTCCGCTTTAACTTCTGGCAAATACTCTAATACTAAACGTTGATTAGGATTTAAGTATTTTTTAGCAACGTCTTGAATTTCCTGTCTTGTAATAGATCTGTAAATATCAATTTCATTGTTAATTAAATTCACATCTTTATACAACATGTAGTAACTTGCTAAAGAATTTGCTATACCAGCAATACTTGAATTTGAATTAACAAAATTATTTTCAAATTTATTTTGAAGCTTTTGGTAATCTCTTTCAGTCATTAATTCTGTTTGTACTTTAACCAATTCTTCATCCATTTCTTTAAGTAAACTCTCTAAAGAAACATCACCTAATGGTAACCCGTATAAAATATAAGTACCATAATCTTCTTGGCTTTGATTAATTGCACCCACTTGTAATGCCATTTTTTTATCATCAACAAGTTTCTTGTATAATTTAGACGTTTTACCAGAGCTTAAATAGCTCGATAACATGTCTAGAACATAGGCATCTCTTTCAGTCATTGCAGGTGTTCTATAGGCTGCCATGATAGCGGGAACCTGAATGTTAGCATCATAAGCCTTTGCTCTTATAGTCTCTGTAATAGGGTCTTCTTTAGGAAAATCTCTAACAATATCTTCTCCTCTTGGAATAGGTCCAAAATAGTCTTCAATCATTTTTTTAGTTGAAGCGATGTCTATATCACCTGCAACCACTAAAACAGCATTGTTAGGTACATAGAATTTTTTATTAAAGGCTTGAAACTCTTCTAAGGAAGCAGCATCTAAATGCGCCATTTTACCAATAGTGGTTCCTTTATAAGGGTGCTTTTTAAAGATGTTGAGTTTAACATTTTCGATAAACTTTCCATAAGGCGCATTATCAACACGCAAACGTTTTTCTTCTTTTACGACTTCATTTTGTGTATCTACACCAATTTGGTTAATAATAGGGTGCATTAAACGCTCAGATTCCATCCACAATCCCAGTTCTAGACTGTTAGAAGGGAAAACTTCATAATAATAAGTTCTGTCGTCTGTGGTGTTAGCATTGTTACTTCCCCCATTAGATGTCACGATATTAAACCACTCGCCACGTTCTATGTTTTCGGTTCCTTCGAACAAAAGGTGCTCAAAAAAGTGAGCCATACCTGTACGTTCTGGGTTTTCATCTTTAGCACCTACATGGTACATTACAGATGTTGTTACTACTGGAGCAGTGTTGTCTTGATGTAAAATAACGTGCATACCGTTACTTAAATCATACTCTTCAAATTTAACTTCTTGTGCATTAGCTGCAAATCCAGCTAAAAGCAAAGCCGTTAACGAGAATAAACTTTTTTTCATTTTTGCGATGGTTTTTTTGTTAATGTCCTATAGGTCTATAACTCCTTTAAAATGTTACAGAATTTTAACAAAAATAATAATCGAATAACCGTTTTGCGTTACTGAAATGTTAAAAATTAACATTGATTTATAATTTCTGTAGCATTTTTTCACGAACTTTATGTCTGTCAGAAATTATAAAAACAACTTAAATATGAAAAACTTTACACTCCCAATACGCTTTGGCTTAGTAATGAGTGCATCCCTAATTGCTTTCTTTTTATTTCTCGCACTCTTTAATTTACATACTAATCCCCTTTTTAGTTTAGGGAATGGACTTATTACAGGTTTTGGTATTTTTGAAACCATTCGTTATCATAAGTTAGAAAAAGGAAAGGATTTTTCTTATTCTAGTGGGTTTACTGTAGGTATAGTCTCTGGATTTATAGCGACTATTATATTCACACTATTTTTTTTACTCTATGCTACAGAAATAAATAAAGATTTCCTTTTAGAATTACTCACCGTATTTGAAAGAGATTATGAAGTTGGCATTGGATTAGTCGTTTTTGTTGTCGCTATTATGGGGTTTTCAACTACAGTCGTATTGACCTTAACTGGGATGCAATATTTTAAGAATAGTGGCAACATCCCAAAAACCAAAGAAAAATCAGACCGAGACACGAATTTAAAGGAAGTCTCTTAACGATTCTTTTTTATGTTAGAATTATTAATCACATTACTCAAAAAAACGCGTAATACTATATAAAACGTTTGTAGATTAATTAATTAGAAGTATATTTGCATCCGCTTTCAAGTATGGAAGTGATTATTTAGTACAAATTAATTAATAAAAACGTTACGCTATGTACGCAATTGTAGAGATAGCAGGGCATCAATTTAAAGTTGAAAAAGACCAAAAAGTTTTTGTTAATCGTTTAGCAACAGAAGAAGGTAAGAAAGTAGATTTCGATAACGTTCTTTTAATTGCAGATGGTGACAATATTACTTTAGGCGCCCCAGCTATAGGCGGAGCACTAGTAAGTGCAAAAGTCTTAAAGCACCTTCAAGGTGATAAAGTTATTGTTTTCAAAAAGAAAAGAAGAAAAGGTTACCGTGTGAAAAACGGTCACAGACAAGCCCTTTCTGAAATCGTAATTGAAAGCATTGTAGCTTCAGGAGCAAAAAAATCTGAAAAGAAAGCTGAAAAAGCCGCTCCGAAAAAAGAATCAACCGCTACTAAAGCAAAGGTTGAGACAACTAAAAAAGCTGAACCAAAAGCAGAAGCAAAAGCTACTACTAAGGCAAAGAAAGACGTTGAAGTTAGCGAAAATCTTGTAACTCGTGCTGAACACCGTGCAGAAGACAAAGATCTTGAAATTAACATCGACAAGGTACTTCACAGTATCGGAACAGCTTTAAAAGCTGATGCCCAAGATTTAAAAAAAATCAACGGTATTGGTCCAGCGTATGAAAAGAGACTTAACGCAGTTGGCATTTACACTTACGAGCAAATTAGTAAGTTAAAAGCAGCAGACCGTGATGAGCTTTCGGCTATCGATGGTATTACTCGTGAGAAGATAGAATCTGAAGAATGGGTAAAGCAAGCAAAAGAATTGCTTAAGAAACAATAAATCGAGTATTAACAAAATAAAACCTTAAGACAATGGCTCACAAAAAAGGAGTTGGTAGTTCTAAAAACGGTAGAGAATCAGAATCAAAACGCTTAGGTGTTAAGATATTTGGTGGTCAAGCAGCTATCGCGGGGAACATTATCATAAGACAAAGAGGTAATACACACCACCCAGGTGAAAATGTATACCAAGGAAAAGATCATACTTTACACGCTAGAGTTGATGGTCTTGTAAAATTCACAAAGAAAAGAGACGATAAGTCTTATGTTTCTATTGAGCCTTTCGAGGCTTAGGAATTTTCAGTCCTAAACAAGTTTAAAAACGCCTTTCTTTTTAGAGAGGCGTTTTTTATTTTCAGTTTATAAAATCTAATAAGGACGGAGGCTTATTAAGCAATGTCCAATTAATATCTTCTGGATAGTGACTTTTTATAAAGGTATTAGGGGGTGTTAAATACCAATACGCATCAGGATTCCCAGGATTACCATTGCTAACAGACCACGTAATATCTAAAAGGTGCCATTTACCATCCAGCCTAACAGCGCTCCAAGAATGATTAGGTTTATCATAGGCCATTGCTAGTTTAGTAAACCCATGAATTGTTTTTGCTTCTATACCAGCCTGCTCACATAACTGCTCAAATAAAAAGGCAAACCCACCACAAAGTGCTTTCTGGCGTTGCAGTACTTTTTGAATGACGTTCTCTCTTGAAGTATAAAATTCTTTTTGAAGTTTTTTATTAACTCTCAACTCATGATCATAGCTAATGTTTTTGGTAATCCAAAGATAAATTGCCTGTGCTTTTTCCACTTGACTTTCCTTGCCTTTAGTAATGCTGTATGCCAATTTTTCTAAGACCAGGTTATGCGTAACACGATCTTTTCTGGTTTTACTTTGTTGTATTATTGCATTGTTTTTATGCCCAATTACAGAACCAATTTGTGATTGAGCCCCTAAGGAAAATAAGAACAGGAAAGACAGCAGGTATTTAACAAACATGATATTAGGCGTTTTATCTTACCTTTATAAACGTTAATAGCCTCAAAATATTGGCTATAAAAAAACCCAAACAGTTTTGTTTGGGTTTTCTATTTATGAAATTTCTGTTTTCACAGGAATTTATTACATCTTCATTAACCAAGTTCTCACATCAACCGCTTCTTTAATAATCGCTCTAAGGGCATCTATTTTAACCCGTTTTTGTTCCATAGAGTCTCTATATCTAATGGTTACTGTATTATCTTCTAACGTATCATGATCTACAGTAATACAAAATGGTGTTCCGTTCGCATCTTGACGCCTGTAACGTCTTCCTACAGCATCTTTCTCATCATAAGCGACATTGAAATCCCATTTTAAGTCATCAACAATTTGTTGTGCGATTTCTGGTAAACCATCTTTTTTAACTAGTGGAAGTACCGCGGCTTTAAAAGGGGCTAAAACTGCCGGCAATTTTAAAACGGTTCTAACACTTCCATCCTCTAGCGTTTCATCTTCTAAAGCATTCGAAAAGACGGCTAAAAACATACGATCTAGACCTATTGAAGTCTCTAAAACATACGGCGTGTAGCTCTTGTTTTCTTCATGATCGAAGTATTGAAGCTTTTTACCTGAGTGTTTTTCATGCTGACTCAAATCAAAATCTGTACGTGAGTGAATCCCTTCCAACTCTTTAAATCCGAACGGGAATTTAAACTCTATATCTGTCGCTGCATCTGCATAATGTGCTAATTTTTCATGATCATGGAAACGGTAATTATCTTCACCAAGTCCTAATGACAAATGCCATTTCATTCTGGTTTCTTTCCAATGCTCAAACCATTTTTGTTGGGTTCCTGGTTTAATAAAAAATTGCATTTCCATTTGCTCAAACTCACGCATTCTAAAAATAAACTGTCTTGCCACAATTTCATTTCTAAACGCTTTTCCTGTTTGCGCAATACCAAATGGAATTTTCATTCGTCCCGATTTTTGCACGTTTAAGAAATTCACAAAAATTCCTTGTGCTGTTTCTGGTCGTAAATAGAGATCCATAGCGCTTTCTGCACTGGCTCCTAATTTAGTGCCAAACATTAAATTAAATTGTTTAACATCTGTCCAGTTCTTACTTCCACTTACGGGGCAGCCAATCTCCAATTCTTCAATGAGCCCTTTTACATCTGCTAAATCTTCTTTCTCAAGAGATTGTCCCATACGTTTTAGGATACTATCAATTTTTTCCTGGTAACCAATAACACGTGGATTGGTAGAAAGAAACTCCTGTTTATTAAAGGCTTCCCCAAAACGTTTTGCCGCCTTGGCTACTTCTTTATCAATTTTTGCTTCAATTTTAGCGCAGTAATCTTCAATTAAAACATCTGCTCTATAGCGTTTTTTAGAATCTTTATTATCAATTAACGGATCGTTAAAGGCGTCAACGTGCCCTGAAGCTTTCCATGTGGTTGGATGCATAAAAATTGAAGCATCTAAACCAACAATATTATCATGCATTTGCACCATGGCTTTCCACCAATAGTCACGAATGTTCTTTTTTAACTCTACTCCGTTTTGTGCGTAATCATAGACGGCGCTTAGTCCGTCATATATTTCACTACTCTGGAATACATAACCATATTCTTTTGCATGTGAGATTACCTTTTTAAATTTATCGTCTTGATTTGCCATAGCTACAAAAATATAAAACCGCTTCAATTAATTGGAGCGGTTTAGTAAAAATATTATCAGTTATTTTATTTTAAGGTCATTGATGTTTTAGAAATCAAACTCCCCTTGTGAAAGATGGAGATATAATAATCGCCCTTGCTCAATTCTTCTTCGTTATTTTTATCAATTATAGCAGATACTGTTAATTCATCTCCTCTATAATTTACTGTGATTTTACCAGAATAATTAAGCGATGTATTGCCAAAGTTAACTGTACCTTGATCTGAGATAATGTGCCTATTAGAATCCATGATTTGAAAATAAAACGTTTTTGGTCCTTTTATTAAAAATTCATTTTTTACGATAGTAAATGTAATGTGAAATTTATTGGTTCTCCTAGCATATCTAGTATCTACTACTCTATTTCTAGATGTGACACGCTTTGCAGCCTCTGCACTCAGATTACTTACAAAAAGCTTTCTATACTCGGATAATTTATCATTTTCATCTAAAAGGTGAGTGTATTTCGATTCAATTAATTCTGTAAGGGAATCTCTTGCTTTAAGTGTTTTCTCAAACGCTCGCCTTTCATTTTTAAGCGATTGGTTTTCTGACTCAAGGCCGTCAATAAAAGAAAGAATCTTTTTGTTTTCAACTTTAAGAATTTTTATTTGATCTCTGAATTTAGCAATTAACGCTTGGTTTAGTTTTACTGTTCTCACAGAATCCCTGACTATAACCATCTTCTCTTTTGATTGCTCTAGCTGAAGTCTTAACGTGTCGTTTAGTACCTCAACAGAATTATAGCTCTCAATCATTTCGGAAAGCTCGTTTAAAACCAGATTTTTTTCCTGCTCAAAACGGATATTATCATCTTTAACTTTAAAGTATTTCAAAAGCGTTAAAATGGTCAAAATCAAAAAGAA
Source organism: Lacinutrix sp. Hel_I_90 (assembly GCF_000934685.1). NCBI lineage: Bacteria > Pseudomonadati > Bacteroidota > Flavobacteriia > Flavobacteriales > Flavobacteriaceae > Lacinutrix > Lacinutrix sp. Hel_I_90. The sequence goes on along the minus strand of NZ_JYNQ01000001.1, from coordinate 2,511,212 downwards.
AAACACAGCAACAATTACGGCTGGTCTCAAACTACGGATTTGTGGGATAACCATCATAATTAATTCAAATTGGATTCTGTTTTTTCCAAACAGAAGTTATAATATAATAATAAATGACTAGGAGCCATAAACATTTGTTTGATTGGCAGTATAACAATCATAAATTAGTACTGTAATATTAGAATAATTTATTAAGCCACGAAAACGTTTCCTTATTTTAAATCAATACTTGTTTTCCCTAATGTTTCGCCATTATGAATAACAGTGACAAAGTATAATCCCTTCTCCAACTCACTCTCAAGTCGTTTTTCAATCATTGAACACACCTCAATATCTTCATTATTATAAAAAATCGTTTTCTTTTCAGAATAAACAAGGGATTTTTTTCCAAAGTGAACGGTACCTTTATCTGCAATAACATTCATTTTAGAATCTAAAACCTGAATGTATAATTCTTTTTCTCCTGCCTCTATAAACTTATTATTTATAACTTTAAAACACACCTGAAACTTATTCGCTTTTCTAGCAAATTTAGTAGCTACGATACGCCTAGATGTAACACGTTTTACACCTTCAGCAACGACATTAGTAACGATTAACTTTTTGGCTTTTTCTAAATCAAAATTCAGGTCTGAATTACGTTTAGAAAGTGTTTTATTCTCTGTTTTAAGGGATTGTGAAACCGCTTCTTTTCTGGAAATTACATTTTCAAAACGTTCGCTTTCTTTTTTGAGTGCCACATTTTCCTCCTCAAGAATATTAACCATGGCTAATACCTGTGCATTCTCTTGTTTAAGCAATCTAATCTGCGATTTATACTTTGAAATTAAGGATGCATTGGGCTTTAAATGTTTAACAGAATCTAAGATACTTGTGAGTTTAGATTTTGTTTTTTTCAGCTGAAGACGCATTGCTATATTTCCAATTTTTACGTCATCATAGCTGGAAATCATTTCAGACAATTCATTTTCAACAAGACCTTTTTCTTGTTCAATAAATACCTGATTCTCTTCCAATTTACTGTAACTCGAATAGCTAAAAGAACTAAGAATTAAAATTGCTATCACCAATGAACCAATAATTAATCTGTAGTTAAATAATTGAGGGTTAACTATCATTTTAATTTTTTAAAAAACCAAATTTATGCAAATAGATAATCATAAGTTATAAAAGTCGATGAACTGATAAAATAATTGACAAAGCCCTGATAATCCCTTAAAAACTCATAAAAAAACAAAACAATGCTTTATAACAACTTTAAAACACCCTTTCCAATTAATAAATTAAGCGGCTATTTTAAAGTCAAGGTTGTATTTAACACAAGCCCTTCGGTATTGTAAAGACCTACATAATAAAGGCCTGGGATAAATTTATCTTTATTTGAATATTCTATAAACTCACAATGTTCAATCTTTTCATTAGCATAGTCTACACTAACCGTTTTACTCCTGATCAAATTAGAGTCGCCAATTGAAATCGCTCCTAAATCACCCACTACATTACTATTGGGATCTATAACCTGCAAATAATAGGTTTGTTTACCTTTTTTTGTTAGGTGATTTTTTGGAAGTGTAAAACAAAGATTCAATTTTTTTGTGCGTCTGGCACTTGTTGTGTTTACTATTATCGTATTAGGTTTTAAACGCTTTACAGCCGAAATTGACATGGTAATTGGCAATATTTTTGCTGCCTTATCAAGCCGTTCAGTTATGCCTTTATTGTCTTTTTTTAAGGCTGAGTTATTTCGTTTGTACTTAGCGACTGCATATTTGTATTTAGAAACTGTAGTCTGATGTTTCTCTTCATTAGATTTATAATATTCTAATTCTGAGCCAACGGAATTAACCTCTTTTTTAAGAAAATCATTCTCTCTGTCTAACGCTTTTACCAGGTTCAGAATACGCTTGTTTTCCTCTTTTAATATCGAAAGTTGGTTTTTATAACTTGTTACCAAATCTATATCTGGCTTTCTATTTTGGATGGAATCCAAAATATTAAAAATCTTAGCCTTGGTTAATTCCAACTGATTTAAAATAGAAACATTTTCGATTTCTAGGTCGTGATAAGACAGTATCATGTCTCCTAATTCCTGTTCAATTAATTCATTTTCATGAATAATATATTCTTGATAATTTTCAAGAGCTCTATAGCTCTCATACGAGTAATATCCAAGTGCTAATAGTAGCGTGGTTAACGGCACTAATATTAGCCTTAGACTGTTGATGGGAGGGTTAACAATCATAGCGATAAGAAATTACATTTACACCGTAAAACTAAAACTAAACATCTAAAAATCAGTAATTTTAGAGTACTTTTCGATAAAATGATTAAATCATCTGACAAACCATATAATTTTACCGACCAAATGCTAAATACTATTATTAATCTATTTTTTCCCCAGGTTTGTTACGCTTGCAAGTTACAATTAACTGATAATGAGCAATACGTTTGCACAACATGCAGACACCATTTACCTGTAACGAACTTTCACAAGAACAATGATGATTCAGTGAGTAAACTATTTTACGGACGGGCTAAAATTATAAATGGCACAGCACTACTTAGGTTTGAAAAAAAAGGAAGCGTGCAGCAACTAATACATGAGTTAAAATATAGAGAACAGCAAGATGTTGGGCTTTTTTTAGGCAATTGGCTTGGCGAAGAATTAAAGACAATAGAAGCCTATAAAAGCATCGATTTAGTGATACCAGTACCATTGCATAAAAACAAGTTGAGACGTCGTGGTTATAACCAAGTGACCAAATTTGGACAACAAATTGCAAAAGCTCTAAATACGGATTACGATGAGTCCGTACTTATTAAAATCACAAATACGACCTCTCAAGTTAATAAAAAACGATTTGCACGATGGAGTAACAACGATGAATTATTCTCATTAATAAACAAAGAAAAAATAGAAAATAAACACATTCTCTTGGTCGATGATATCATCACCACAGGTGCCACAATCGAAGCCTGTATTCAAGTGCTCAACAGAGCAGATCACGTAACTATTAGTATAGCAACTATGGCAATTGCCTAATTCTCCTTTTATAAAAGTTAAATTCTTTATAAACCTGTTGTATATAACGAGCCGATTTATGTTTCTTTACAAATATGTTGTTACTTTGTCACACATTAAAATTAGGCATGCAAAATAGGCTTTATAACTTTCTTTTCTTTTTAGTAATCGCAATTATAATTGGTAGTTGTGCTAATCGTGGCACTCCAAATGGCGGAGAAAAAGATATTTTACCACCAAAAATTGTAAAATCAGTTCCTGAAAATTACAGCACTAATTTTGCAGGAAAAGAAATACGTATTTACTTTGATGAATATATAAAAACAAAAAACTTAAGTAAACAGCTGGTTATTTCACCTCCCATGAAAACACAGCCTGAAATTACACCTTTAGGTTCTGCAAGTAAATATATAACCATTAAAATTTTTGATACGTTAAAGCCTAATACTACATATGCTTTTAATTTTGGGAATAGTATTGTGGATAATAATGAAGAAAATCCATTTAAGTTTTACAGATATGTGTTCTCTACGGGTAGTTATATCGATTCCCTATCTGTAAAAGGAAGCATTAAAGATGCTCTAAAGTTTGAAACGGATGATTTTGTATCCGTTGCTTTATATGAAGTCGATTCTACCTATTCCGATTCCTTAATTTATAAGGAAACACCAGACTACATCACCAATACTTTAGACAGTACAACAAACTTTAAAATTGAAAATGTAAAAGCGGGGACCTATATGCTTCGTGCTTTAAAAGATAAGAATGGGAACAATACGTTTCAGCAAAAGACAGAGAAGATTGCTTTTTACGAAAAACCAATTACACTACCTCAGGATTCTACTGGTTTTGAGCTGAGATTATTTAAAGAAGAAGTCAATTACAGAGCCGTAAAACCCAGTTTGATTAGTGGTGAAAACCTTGCTTTTGGTTTTGAAGGCGATTATAACAATATGACTATTGAATTGCTGTCTAAAGTCCCTGACACCTTTAGGTCACGCTACTACAAGCAGGAAGAAAAAGACACTCTCCTTTATTTTTACAGTCCAAAGTTGGAAGTAGACTCACTAATCTTTAAAGTTTCAAATTTAAAAAAGCAAGTCATCGACACTTTTACTGTAAAAATTAGAGATAATGTACGTGACTCGTTAATTTTAAAACCAAGTCCGAGAAGCATAATAAAGTTCAATCAAGATTATACCATTTCTGGAAATATTCCTTTTGAAACATTTGATGTAAACAAAATAAGTATTCGCAGCAAAGATTCACTCCTTGTCGATTTCACAACAGCTTATGATTCGCTTAAGAACGACTTCAAAATAAAATTTAAAAAAGAGGAAGACAATAAATATAACATTGAATTATTGCCAGGGGCCATCACAGATTTGTTTCAAAACACTAATGATACGCTAAGAAATTCAGTAAGAACACAAACTAAATATAGCTATTATACTTCAAGAGTTATTTTAGACAATGCCAAATATCCTGTAATTGTTCAATTAACCAATAACAAATACGAAGTCGTTGCAGAACAATATCTTGAAGCACCCAAGCCCGTAGACTTTGAGGATTTAGATTCAGGCATGTACTATTTACGGGTTATTTATGACGAAAACAAAAACGGCAAATACGACACAGGAGACTATTTAAAGGGGACTCAACCTGAACGCGTAAGCTATAGTCCAAAACAGGTGGAAGCCATCGCTGGTTTCGACGCTATCACTGAGTTTACATTGTTAGATTAAAAGCATCCTTATCATTTAAAAAACCAAGATGTTTTCTGTTTTTTTCAATATGCGTTTTAGAGAGTTCAATGACTTCGATGCCTTCCGTATTAGCTTCTAAATGCGTTAGTTTTTCTCCTAACACATCATAAGCAGCAGAATGCCCAGGATACTCATGTTTTTTTGCATCTAAACCTACACGGTTAACACCAATACAGTAACTCATATTTTCTATAGCGCGGGCTTTAAGCAAAGCATCCCAAGCTGCAATTCTAGGTTTTGGCCAATTGGCAACATAAAGCAACAGATCATAATTTTCTGTGTTTCTTGAGAATACTGGAAAACGAAGGTCGTAACATACTTGCGGACAAATTTTCCATCCTTTATATGCGACAATAACTTTCTCTTTTCCCGCTTCGTAAACCTTGTTTTCACCGGCCAATGTAAAGGTGTGGCGCTTGTTATAAATAGCTATCGTTTCGTTTGGGTGAACAAAAGCAAGACGGTTATAATAGCTATTGTTTTCTTCAATGATAAGACTTCCTGTTACCGCGCAGTTCTTTTCCTTAGCCATACGCTTCATCCATCTTATTGTTTCCCCTTCCATTGTTTCTGCAACAGTCTCTGCATTCATGGTAAAACCAGTAGTAAACATTTCTGGTAGAATGATTAAGTCTACCTGCTTCGTGATAGCGTTCATTTTTTCAGTAAAATTAGTACGGTTTTCAACCGGGTTTTCCCAAACTAAATTAGATTGTATAATTGCTATATTTAATACGTCACTCATTTAAAATTACTTTAATCGTTTTTTGGCTTTAGCAATATTACTTCTTAGGCTTTCAAACTTTTTCTGCCATTTCTCATAATCTTCAGGCGCTATTTTTCCTTTACGTTCTAATTTGTCGAATTTCTTTTTTTCTGACCTTAATTTAGATTCTGCGCTTTCAAGTTTTTTCTCGGCCTTTTCTTTTTGCTTAATCGCCTTTTCTTTCTTTTTAAGCTCTTTTTCAGCCTCTTTCTGTTGCTTTTCAGCTTTTTTTTGTTGTTTTTCTGCCTCTTTCTGTTGTTTTTCTGCCTTTTTCTGTTGCTTTTCGGCCTCTTTCATATGTTTTTCTGCCTTCTCCAGTACTCTCTCTTGCTTTTCAATACGCTCAAAACGGGTTCTAATTTCTTCTTGAGCAGAGACGGTTAGTAGTTTAGATTGGTCTTTACCGTCTTTATAAACTGTTTTTCCTTTAACAGTATAGACTTCATTATTATAGGTAACGTCTTGGGCAAAAGTGAAATTTATTGCAAAAATAAATAGCACTAAACCATAGTGTAGTGATTTCATAAACTTATAAATTATGTTATTGTTTGTTTAACTCCCTCTGAGCAGATTCTAAATCTTCCTCTAATGATTCAATTTTTTTCGCCCATTCTTCTTCATCATTAGGCGAAAGTTTTCCTTTTTTATATGCGCGCTCATACGCTTCTTTTGCGCTTTGTAACTTCTCTTTAGCTTTAAAAAAAGTTTGTCTCGCCTTTTCTTTTCTTTCTAATGCCCTTTCAATCGCTTCTTGCTTTTCTATGGCTTCTTCTTTTGTTTTTTCGGCCTCTTTCACTACCTCCTCCAAAGCTTTTTTCTGCTTTAATGCTTCTTTTTCTGCGTCTAGGCGTTCATCCAGCTGAGACATAATAGTGTCTTTTTCATCATCTGTCAATGTTTCTGTAACCTCCTCTCCATTCGAGTAAAAGTGATTCCCTCTTACCTCATAAACGGCACCAGCGTCCGTAATTACTTTCTCTGTTGAGCCACAAGATGCAACAATAAACACTAAAAAGATTATAAATAGCAAATTTGAATGTTTCATAGTCTGTTTAATTCTTTAATTGAAGATACTAATTAAATATGATTTAAAATTTGGGCTGCCTTTTTTAATGTGTCTTCTGTTTTAGCAAAACAAAAACGCAGCACTTTATAATCTTTATTATTTTCATTAAAAACCGATAAAGGGATAGCGGCCAAACCTTTCTCTATGGTTAATTCCTTAGCAAAAGCAACATCATTCTCTTGAGTAATTTCAGAAAAATCTAACACCTGAAAATAAGTCCCTTTTGCTGGAATACTTTTAAACCGAGAAGGCGCTATTAAGTTCAAAAACAGATCTCTTTTTTGTTGATAGAATTGCGACAATTCCAGATAATGATCAGGTTCTTTTAAATAGTCTGCAAATGCCTTCTGCATGGGATTATTGACACTAAACACATTAAATTGGTGAACTTTTCTAAATTCATCCATGAGTACTTTTGGCGCACAACAATACCCCACTTTCCAACCCGTGTTATGAAATGTTTTACCAAAGGAAGCCGTTATAAAACTCCTAGATTTTAAATCTGGAAACTTACAAATACTTTGATGTTGTAAACCATCAAAAATAATGTGTTCATACACTTCATCACTTAACACGATGCAATTGGTGTTTTTTGTTAGCTTTTGAAGTGCCAACATATCATCTTCTAACAAAACACTTCCACTAGGGTTTTGCGGTGTATTGATAATAATCAATTTTGTTTTCGCAGAAAAATGTTTATTAACGTTATTCCAGTCTATTTTATAATGGGGTGCTTCTAGTTGTATTCCTATTGTTTTTCCACCGTTAACTTCAACTGCTGGTTCATAACAATCATAGGCTGGTCTAAAAATAATAACCTCATCATTTTGTCTTATAAAAGTAGAAATTATGGTATAAATAGCCTGCGTTGCCCCTGCAGTTATTGTAATCTCGGTTTCAGGAGTATAAATAGCATTATAAAGTAAGTGTATTTTGTCGGCAATCGCTTCACGCAATTCCATATTTCCTGGCATTGGTGCATATTGGTTATAACCAGAACCCATTGCTTTAGTGACTAAATCCTTTAATTTTTGGTCACTATTAAAATCTGGAAAGCCTTGAGATAGATTAATCGCATTGTGCTTATTTGCCAATGTACTCATGACAGAGAAAATAGTCGTGCCTATAGTTGGTAGTTTTGATTGGTGCTGCATTTTATTTTTTCAGAATAACTAAAGATACAATATCATGAATTTATTTTGGTCCTTTTTTATTTTAAATAGGACTTGTGTTAAAGTTTAGAACTATTCTTAAAATCGTATTAATTAAAAAAGGCAATGTTTTATATTTGATATTGTCCTAAATAAAACAACAGTTATGAAACTCTTAAAATTCCTACTCCTTTTTATTACCTTTAACCTTTCTGCCCAACAAGGCGGCATGTGGATTCCTTCTCTCTTAGAAGGCATGAACGAAGATGAGATGGCTACCCTTGGTAGCAAACTCACCGCTAAAGATATTTATGATATCAATACTTCCAGTTTAAAAGATGCTATAGGTCATTTTAACGGGGGTTGCACCAGTGAAGTCATTAGTGATCAAGGCTTAATTTTAACGAATCATCACTGTGGATTTTCTCAAATTCAATCACATTCTTCATTAGAAAACGATTATTTAAAAGATGGCTTTTGGGCAATGAATCTGGAAGATGAATTACCAAATGAAGGCTTATTTATAGAATTTATAGTACGCATTGAGGATGTTACTTTTCAAGTTCTAAAAGGTGTAGAGGATGCGATGCCCGAAAATGAAAAACAATCCATAATCTCTAAGAATAGTAATGCGGTTGAGGCTGCTACAACCAGGGAAGCATGGCAAAACACGAAAGTGAAGTCGTTTTACAAGGGCAATCAATATTTTTTGTTTGTAACCGAACGCTTTGAAGACATCCGTTTAGTTGGTGCACCGCCTACCAGTATAGGTAAATTTGGAAGCGATACAGACAACTGGGTGTTCCCAAGACACACTGGAGATTTCTCAATGTTCCGTATTTATGCAGATGCCAATAATCGTCCTGCGAAATATAGTAAAGATAATAAACCTTATAAGCCAAAACATTTTTTACCCATCTCTTTAGATGGTGTTGAAGAAGGCGATTTTACTCTCGTTTTTGGCTTCCCTGGCAGAACAAACGAATATTTACCAGCGGTTGCGATAGCGCATATAACTGAAGATTTTAATCCCAGTAATATTGCGATTCGTGAAGCAGCTTTAAAGGTAATAGATGCTGCCATGAAGTCTAGTGATGCCGTAAGAATTAAATATGCGTCTAAACAAGCACGAATCGCCAACGCATGGAAAAAATGGATAGGTGAAAATTTAGGCATTAAAAAAAGTGGTGCTATTGCGGAACGCCGTAAATTTGAAACCGCCTTTACTAATGCATTAATTGAGAAAAATTTAGTCGCTAAATACGGGGCTATTCTACCTGAATTTGACCGTTTGTATAATGATTTTGCTGCAATAAATATTAAACGTCGAAACTTTATTGAAGTCTTTATGGTCACTAATGAACTCATGCAAATGACGTATAGAGCCTTCCAACTGGAGCAAGCAATAATGGCAAATCCCGATAATTTTGAAAAGGCAAAAGCAGACCTCATTGGACGACTAAAAGGTATTCATAAAAATTATGATGTAGCAGTAGATAAAGGTGTTTACAATAATGTGATGCCGCTTTATGCTCCAAATAACGTAACTGCTTCAATCTTTGAAAAAACAGCATTTACAGATTTAAAATCTGCATTAGCCCTTTTAGATGGCAAACCAAAAGAAGTCCTTAAAAAATTAAATAAAGATGCGGCTTATGCGTATGCAAAGCCAATTATAGAAGCCTATACTACTAAAATTGATCCGGAATTTCAACAAAAAAACGAAGCGATTACTGCTTTGCAAACAAAATACATGACGGCACTAATGGAAGCCTTACCTGAGGCACGCTACTTTCCAGACGCCAATGGCACACTCCGGGTAACCTATGGTCAGGTGCGCGGTTACTCTCCTAGAGATGCGGTGTATTATGAACCTGTTAGCCACTTACAAGGTGTCATAGAAAAATATGTGCCTGGTGATTACGAATTTGATGTGCCACAAAAGCTATTGGATTTATATGAAACTAAAGATTACGGACCCTATGCCGACTCAAAAGGTAAAATGCCATTGTGCTTTTTAGGAACCAATCACACCACTGGTGGCAACTCTGGAAGTCCAGCTATTGATGCAAATGGCAATCTTGTTGGTTTAAATTTTGATCGCGTTTGGGAAGGCACCATGAGCGACATGAATTACGATCCTGAGATTTGCAGAAATATCATGGTCGATGCGCGTTACATTTTATTTATTGTCGATAAGTTTGCTGGCGCCACACGATTGATTGAGGAGATGACCTTAGTGCACCCTAAAAAGAGTAAGTAGTAACATTATTCAGTAACCTTTACCATTTATAATTTTCCAGACCTCACTAGTTTTAAAAACCTGTGAGGTTTTTTTTACTTTCACAATAGAAGCGCATTCAAGGCTCGCTTTTAAGTTTGCCATTCCCACGTTTAATACTAATATCTCTTTTAGTAACATGCTTGATTTTTGAAACGATTACTGGAAACGAAATTCCTGGATTTGAATTTGTAATGTGCGTTGAATTTCTGTAAAATGGTATTGTATTGCTATTTATCACGCTTTAAAAGAGGCACAACCATCTACTTCCCTTTCTTAGCAAAAAAGCAAGCCGAATTTTTTAATAAGCTGCTAGAATTTTTAATTTACGATATTTCAGCCTTCGCAAGCATTTAGACGATCTCCATTTTCTTCAATAAGAAACTCGCATTCATATTCTGGCAAATGCCCTTTTTAAAGGTATAATCGAAATAAAGTTCATCATCAATTATCTGAGCATCAAAATAATAATTCTCAACTTCGTCTAATTCTTTTTCTATTTCACATAAACTTAAATCGTGTGTAGCAATAATGCCTGTGGCATGACTAGCTACGAGTTTCTCTACGAATTTCCTCGACCCAATCGCTTTATCGGTACTATTGGTGCCTTTTAGAATTTCATCTAGAATAATAAAGTAATTATCCTCCTTAATAGCATCAACAATGTATTTTAACCGTGTTAACTCACTAAAAAAGTACGAACTGTCATCAGTTAAAGAATCGGACGTTCGCATGCTGGTTATTAATTTTATCGGGCTGTAAACACTTGAATGCGCACAAACCGGCAACCCCATGTTCGCCATGACCATATGTAAAGAAACGGTACGCAAAAACGTGCTCTTTCCAGCCATATTTGCACCTGTGATAATAAAAAACTGTTGGTTTTCTATCTCAAAATCATTATCAATACGCTTCTCTTTTTTTAGCAAAGGATGGCCTAATTGTGTTACACTTGTATTGCCTTTTTCTGCTACAATCTCCGGATAAATATACTGCTCGTGGTTAAAGGCATAATTGCCCAAACTATTATAAGCATCAAAAAAGGAAACCACTTCAAACCAGTCTTCCACTTTGTCTTTGTACGTTTCTATCCATTGTTCTATGGCAAAACTGTTTCGCAGGTCGGTTAAAAAATAGCCGTTTCCAAAAATAGCAGAAATAAGATTACTCCTATTATCCAAAGCATCCATCGCTTTAGAGAGTTCTTTTAAAATAGCCGACGCTTTCTTGTCTTTAAGCTGAATTTGTTGTTGTTTTTGCTGAAGTATTCCTGAAGTAAAGGGTTCATTCTCTATGACTTCTAACAACTGCGCATATTGCCTAAAGGTATCTCGAATGTTATCGGTATGCGACGCTAAATTGTTTATTTTTTTTAAATAACGCCCAGTTACAAAAAGGCCAAGCATTAACCAAAAACCCACGTATAGTGCCGGAACTATTCCTGTAAAACCTAAAATGAGTATTATCAAAGACGCTAACGAAAAGCCTAATGGTATCCCTTTCATTATTTTTGGTAAAAACGATTTATGAGATTGTAACCATGTTATAATAGTGATCACCTTGGTCTCCACTTTAATTAAACTAGCTTTTGCTTGATAATCTTGTCTCCAATCTGATTTTGAAGCTAATTCTTTAATCGCTTCCTGACGTTTTACGATGTCTTTTATATTGTTTGCCAATAAAGACTTGGCTAAATCTTGAGTGCCTTCATTAATACCCGTTCTATCTATAAACTGAAAAAAGGAGCCACGACCAAATAAGTCGATATCCAACGCAAAATTATGGTTGGGATCCTGAAACGCTAGCCCTTGATTTTTATGATGAAAGTCTCCTGAAGCAATTTTTAGTTCTTCCTCATTAATCACCACTAATGCCCTTGTAAGATTGTATTTCGCTTTTAAATTAGTGTATTTATTCAGAAGGAATAAGAATGAAATAAGTCCAGCTAAGCCAATACCAACTGCTATTTGCCAATTATTAAAAGTAAAATAGAGCCCTGTAATTGTCGCCAAAAAAACCAATAACCGTGCAGTACTTAAGCCTGACAGCTGTTTGTATCGTTTAGAAACCTCTGCTTTATATTTTTCTATATTTAACTTGTAAAAAGCACTTGAATTCGTCATAAAATAATTACTTAAAGTTTCATTGCATCATAAGTTTCAAACAAGCGAATGATGGTTTGCACGGCATCTATATAAAATTGGTTATGGATGCGTTCAAAATCATCAGTTGGTTTATGATAGTCCTCATGATCTGCAACACCCAAATAGAGAAATGGAATTTTAGCTTTATGAAATGCGGCATGGTCACTCGAGTTGGTCCAGTTATCACCACTGTCTAAGCCTTCATGACCAATTACAAGCTTTACTTGTCCTAAATTTTGAAAGCCTTCAATCGCTGGTTTTAATTGTGGATAGTACCGTGAGCCAACAGCAAATAATTCCTTTTTATCACTTCGGCTTATCATATCCATATTTAAATTAAGGGCGATATTTTCTTTTGGTATCATTGAATTTTCAACAAAATGGTATGCCCCTTTTAAACCTAATTCCTCTGCATCGAAAGCGGCTAAAATCACATTGTGTTTTGGAGGATTAGTTTTAAAATATGTTGCAAAGGCAAATAATGCACTTATCCCAGACGCATCGTCATCTGCGCCATTATAAATGTCGCCGTTTTTTATCCCTTCATGATCGTAATGCGCCGATAATACTATGTATTTATTGGTATGTTCTGTCCCTGGTACAATTCCTAAAATATTTTCAGCGTCATAATTCCCGAATTTGAATGCTTGTTCATAACCGGATCCTAAAGGGGTAACTCCTAACTGTAAGAAACGCTCAATAATATAGATTCTCGCCTTTTCAGCACCCTTAGTTCCCGTTCTTCTGCCTTCATACGCATCAGATGATAATTCTTTAACATCTTTTAAAAGTGCTTCAGTATCAAAAAGGTAATTCTCAATTTTAGTATTAACTTCAATTGGGTTGGCATCAGGTGTTGTTTGTGTTTGTTGTCCTTTACAATTCAGTAAAACTAGAGCAAAACAAACGATTAGCGTATAACGATTCATACTATTTATTTTTATGTAAATGTAATAAAAAACCCAAGTGTTTAAACTTGGGTTTTTTTTTAATTACGATTCTTCGACTACTCTTAGAACACAAATATTATCCTTTTAAGCTGGCTGCTAAATACTCACGATTCATACGTGCAATATTTTCTAACGAAATACCTTTAGGGCATTCCACTTCGCACGCTCCAGTATTAGTACAGTTACCAAAACCTTCATCATCCATTTGTTTTACCATGTTTAAAACACGATCTGTAGCTTCTACCTGACCCTGTGGTAATAATGCAAATTGAGAGACTTTAGCCCCTACAAATAACATCGCACTAGAGTTCTTACAAGAAGCAACACAAGCACCACAACCAATGCAGGTTGCCGCAGAAAAAGCTTCATCTGCATCTTCTTTGTTAATTGGAATGGTATTCGCATCAATGGTATTTCCTGACGTATTTACAGAAATAAATCCTCCTGCATGTTGAATGCGATCAAAAGCAGTTCTATCAACTACTAAATCCTTTATTACAGGAAACGCTTTTGCTCTAAAGGGCTCTATAAAAATGGTATCACCATCCTTAAACATACGCATGTGCAGCTGACAAGTAGTTATACCCCGATCTGGACCATGCGCCTCGCCGTTTATATATAGTGAACACGAGCCACATATCCCTTCACGACAATCATGGTCGAAAGATACAGGTTCATCTCCTTTTTCAATCAATTCGTTATTTAAGACGTCTAACATTTCAAGAAAAGACATATCTGGAGATATATCGCTGATTTTATAATCAACCATTTTTCCTTTATCGTTAGCATCTTTTTGACGCCAAATTTTTAACGTTAAATTCATAGCTTTTCTTTATTTATAACTTCTTTCTTTAACTTCTATATTCTCGTATGCCAACGCTTCTTTATGAAGCACAGCATCTTTTGGCTCTCCTTTGTACTCCCATGCAGAAACGTACTGGAATTCTTTACGACGCATCGCTTCCCCTTCTGGAGTTTGATATTCTTCTCTAAAGTGACCTCCCGCAGATTCTTCTCTTTCTAAAGCATCTTTAGCGAACAGTTCGCCAAGTTCTAAGAAATCAGCCACACGACCAGCTTTTGCTAATTCTTCGTTGAATTCGTTAGCTGTTCCAGGTACGCGAACGTCTTTCCAAAATTCTGCTCTCAAGTCTGAAATTTCAGTAATAGCTGATTTTAAATCTTCAGCATTTCTAGCCATTCCACATTTGTTCCACATGATTTTCCCTAATTTTTTATGGAAATAATCTACTGAATGCGACCCCTTATTATTAATTAAGTGATCAATGTTTTTTCGTACTTCAGCTTCAGCGTCTTCAAATTCTTTTGTGTCCGTTGAAATTGGTCCTGTACGAATATCATTAGATAAATAATCTCCAATCGTATAAGGTAATACAAAATAACCATCGGCTAAACCTTGCATTAATGCCGAAGCACCCAGCCTGTTTGCACCGTGATCTGAGAAATTCGCTTCGCCTATGGCATATAAGCCAGGTACCGTTGTCATTAAATTGTAATCAACCCATACACCTCCCATGGTATAATGCACGGCAGGATAAATCATCATTGGTGTTTCGTATGGATTCTCATCTACGATTTTCTCATACATCTGGAATAAGTTTCCATACTTATTTTTAACAACCTCCTGACCTAATTTCTTAACTAAAACTGCATCATTTTCATTTAATCCTTTAACATGTGCTTGTTCTTTTCCATAACGTTCAATGGCTGAAGCGAAATCTAAATATACCGCTTCTCCCGTTGCATTTACACCAAAACCAGCATCACAACGTTCTTTTGCTGCACGAGACGCTACATCACGTGGCACTAAGTTACCAAACGCAGGATAACGACGCTCTAAGTAATAATCACGATCATCTTCAGCGAGTTGTGTTGGTTTCAAGGTCTTATTTCTAATCGCCTCAACGTCTTTTTTATGTTTTGGCACCCAGATACGTCCGTCATTTCTAAGTGACTCAGACATCAAAGTTAATTTAGACTGGTGGTCTCCCGAAACAGGAATACAAGTGGGGTGAATTTGCGTATAACATGGGTTTGCAAAATATGCACCTCGCTTATGCGCTTTCCATGCCGCGGTTACATTACTTCCCATCGCATTTGTTGATAAAAAGAATACATTACCATAACCACCTGTTCCAAGCACTACTGCATGAGCAGAATGACGTTCGATTTCTCCAGTGATTAAGTTACGTGTTATAATCCCTCGTGCTTTACCATCAACTTTTACAACGTCTAACATTTCGTGACGGTTGTACATTTTAATTTTACCACGGCCTATTTGACGGTTCATAGCAGAATAAGCCCCTAATAGTAATTGTTGCCCTGTTTGTCCTGCAGCATAAAAGGTTCTTGATACTAAAACCCCACCAAACGAGCGGTTATCTAACAATCCACCATATTCTCTAGCAAACGGAACTCCTTGTGCAACACATTGATCGATAATATTTGCAGAAACCTCAGCTAAACGATACACGTTTGCTTCACGCGAACGGTAATCACCCCCTTTTACAGTATCATAAAATAAACGATACGTTGAATCGCCATCGCCTTGGTAATTTTTAGCTGCGTTAATTCCCCCTTGGGCAGCAATAGAGTGTGCACGTCTTGGGGAATCTTGAAAACAGAACGCTTTTACGTTATATCCAAGTTCTGCTAAAGTTGCTGCAGCAGAACCACCAGCTAAACCTGTACCAACAACAATAACATCAATGTTACGTTTGTTAGCAGGGTTAACTAAATCGATATGATTTTTATAATTGGTCCACTTGTCTGCAATTGGACCTTGAGGTATTTTAGAATCTAAAGCCATAAATCTCTCTGTTATTTAGTGATTAAAATGATGAAACAATGCAATAAAGATGAATCCTAATGGAATTCCAATGGCATAAATTTTACTAAATCCTTTTAATCCTTTTGTGTATTTGTTGTTTGCTCCAACCGACTGGAATGCCGAATTGAAACCATGTAATAAGTGTAACGCTAAGAATACAAACGCAAGTACATAAGCACCAACTCTAATTGGGTTTACAAATTTGTGAGTTAGTTCTTCATAATAGCGAAAATCGCCATTTGGCAATAATCCTGTCATATCACCTTCTATATATTTTGTATTTATCTCTGGCAACCAAAAATCAATAAAATGTAGTACTATAAAAGCTAAAATCGCCAAACCACTCCAAATCATATTGCGGCTCATCCATGTTGAATTCGCTGCACCATTATTTTTAGCATAGCTAATTTGTCTGGCCTTATTGTTTCTAATCTCTAAAACAAAACCCATAACGAAGTGAAAAATAACTCCGAAAATTAATACAGGTTGCAATAAATACTGCACCGCCCAAAACGTACCCATAAAATGAGACGCTTCGTTAAAAGCATCTGGGCTAAATACCGATAGAATATTAATTGCAAAATGTTGAAGTAAAAAAACCATTAGAAAGAGTGCCGAAAGTGCCATGGCAAACTTTCTTCCTATTGACGAATTTAAAATTCCGCTCATTATGTATGTAGTTAATTATTTGTTGCACAAAGATAACCCCTGTTAGCTGGTGAAACAAATTTTAAATACAGTTTTCGTTGAAATTTAGAATGGGTATAAGTTAAATTAAAACTAAGATCGAATAACCTTTAAAACTTGGAAATTAAAAAGCATCAATTCGAGTATGGAACCGATGCTTTTATCTTAAAAAAAGACTTTATATTCTAATTTCACTTGGATTAAAATAAATCCAAATTTGGCCATGCCCCAATGGCATTAATCCCTTCTTCTATAGCTGTTGTCAAAGCACCTCCTTGACCATCTCCATTCCCAGTCGAATTAGAAAGAATTGCATAGCTAATGCTGTTATTCATTTTCTTTAAAGCTGTACTGGTTCCTGACATTCCTCCGCCATGAGACATTCTTGACGCCGAACTATTAACGCCCCATCCTTTAGCATATCCATTGTTTAAAGTAGAGGTGGTCATGGTGTTAAAAGAGGATTCTTTAATAATATCCTTTTTAGAATTTTGCCCATCCACACGAACCATAAATCGCATTAAATCTACAGACGAGGCAATCCAACCGCCATGCGCATCCATTTTACGCATTTTTAAGTTATAGGGATTACCTTCTGTATTATAATACGCTACTTCTTTGTAAACACGATCTGTTTTATCACTAGGACCAATTTGCATTTTACTTATTCCACAAGGTTTCAAAACATTATTTTTTACATAACTTTCATACGATAAGCCAGATTTTTTACTTATAATGCGCCCTAACACGCAGTATCCATAATTTGAATACTCATAAAAAGTCCCAGGCGTGTGTGTTGGATTTCTATCATCTAAAATTCTTTTAAATAAGTCTGCGTAGCTTTCTTCTTTAGTCAATTGCATTGCTGCACTCCAGGTATCCACATTTTTCGGAGTCATATTATTATCCCACGAATGACCTCCTGCAATATGTTCTAAAAGGTGTTGCACTGTAATTTCTTTTTCTCTATTGCCATAAGCCTTTGTCCCGTATGTCGTCCCTAGTATCTTTCCAGTACCAAATACCTTATCTGACAGCTTTACTTTTCCTTGTTCTACAAGTTTCATAATAGCAACGCTGGTAATTGGTTTTGATACACTTGCCAAACGAAACAAACTGGTTGCCGATGCAATTTCTTTTTCATCTTTCTCGCCATAGCCATAGCCTTTTGCATAGACTAATTTTCCATCTTTTACTATGGCGATAGAAACACCAGGAATCTTAAACTTTTTTTGTACTGCTTTAATCTTTGCATCCAGTTGTTTTACGTCTGCATATTTCCATCCACCAACCGCTTTAAAAGAGGCTGCGTATCCTGCTCCTTTCCCTGCATCATGACCACTAACACTAATGGGAACAAAGCCCTGATAGTGATGATTGTCGTATTGCAGCTGGTAGTTAGTATTATTCATTCCATGACGTGCACTATATCTTCCCGATACTTTTTCCATAATACAAGCATAATACACTTTACCATCTGCATCATAACTATCCACTTGTGTTAGTTTAAATCCTTTTTTAGAATAATCACTAAACACCTCCTGATATTGTTGACTACTTAAGCCATGTCTGGCAATGTAATTATTGTTTTTTTCTTTTTTCCAAATAGCAGCATAATACACCTTACCTTTTACGCCATAGCCGCTAACATGAATTAATCTATATCCTGCTTTGTGGTTTGCACTAAATTCATCTTGATATTGTTTTCCAGTCATGCCATGTCTTGCCTTTAAACCAGCTTGACTTCCTTTTTGCCAAATGGCGGCGTATCTTGCTTGATTTCCATCTGAGTAGCCATCTACATGTATTAATCGGTAGCCTTTTCCACTCCATTCATTAAACTCATCCTGGTACTGCTTTCCTGTCAACCCATGTCTTGCAACTAACCCAGATGTATTTCCTTTTTCCCACAAAGCCGCATAATAAATCTTACCATTTACCAAATAACCATCTACAGCGGTCAACCGAAACCCTTTATTATTTAATTTACTAAAATTATCCTGATATTGTTTTGAGGACATACCATGCCTTGCTACCCAATTCGTTAATGTTTTTGTTGCTACTGGTTTTTCAGTTCTGGAAAATCCTTCAATGTTCTTTTCGTTTGCATATGAGAAACTAAAGACTAGTAATCCTACCCATAATGCTAATTTAAATTTTGTTTTCATCATTTTTATTTTTTAATTAATAACGATGCAAACCTAGAAGAAACGAAGCGTATGAGCGTCCTGTACTATTTAAACTAAAAGAATCAGGACGATTAAGGGTGTTTTTCCTGAAAGGCAGTGGGTGTCATTCCTGTATGCTTTTTAAAAGCGTTGTAGAAAGCTGATTTAGAATTAAAACCTGATTCCAGACCAATAGATAACATAGGATATCCTAAAAAGTCAGAATCGGTTAATTTTGATTTCACCTCATCAATACGATACGCATTTACAAAATCTGAAAAATTATGACCACTTAGCGTATTGATTATCTGAGAAAGATAATTGGTACTGATTTGTATTTTTTCTGAAACAGTAATCAACTTTATATCAGGATTGTGGTATATCTTTTCTTTCTCCATCAAATAACATACCTGTTTATAATACGCATTATCCTCGGTGATATTTAATGCTTTTTTTTGATCTAGTTGTAGTAATTTTTTCTCAGTCAATTTCGCTATAAGCTGAAATAGATACAGATGACTCTCTGTAAAAAAAAACCTTTTTGAATGCTCGGCATCTAAGACACCTATTAATTTTTCTTCTAGATAAATTGGAACTGTCAGTTCAGATTTTCTCTTTTTATCATCAACAATGTAACGAGCATCTTTAGTTGTATCTTTAATTAATTCATATTTGCCGGTTTTTGCAACACTGCCAACGATACCTTTACCAACTGGAATTTGTTTTGGGAGTAGAATTTCCTTTTCTCCTTTTAGCTTATTGCCAAAAGCGGCAACCTGACATAATTCTTGTTGTTTTTCATCTAAAAGATACAACACACAATCTTCAAGTTTTAACTTAGAAATACAGTTTTCAATAATATCCCACAACACTTCTTTGGTTTTATATTTATCAAATAAAGCCATAGCAAAATAACCTAATATGGCTGTAACTTCATATTGATTTCTGTGTAATACTGAAAGGGCATGAGCATCGAAGAACTCATTTAAACTGGACAAGTTGATCTCTTGCTGTTTATCCTTCTTTTTAGAAACTAAAATTTTGTATAATACCAATATTAAAAGTACCACAGCAACAATAAATGTAGAGACGCTATACAAGTTAGAAAGTAACATTATGGCAGGCTATTTAGTATAAAAATACGATTAAAATAAGTGTTTAATCTTTGTTTAAAGCTATTTTCAACAATAAGCTACGAATAAATGTGTTTTTTAGATTATTTTCTAAAAAGGATGTCTTAGGTGGATTCAGATAAAAAACAAGTCTAATACTAAAAGAAATCAGATTACAGTTGCCAGTGTATTGGCAAAAAATATTTTAAGTTAGAAACGTTCTATTTAACCATGGTTTAATTAATAACCATTGGAATTAATCCTCGAAGTCCCATATCAACCACTTGTTCTCCAGCACTAGGTTCATATTTACCATCGGCATTAACCTCTGTCCATTCAAAACTGTTATTTACAGAGAACGATAAGGTCACCTCGACATCCTGTGTTTCAGCTCCTGTTATTGTAAAGCTATTTTCAAATTGCCCTGTAACCACACACGAGCCTTGAGTAATTGGAGACGTTTGAAATAAAGGGTTAGGTACTGTGGTTGCTCCAACTGGAGCTTGACCTTGAAAGGTTAAGCCTAAAGTTTCAAAAGCCCAATATCCTTGCAATTTATTTGTATTTAAATCAATATTGCTATTGTTTAAACTCAAAGATGAAATGTAAGTATTATAGCCTACAAAACTGGCTAATGTTCCTGTATATTCATTACCATCCTCTGCTAGGAAATCTATATCCCCCTCTTGGTAAGCTAAAGAAACGCGTACCCAATCGTAATTTCCTACAGCAACTTGGCTTAACGGAATAGTTATAAACGTTTCATTATTTCCGGCGAAATCAGCATTTTGAAAATCTATTGCTATGGTTCCTCCCTGTTCTGTTTCCAACCCTTTGTATATGATCTCACCTTGCCCTAGCAATGTGTTTGCGTTTGGAGCAAGCTCAATATAATTAGCACTCATTTTTTCAAAAACGGGTGACTGTGCAGCATTACCTGAAGGAATAACTGCTGGCTGACCCAAATTATTTAAACGCTCTTGGGAGGAATCAAACTTAAATTTAATAATTAAATTGGCTTGAGTATCGTTATTTTGAACAGGCTCATCATTATCGCTACAAGCTGTTAACCCTATTAACACGAATAGGATTGGTATCATTTTTAAAACTTTCATTCTTTTGGGGTTTTGATATAAAACTAAAAAAATAAGAAAATAGTATTTACTCGACCTCTAAGCCCGTTGTAAAACCATCAACATAAACTGAATACTTCCCTTTAGGAAGATAATATTTATCGTTCTTTGCTTTTTTTACATCAATACTTGTATTTTCTTTTAGCAGCTTTTTTCTTCCTTTTTCGGTAATGCTTAAATCGTACTCCATGTAATTAAAGCCTTCATCTAACTCAACTTCTATAGTGTGTAAAACAGAATTTTGATCACTTCGAATTTCAATTGTTTTTTTTGCTGAAGCATTGGCATATAACTTAATTGTGGTCGCTGGTTCATAGGGCTGCATCCATTTACTCCAGCTATTTCCCCAACGGTTGCTGTGATTAATATTTTCAATAGCGAATAAGGTGATAGGCGAGTTCATTTCAGCACCATTCATTTTTTGTAATGGTTCAATATTCGTTTTGTAAATACTCCGACCGTGTGTTCCTATTAATAAATCATTAGCACCTTCCTGAATCACGATATCATGCACTGCCACAGCAGGCAATCCTTTTGAAAAGGCTTCCCATGTTTTACCACCATTAAAAGAGACGTAAGCACCATTGTCTGTACCTAAGTAGACTATAGCATCGCTAACTGGATCTTCACGAATAACATTTACTGGCGCATCTGGCACATTGTCACTCAGGTCCTGCCAGGTTTTTCCATAATCTGAACTTACATATACATAAGCTTTAAAATCATCCCAACGGTAACCGTTTAGTGTTGCATAGACCTTTGCTTTATCATGTTTTGAAGCAACAACTCTACTCACCCACAAGTCTTTTGGCAACCCTTCACTTATGTTCTCCCATGATCCGCCGGCGTTTTTACTAACATGAATTAACCCATCGTCACTACCAACATAGAGCAAGCCAAACTCAAAAGGCGATTCACTAATACTGGTTAATGTACCGTACGCTACATTACCTTGTTTACCCCCTTGGGTTAAATCGTCACTAATCGCTTTCCAGGTGTCACCTTTATCCATAGAACGCATAAGTTTATTACCCCCAAAGTATAAGATATCCTGGTTGTGTTTTGATAAATGAATGGGTGTTTGCCAATTAAATCTATACGGATTTTCACCTAATTCGTGTTTAGGCTGTATGTATTTTTGCTCGTCTGTACCACGATTTAGTCTATAGTAATTCCCAAACTGAAACCCTGTATAAACGATATTAGCATTGCGGTTATCAATTTCAATTTGCATGCCATCGCCACCCATAATACTTTCCCATGGGTATTGACCACTTTGATGCCAAGCTTTGTTTTCTGGTGCATTATTCGCACCAACCCACACGCCATTGTCTTGCAAACCACCATAAACGTTGTATGGCTTCGCATTGTCGACATTAATAGCATAAAATTGACCAACCGCTGGCGTATTATTTTTTATCCAATTTTCTCCATCGTCGTAAGTAATATTAACGCCACCATCGTTACCATTAATCAAGTGGTTTGTGTTTTTAGGGTTTATCCATAACGCGTGATGGTCTGCATGTACATTTTCTGCACTAATAGAAGTAAATGTCTTTCCGCCATCTTTAGATTTTAAAATAGGCACACCATATACATAAATGTTATCGCTATTATCTGGAGCAACATAAATATGTCCAAAATAATAGCCGTAGCTATAATACAAGTCATCTAAATAGCCCTCATGTGTTTTTTGCCATGTCTTTCCGCCATCCGTACTTTTATAAACCTCAGCACCAATTACGGGCGTATCAAACAACATCGTATTAGCATCTTCTAGATAGTGTGCTAAATCAACTGGTTTCACATTGCCACTGCGCACCATTTGTTTTACATTTTCAGCACGGTATTTTTCTTGAAAGCCATTGGTTTTCAAAAACCCATTGAGCTTTTTATCCTCAAGATTTAAAAACGTTTCAGTATCCATCGTTTTAAAATCCTCTTTTTGCAGCCCTCTAGTGTCTTCTTTTTTCTCTTCGGAAGGTCTTCGGAATTGACTATCGTGAATGGCATAAATCGTCTTATCATCGTAAAGTGCCAATCCTATTCTGCCCACACCGTTCCCTAAAGGAAAACCGCTTGCTTCAGTAGATACTTTTGTCCACGTATCGCCAGCATCTGTGCTTTTATAAATCGCTGAATTGTTTCCACTACCACCAAAATTCCATGCTTTTCTCTCTTTAGTCCATGAAGTGGCAAACATCACATTAAAGTTATTAGGCGCATATTGCAGATCAATTATACCGCTTGTAGCATCTACAAACAATGTTTGCTCCCAGGTTTTTCCTCCATCTTTACTTTTATAAATCCCTCTATTTTTATTTGAAGAGTATAAATGACCTGTTACACCAACAACGATCTCAGTTGGATCACCAGGGTTCAATAAAATACGTCCAATATGATGCGAGTCTGGTAAGCCCATATGCGACCATGTCACTCCATTATCGGTAGATTTTAACAACCCGATCCCTGCATAAGACGATCGTGAGGCATTATTCTCTCCTGTTCCCACCCAAATGGTTCTTGTTTTCCAGTCTACCGCAATATCACCAACATTTTGTGTTTGTGAGTTGTCTAAAATTGGGACGAACGTAGTGCCATTATTTTCAGTATACCACACGCCTCCAGAAGCGTAACCCACATAAAACTCTGTTGGATCTTCTGGGTTTACTGCCAAATCTACCACACGACCACTCATAACCGTTGGCCCAATATTTTCAAAAGGAATGTTCTTTACTAGCGAATGCTTTTGATTGTTTGTTTTCTGCTGGAGTGCTTGTTGCAAATCATCAGCCGTTGTAGCCAATTGTTGGGCTTCTGTTTTAAAAATAAAAGCAAAAAGTAACAGGAAAAGAAATCTGAATGTCATAGAATATGGATTAAACGTGTAAGGTAAGAATTCTACCAAAATCAACAAAAGAGATTAACAAATGTTAGCTAGAATTTCTTTTAGCGGTATAAATATTGTTATTTTTACAAAAATCAAATAATACTTTAAATAATGGGGTTTCTGCTTTTTTACTTTCGGAAATCAAATTAATAAAACACAGTTTAAATAGATTCCCACTTTCGTGAGAATGAATAAAAATCTTATCCAATGAAATACCATAAAATTGATTCGAAACTCTTTATAAAAAACCGTAAAAATTTTGCTGCACAAATGCAAGCTAAAAGTTTAGCGGTGTTTAACTCGAACGACATCTACCCAATAGGAGCCGATAGCACAATGCCCTTTGAGCAAAGTAGAGATATTTTTTATTTAAGCGGGGTGGATCAAGAGGAAAGCATTCTGGTACTGTTTCCAGACTGTCCAAATGAAAAGCATCGTGAAATTCTGTTTTTAAGTGAAACTAACGATCATATTGCGGTTTGGGAAGGTGAAAAACTAACCAAAGACGCCGCCTTCGAAACCAGTGGTATTAAAACCGTCTATTGGCTAAAAGAGATGGAAAAAATCATGTTCGAGATCATGACGCAAGCCGAAACGGTGTATATAAATACCAATGAACATTATCGCGCCAATGTAGAAACAGAAACCAGAGAAGATCGCTTTACGAAGTGGCTAAAAAATAAATATCCTGCACATCGTGTCGCTAAAAGTAATCCTATTTTACAACGTTTACGCTCTGTAAAAGATCAAATCGAAATTGATTTAATGCAACAGGCTTGCGACATTACAGAGAAAGGCTTTAGGCGTGTTTTAGGTTTTGTAAAACCTGGCGTTTGGGAATTTGAGATTGAAGCAGAATTTATGCACGAATTCTTAAGAAACCGTTCTAAAAAATTCGCTTACACTCCAATTGTTGCTTCAGGTAATAACGCGAATGTGTTGCATTACATTGAGAATAACCAACAGTGTAAAGCTGGCGATTTAATTTTACTAGATGTTGGTGCTGAATATGCCAACTATTCTAGCGATATGTCACGTACCATTCCTGTTTCTGGAAAATTTACAGACCGACAAAAGCAAGTATATAATGCCGTTAATCGTGTAAAAAATGATGCGACAAAACTATTGGTACCAGGAACGCTTTGGGCTGAATACCACGTTGAAGTTGGCAAATTAATGACTAAAGAATTACTCGATTTAGGGTTACTAGACAAAGCCGATGTTAAAAACGAAAATCCAGATTGGCCGGCCTACAAAAAATACTTTATGCATGGTACCTCACACCACATTGGATTAGACACACACGATTATGGCATTTTAACAGAGCCAATGAAAGAAGACATGGTCTTTACAGTAGAACCAGGCATTTATATTCCTGAAGAAGGTTTTGGTATTCGTTTGGAAGACGATTTGGTCATACAAAAAAACGGAGAACCATTTAACTTGATGCGTAATATTCCAATTGAGGTTGAAGAAATAGAGGATATAATGAACTCTTAAAAAAAATATTAAAAAAGCGAGCTGAAAAGCTCGCTTTTTTAATATTAGCTAAACACTAAACGATCACTATTCTCAAAAACATAACGCTGTAACTTTCGCAACGTTTCCTGTTTATCACTAGTGTTAACAAGTAACGAAATATTGTTATTGCTACCACCGTAGGCAATCATTCGTACATTAACGTCTTGTAATATTTGAAACAATTGTGGTGTATCTTGATGGTAAATAATATTGTTTCCAACTAGGCAGACAATACTCATAAAATCATCGACTTCTACATGAGCTACTTTTTTAAGTGCTTCTACTATCGCCTCTAAATGCGTGTCATTATCAATGGTTAACGATACCGCTATTTCCGAAGTGGTTACCATGTCTATGGACGTTTGGTAGGTTTCAAAAATTTCAAATACTTTTTTTAAGAAGCCATAGGCTTGTAGCATTCTTGCCGATTTAATTTTAATCGCCGTAATACCGTCTTTCGCTGCAATCGCTTTGATGCCTTCTCCATGAATTTGATTTGTAATTAAGGTGCCAAATGAATCTGGTGACAGCGTGTTTTTTAAGCGCACTGGTATGTTTAACTCCCGAACGGGCATAACCGTTTGCGGATGCAGCACTTTAGCTCCAAAATAAGCCAACTCTGCGGCCTCATCAAAAGAGAGGTTTGAAATCGCTTTTGTTTTTTCTACAAAACGCGGATCGTTGTTATGAAAGCCGTCAATATCGGTCCAAATTTGAACCTCCTGAGCACCTATTGCTGCCCCAATAATAGTTGCTGTATAATCGCTTCCGCCACGCTGTAAATTAGAAATACGCTCTTCAGTATCTAAACAAATAAAACCTTGTGTTATGTAAATATCTGCATCAGCAACTTCATTAAGCATCCTATTTAAATTTTGTTTAATATAGGCCATGTCTGGCTCATTATTGTCATCAATTCTCATAAAATCTAATGCTGGTAACAAGGCCACTTTTTTATGGTCTTGAAACAAAAACCTACTGAATAAAAAGGTAGACAGCAACTCACCTTGGGCAACAATTTTATTATATGACAAAACAGAATACGGCGTGTTTGAGAGCGCTCTCAACCCTGAAAATATAGTGTTGACGTAAGCCTTAGCTTCAATGACTAAAAAGGGATTACTAATTAAACTTGAGACGGTTTTTTTATAGCTGTCGTGTAAAACCTCTATTTTAAGTACGGCCTGCTCGAGTTCACCATTTTTTATAAATTCTGAAATAGTAACTAAGGCATTTGTAGTACCCGACATTGCAGATAAAACAACGACTTTTTTTTCGCCATCATTTATAATGTTTTTTACACGGGTCATGTTTTCAACAGACCCAACAGAGGTTCCTCCAAACTTTAATACTAGCATGCGCTTTTTGTTCGTTTAGCTGGCTAAATTATACGGAAGTGTCTTTAAATAAATGAAAATTAAAAAATTAGTCTATTTTTACACAAAATGTTATATAATTAACAAAATGAAAACTATTGCTACCTGTGTTGAAGAAATTTTAGTAACACAACCCTTTCTTGAAGAAGCCTTGTCGCGAAGCATTATTAATTTTTCGGCATTAGCTGAAGAGTTGCAGACTCCTATTAGCGTCATGTTAAAAAAACCAGTGAAAACGGGTGCCATCATGATGGCTTTACGACGGTACAATCCGCCCAAAGACTTAAGGCATTCGACTAAACTAAAGGCTGTTTTAAAAAATCTAGGGGACATTACAGTACGTTCTCATTTGGTTGATTTCACCTTTCAGAATTCAAAAACATTAATTAACAGTCACAGCCAACTCATGGAAACCATAGACACCAATGCATTTTACGGATTTTCAAGAGGTATTCATGAAAGCAATATGGTGATTTCTACTTCCGAAAAACAAAAGATACAAGAGCACTTTAAGAATGAAACTATGATTGGATTACAGGAAAACCTATCAGCCATTAGTATTCGTTTACCAGAAAATAATTCGAAAATCTCTGGTTTGTATTATCAAATATTTAAGCGTTTTGCTTGGGAAGGTATTTCATTATACGAAGTCATTTCTACCACCAATGAGTTTACCGTTTTAGTGGAAGATCATGTTGTTGATAAGGCTTTTTCGGCTATAAAGCGGTTGAATTAAAGACTTAAACCTAAGCATGTTTTAACTATTTTTTAAAGATAGTTCTCCAGAACTTAAGGCTTCAGCATAGTTGGCTTCTACACGAACCATAAAACCGAAAAATTTACTGCCGTCTTTCTTTTTAAGAACAACATACGTTTTATCATTGTCTTTGGTTATGACTTCTTCTACGACCAATTCATTACCATAAACAGATTTATAACTTGGGGTATTCCCTCTTTTAACTAAGATATTGATCTGTGGAAAAGACACATGATTGTAAAATTGTCCTGATGGTTCATTTACGATTAACAAATCGCCTACTTTTGGTTGCTCTTGCGCATGAGAAAAGAAACAAATCGCTAAAGAACATACTAATAAGAAAATATTTTTCATGATTTTTGATGCATTATTTACAACATAAAGCTACTAATTAAAAGGTCTAAAAGCAACTTTTTAAAATTAATTTAACACGCAAAGCATCAAGACTCAATCTTTACGTTTCAGAGTTACATTCGCTAAAATAAAACCAATGCAGGTTGGCAAAATCCAACCCAAACTGTATTTGGCGAGCGGAATTATATTAATCAGGCTACTTAACGCTTCTGAAGGCATTAGAAAGTTCAAAACGTCTGGAATACTAAACAGAAAAGTAAGGCAGACTACTGCTCTAAAAACTAATGTTGAGGCCCATTTATCAGGAATAGCATTCAATAGAATTAGCACAATAGTTATTGGATAGATAAACAATAATACTGGCAAAGCAATAACAATTATAGCGTTGAAATTTAATTGTCCTACGACAACACCAAACACACAGGCAATAAAAGCGGTTACCCCATAAACAGTTTTAGAATCACGCATTAAACCCTTAAAATAATCTGCTGTACCTGTGACTATACCAACGGCTGTAGTGAAACAGGCTAAAGAAATTAATACACTTAAAACAGTGTTTCCAAAAGCACCTAAAGATTTAATACTAACGCCCCGCAATAAATAGGCGCGTTGCATGTCACTGCTTAAATCTTTATTTATATTAATTTCTGACCCATAAAATGCACCAACCGAAATTAATCCTGCATAAATGATAAACAATCCGAGTCCTGCTATTAACCCAGATTTTTTAATGAGCGCTTTTTTAGATTCAAAAGAAGCATCCGTCTTTATATTAATAGATATAATAATAACCGCTCCAACCACTACTGCCCCAATAGCATCAAAAGTTTGGTAGCCTTCTAAAATACCGCTAACGATGGGCGCTTCAAATTGGGAAGTATTCGTAATCATTTGAGAAGAACCCAACCCAATACCTATAACGATTAAAAGCATAATGACTATTAATGGCGTTAAATATTTACCTATAAAATTTAATATTTTTGATCGATTTAAAGCAAATACAAAAACCAAAATAAAGTAAATACTACTGGTTAATAGCGGCGAGGTACCAAAGGCGGGATGTATTGCAATTTCGTGAGTTGCAGCTGCGGTTCTAGGTGAAGGTATGGCTACAGCAATGAGGTAAATAAGGATACAGTAAATAAAACTGAAGACTGGTGATACTTTTTTTCCAAAATCAAATAAGGTGCCTTGTAATTTAGCATGAGAATAAATTCCTATAATGGGGATCACTACTGCTGTAATTACAAAACCTAGGATTACCCAAAACCAATCGCTACCCGCATTATAACCCAAAAGGGGCGGTAGCAACAAATTTCCTGCACCAAAAAATAATGAAAACAATGCAAAACTAGTTATTAAAAGCTCTTTGGTCTTATTCAAAACATTCAATTTATATTTGTCGAATATACTTTAAAAATGATTTTAGATTACAAAGGCATCACTATTTTTTATACAGACCAGGGCAAAGGTTCAGCAATCGTTTTATTGCATGGTTTTCTTGAAGACGCATCAATGTGGTCTGATTTAGTTGCTGAGTTATCACAGAAGCACAGAGTTATATGCATCGATTTATTAGGTCATGGAAAAACAGAGTCTTTAGGCTATGTTCACACCATGGAAGTCATGGCGACTGCTGTAAAAGCTGTTTTAAATCATTTAAAATTAAGAAAGCACACGTTTATAGGCCACTCCATGGGCGGTTATGTTGCATTAGCTTTTGCAAAATTGCATCCTGAAAGGATAAAAGGTTTATGCTTATTAAATTCTACCTATGAAGCAGATGACGCTGAAAGGAAACAATTAAGAACCCGAGCTAATAAAATGGTACAAACTAATTTTGAAAATATGGTGCGTATGAGTTTTACAAATCTATTTAGCGCCAAAAGCAAGCTAAAACACAAAGCAGCATTTGACGCTGCACTACAAATCGCACTTAAAACGTCCCTTCAAGGCTATATGGCTGCTCAAGAAGGCATGAAGTTACGTGAAGATCTCTCAATCTTCTTTGCTGAAGCGCCTTTTAAAAAAGCTATAATTTTAGGAAAAAAAGATTCTGTAATTAATGTTAAAAATACTTTAGAATTTGCTAAAAATCAAAACATTGAAATTCAGGTTTTTTCCGAGGGACATATGAGTCATATAGAAAATAAAACAGACTTTATTAAAGAAATCATGCATTTCATCGAAAAAACATAGCTTATTGGCGGAGATTTGTTTTTTTTGATTATGTTTAACTTCCTATTAATCACAACTATAAAAACTTAATCCTAAAACCTCCCTAAATTATGCAGATATATTGTAATATATTCGGTCACAAATTTGAAGTCTCTAAAAAAGTAACCTACCATGTTAAAGAATACAAATGTTGCCATTGCAGCAAAGAGTTGACGACCAATAGTAATGGTAACCTTACGCCACTAACACCTAAATACAAGGAAATTAATTCTATTTTAAGTCGCGTACACGCAAAACGCCAAGAACGATTACGCCGTGAAGAGCTATTAACCACTTATAAATTAAGCTCCTAGCTATCAAAATTCTTCCAACCTTGTGCTTTTAGTGGAATTTTAGTTTCTGCTCTAGTCACCAAATGTGCCCCAGCATTTTCTTCGGTTATAAAACCAATAACCGTTAAGTTAGGATTTGCTTTAATTTTCGGAAAATCCTCTTGAGATATAGTCATTAATAACTCATAATCTTCACCCCCACTCAATGCTACTGTTGTACTGTCTATATCAAATTCTTCGCAAGTTGAAATTACTTGAGGGTCTAAAGGAATCTTATCCTCATATAGATCACATCCTACACGACTTGCCTTACAAATATGTAAGATTTCTGAAGACAGTCCGTCGCTAATATCAATCATAGCTGTTGGTTTTACCTCTAAATCTTTGAGTAGTTTTATAATATCTTTTCGTGCTTCTGGTTTTAACTGGCGCTCCATGATATAAGTATAGGCATCTAAATCTGGTTGATTATTAGGGTTAACCTTAAAGACTTCCTTTTCACGTTCTAAAATTTGAAGCCCCATATAAGCCCCACCTAAATCTCCAGTAACAACCAACAAGTCATTAGGTTTTGCCCCACTTCTATACACCTCATCTCCCGAATTCACCTCTCCAATTGCTGTAACAGAAATTAATAATCCCGAAGTAGAAGACGTCGTGTCTCCACCAACCACATCAACATTATATATTTTTGCTGCCGTTTCTATACCCGCATATAATTCTTCTAATGCTTCTAAGGGAAACCGGTTGGATACTGCAATCGATACCGTAATTTGAGTCGCCTCTGCATTCATTGCATAAACGTCAGACAAATTTACCACAACCGCCTTGTAACCTAAATGCTTTAACGGCACATAACTTAAATCAAAATGCACCCCTTCAACCAAAAAATCTGTGGTAACTACGATTCGTTTGTTTTTCGGATCAATCACTGCTGCATCATCTCCAATAGCTTTTATTGTTGACTGTTGCTTTATTTCAAAATTGTTAGTTAAGTGCTCTATGAGTCCAAATTCTCCTAATTCACTCAAAGGCGTGCGCTGTTGGTTTTTATCTTCTATCATACTGCAAAAATAAGAAGCTTTATTACATAGCCCTTTAATTATAGATAATATTAATTTAAATAACATCTGTTAGTGTATTTTAACACAGATAGTCAGCATTTTATCGTTTTTTTATTATAATTTCGTCCAGTTCATTAATACTTAAACCCTATGTTAAAAAATTACGCTTTAGCAATTCTTATTAGTTTTCTGTTTCAAGGAACAGCATTTGCACAAACGCCTTGTGAAAACGGAATGGCGGGTATTTACCCTTGTAATGATTACGACTTAATGTCTAATTTACCTATTTCTACTTTAGCGACTACGCTGGGTACCGAAGAAGGTAGTGATATCTGGGGTTGGACAGACCCATTAAACGGCAAAGAGTATGCTATCGTTGGAACGACGAATAGTACTGCTTTTGTAGATGTCTCAGATCCCTTAAACCCAATTTTTTTAGGAAGAATTGAAACTGCAAACGGGAACACCTCTTTTTGGAGAGATGTAAAGGTATATAATAATTATGCATTTATTGTTGCAGATAGTGTTGGAGATCATGGTATGCAAGTTTTTGATTTAACGATACTTAGAAATGGAGTAGATGCTGATTTAACCTATGACGGGGCTCAAGTAATAAGATATACAGGCGATGGCGGAGCAGGAGACTTAGTCATAGGAAGTTGTCATAACATCGTAATAAACGAATCTGAAGGCATGGCTTACTTAGTAGGTTGTGGTTCAGCAAATGGAGGCGGCCCTATTTTCGTAGACATAACCAACCCTACTAACCCAACAACTCTAGGAGACTACACCACTGCTGGATATACACATGATGCACAAGTCGTTACTTACAACGGCCCTGATACAGACCATACTGGAAAACAAATCTATATTGGTAGCAATGGAAATACAGACAAAGTGGTAATCTTGGACGTTACTAATAAAGCTAATGTACTTCCTATTAATAGTTTTACTTACCCACAAACAGCATATGCTCACCAAGGTTGGTTTACAGAAGATCAACGTTACTTTGTTTTAGGAGATGAAGTTGATGAACAAAGCTTTGGAAACAACACAAGAACACTCGTTTTTGATATGATAGATTTAGATGCGGACTTTAGTAATACGGCATTACTTAACACCTATATGGGTCCTACTTTAGCAATAGATCATAACGGTTACGTGAAAGGAGATAAATTCTATTTGGCTAATTACAGAGCTGGAATGCGAGTACTTGACGTTCCAACACTTATTTCTTCAAATAATACCGCTTCAGAAATAGGCTATTTTGACACCTACCCGAGCAGTAACAGTGCTAATTTTAATGGCGCCTGGAGCATCTACCCATACTTTGCGAGTGGAAACATCATTATCAGTGACATTGAACGTGGTTTATTCGTGGTTAGACAGAGCAATACGCTTAGCACTATTCAATACGATGAAACAGGCTCCTTTTCACTATCACCAAATCCTACAAGCTCAGTCTCTGTTATAAAAAGCAACAGCAATTCGAAGATTAATAGTGTTCAAATCTATAATATACTGGGGCAAAAAGTCTATGAGAATAACAATATTAATACAAACGAATTCGTTTTACCTGTAAATAATTATGCTAAAGGCCTTTTTCTTATTAAAATAAACCACTCAAAAACCAAGAAATTGGTTATTAAATAAAATTACCTAAATGAAAAAATTAATTCAAATTAATGTATTCATCCTGTTATTTGTTGCCTCTTTTACCGGCTGTTCTGATGAGCCAATTTTAATAGGAGATACCGTAACCCCAATCGCAGATGCCGATGGAGATGGTGTACCCGATACGCAAGACAATTGTATTAACACCCCCAATGTTAATCAAGAAGATGATAACAATAATGGCATTGGTGATGTTTGCGAAAGCAATATAACACCTCTTTTACCATGCGAAAATGGCATGGCAGGAATTTATCCTTGTAGTGGTATAGATTTGCTTGCTATAATTGATGCAGTTACTTTAGGGGGAAGTACTCAAGCTAAAGGTAGTGATATATGGGGGTGGACAGACCCAAACAATGGAAATGAATATGCTTTGATTGGTCTAACTAATAGTACCGCTTTTGTAAATGTAACTGATTCAGCAAACCCTATCTTTTTAGGTCGTTTGAATTCTAATGAAGGAACTAGTGTTTGGAGAGATATAAAAGTGTATAACAATTACGCTTTTATTGTAGCTGATGGCAATCAAAACGCAAATCATGGCATGCAGGTATTCGATTTAACACGCTTAAGAAATGTGCCAAATATTCCAGAAATTTTTACGGCTGATACTATTTATACTGATGTTGGCGCTTGTCATAATATTGTTATCAACGAAAGTGAAGCAGTTGCCTATTTAGTAGGCTGTGGTGTAACCAATGGAGGCGGCCCTATATTTCTTGATATTTCAAACCCTCTTAACCCGACTTTCTTAGGAGATTATACCGCTGGTGGTTACTCTCACGATGCACAAGTAGTAACTTACAATGGTCCAGATACAGACTATTCAGGAAAGGAAATATATATTGGAAGCAACGGTAGTACAGATAAAGTTGTCGTTTTAGATGTAACAGACAAAACAAACGTTATTCCTATCAGTGAATTTTCTTATCCTCAACCTGCTTATACCCACCAAGGTTGGTTTACAGATGATCAGGCCTACTTTATTTTAGGTGATGAAGTTGACGAACAAACCTTTGGATTTAACACCAAAACCTTAGTTTTTAATCTCACAGATTTAGACAACCCTACATTATCGTCTACTTATACAGGCGTCACACCTGCGATAGACCACAATGGTTATGTAAAAGGAAATGAATACTACCTGTCTAACTATAGCGCTGGAATGAGAATTTTAGATATCACTAATATTTCTGCACCTACAAACAGTATGACAGAAACAGCGTTTTTTGATACTTATCCATCCAATGACAGTGCTAATTTCAATGGTGTCTGGAGTGTATACCCCTATTTTGCTAGTGGAAATATTATCATTAGTGATACTGAAAGAGGGTTGTTTGTCGTTAGAAAAAGTAATTAAAAATATAAAACGTGGGACACCAAATAAAATCTTTATTATTATTTATTTCATTTTCGTTACTAATAATTGGATGTTCTGACGATGAAAACTCAAAAAAAGTAGACAGCGATGGTGATGGTATTGAAGACCGCTTTGACAACTGTCCATCATTAGCAAATCCAAATCAATTAGACACCGATGCGGACGGCATAGGTGATGCTTGTGAAATAGATAGTGATGATGATGGTGTTTTAAATGATATAGATAATTGTATCTATTTAGCAAATCCAGACCAAATAGATATAGATAACAACGGTATTGGTGATGCTTGTGAAGTTGATACAGATTTGGACGGCTATCCAGATCAAAGTGACAACTGTCCTACCACAGAAAATCCAGATCAGGCAGATGTAGATAATGATGGTATTGGAGACGCTTGTGATAATGACAGTGACAACGATGGAATACCAGATGATTTAGACAACTGCTTAATGGTAGAAAACCCAGAACAATTAGACACCGATAATGATGGTTTAGGGGATATGTGTGACGACGATGACGATAATGATGGTGTTTTAGACACCTTAGACAACTGTCCACTTGTAAGTAATTCAGATCAAGTCGACTTGAACGCTAATGGTGTTGGTGACAGCTGTGAAAATTTTACGCCTTTAGCGCTTTGTGAAGGAGGTATGGCTGGAGAATTTCCTTGTAGTGGTTATGATTTATTATCTACTATTGGAACAGATGTTTTAGGAAACTCTGCAGCTGCTGAAGGTAGTGATATTTGGGGCTGGACAGATCCTTTAAATGGAAATGAATATGCTATTATCGCACTAACCAATAGTACTGCCTTTGTAAATATCGCAAATCCTACAAATCCCGTATTTCTTGGAAGAATAGAGACCTCTGCCGGTACTAATTTCTGGAGAGATGTTAAAGTGTATAATAATTATGCATTTATTGTTGCTGATGGTGTTGGTGAGCATGGCATGCAGGTTTTCGATTTAACACGATTAAGAGATGTTTCTAATACACCACAAACATTTACTGCAGATGCTATTTATAATGGCGTTGGAAGTTGTCATAATATTGTAATCAATGAAAGTGAAGCGGTGGCTTATTTAGTAGGTTGTGGTTCTACAAATGGAGGTGGCCCAATTTTCGTAGACATTTCAAACCCTATGAGCCCCTCCTTTTTAGGCGATTATACGGCCGGTGGATATTCTCATGATGCGCAAGTGATTACTTACAATGGACCTGACTCAGATTACTCCGGCAAAGAAATTTATGTTGGGAGCAATGGGAATTCGGATAAAGTGGTAATTTTAGACGTTACCGATAAAACAAACGTTATTCCAATTAGTGAATTTACGTATCCTCAAACAGACTATGCGCATCAAGGATGGTTTACAGAAGATCAACGTTATTTTATTTTAGGTGATGAAACCGATGAACAAGCATTTGGTTTCAATACAAGAACTTTGGTTTTTGATTTTAATGATTTGGACAATCCACAACTATCTTATACTTACACTGGACCAACAGCTGCAATAGATCACAATGGCTATGTTAAAGGCAACGAGTATTTTCTTGCAAATTATAGGGCAGGATTGAGAGTACTTAATATTTCAAATATTGGAGCCGCTTCAAATGCTATGACAGAAACTGGGTATTTCGATACTTTTCCTGAAAATGATAGCGCCAATTTTAATGGAGCCTGGAGTGTCTATCCGTATTTTATAAGTGGTAATATTATAATAAGTGATATTGAACGTGGCCTAATAATTGTAAAAAAAAGTAACTAGTAGCGAATATGATGTTGTCTAAAAAAATAGTTCTTTTGATTCAAGTTTTTTTTGTAATGCTTTCAAGCTGCAAAAAGGATGATGATGCTTTGGCTACTCCAACTCCAGAAACAACCATCTCTGGCGCTTTAAATTTTGCAAGAATCTACGGTGGCACAAAAAACGAAAGCGCCCAATCCATTGTAAGCACTTTAGATGGTGGCTATGCCGTTTTAGGTTTCACACAGAGCATGGATGGTGATATAACAGATAAAACAAACGAAAGCTATGACTATTGGCTTTTAAAATTCAATTCAGAAAGTGAACTCCAATGGAATAAAACCTATGGTGGTACAGCAGACGATCGTGGAAAAGATATTATTCAGACCCAAGATGGTGGTTATGCTATTTTAGGATCTAGTTATAGCAACGACCAAGACGTTAGCGGTAATGCAGGTCAGGAAGATTATTGGATAGCTAAGCTAGATGCCTCAGGCACCATTTCTTGGCAAAAGTCTTTTGGGTATTCTGGAACAGATTCTGGTATTTCTGTTATTCAAACAAGCGATGAAGGCTACTTGGTCTCAGGAGTTTTAGATGTGACTGCTTCAGGTGGTGAAGGCAATACCTCTAAAAACAGTAACAAGCATGCTGGTGGCGACTATTGGGTTTTAAAGCTCAGTGCTTCCGGAGACCTCCAATGGAGCAAGTTCTTTGGTGGATTGTTTACAGATACACCCGAAGGTATTATTGAGACAGATGACAATGAATTCATTATCGCTGGTGGTTCAGATAGTGCAGACACAGACATTTCGAACAATAAAGGATCTTATGATTTTTGGGTTATTAGAGTATCTGCTAATGGTAGTTTAGTATGGGAAAAGTCGTTTGGAGGAGACGAGATTGACGAAGCCAGAGCAATCACAAATTCTGGAGATGGCAATTATATTATCGCTGGAGATACCAGAAGTATGGATCAGGACGTTTCTAATAATATAGGCGCTGCAGATTTATGGCTTATTAAAATTTCACCAGCAGGTGAATTACTTTGGGAAAAAACCATAGGCGGCACTAGTTTTGACGTTGCAAGAGCTATAGTTAAAACTCAGGATAATGGTTTTCTGTTGGCTGGGAGCTCAAGAAGTTCAGATGTTGATGTCAGTGAAAATAAAGGTCAAAATGATGCCTGGGTTTTAAAAGTGAATAGTAACGGAGTATTGCAATGGGAAACTACCGTTGGTGGCTCTAATATTGATTTCGCTTATGGTGTAACCGAACTAAACGATAGAACAGTCGTCGCCGTTGGAGAAACCTCTAGTAATGATGGAGATATTATAGGAAACAAAGGTTTTACAGACCTTTTAATTATAAAAATTAAATAATAAAAATGAAAAAGACTTTCACCCTTTTTGTAATGTCAACTCTTATTTTATCTTCATGCAATGAAGATAACGATGACAACATAGTTTTAAATACTCAAGCAAAAACAGGCTTTAGTTTTTCTCATGATTGGGATGGAACAGCAATTACAAGTTCAGATTTTGAAAATACAGCCTACACCAATGCTAATGGAGAAGTAATTACCATAACACGATTGCGCTATGTTATATCATCTGTAACATTTACAAATGCAAGCGATGAAATTACTACTATTGATGGTCATAAGTTAGTAGATGTTACTAATGATGATTTAGACTATAATCCTGAGATAGAAATAGCCACAGGCGTTTATTCTAACGTCTCTTTTACTTACGGTTTAAATCATGAAGATAATATTGACGGCGCATACACAGATTTAAACGCTGCAAACTTTAATGTTCCCGCCATGCTAGGCGGTGGGTATCACTATATGCAATTTGATGGAAAATACAGCAATGCTACAGTAACAGACGCTCCGTTTAATTATCATAATATTAGAGCAGCCAATATGGGTGCTAACCCAACATTTCCAGAGCAACCAACGTTTATTACTGTAGACTTAGGACCAATGACCATCGCTAATGACATTGCAATTGAAATAAAAATGAATGTGGCAGAATGGTTTAAAAATCCTAATACATGGGATTTAAATGTAGATAATCAAACATTAATGCCTAATACTAATGCACAATTAAGGATGAATCAAAACGGACAAAATGTTTTTAGCTTAGGTGCTGTAACCCAGTAAATACTTGAAAAACGCGTATACATATATACTATTAATTGTTTTTGTTATGGCCTGCTCAAAAGAGAATAGCCCAGAAACAGAAGTGTATGAACCTACACCTCAACCCATAGCAATCCCTGCTATATTTGAGCAAAATATTATAGCACCAGTTATTCCAAATAACAATCCACAGACTGTTGAAGGTGTTGCATTAGGGAAAAAGTTGTTCTTTGATCCAATTTTATCTGATGATGAAACGATGTCCTGTGCCACCTGCCATAAGCCACAAAATGCCTTTACAGATAATACGGCTACAAGTGACGGTATTGATGGTGTTTTTGGAATAAGAAACTCAATGCCACTGTTTAATTTGGCTTGGAATT
Source organism: Lacinutrix sp. Hel_I_90 (assembly GCF_000934685.1). Lineage (NCBI taxonomy): Bacteria > Pseudomonadati > Bacteroidota > Flavobacteriia > Flavobacteriales > Flavobacteriaceae > Lacinutrix > Lacinutrix sp. Hel_I_90. The sequence continues at coordinate 2,472,314 of NZ_JYNQ01000001.1, read as the reverse complement.
ATGGAGAGCGTTTTGCATGGGACGGTAAAGAACTAAGTTTAGAACGCCAAGCACTAGAGCCAGTTCAAAATCCCATAGAAATGCATAGTGATTGGGAGGACGTCATTGCCAAATTAGCAGCACATCCAGACTATCCAGAATTATTCCGACTAGCATTTAAAACCACGACAATCACTAAAGAATTAACAACCAAAGCCATTGCACAATTTGAACGTACACTGATATCGGCGAATTCAAAATTCGATAACTACTCATTAAGTCAAGCCTCGTTAACACCACAAGAACAAAATGGATTAAATGTGTTTTTAGACGAATCGCGAGGCGACTGTTTTCATTGCCATGGTAACCCTAACAATCCGTTATGGACAGATAATGACTTCCATAACAATGGTTTAGACGGAACTTTTTCAGATTTAGGTTTAGGCGGTGTGACAGGAGATCCAAACGATAATGGCAAATTTAGAAGTCCGTCATTGAGAAACCTAGAATACACCGCACCCTATATGCATGACGGCCGTTTTGAGACTTTAGATGACGTTATTAATTTTTATTCTGAAGGCCTTCAAAATTCCCCAACCATAGACCCTTTAATGAAAAAAGTATCAGAAGGCGGTGTCCAACTTTCCCCGCAGGACAAAGCAGATTTAAAAGCCTTTCTTTTAACATTATCCGACCCTTCTTTTCTTACTAATCCTGACTTTCAGAATTAAGCCCAGCCCAGGAAAATAATTCATAGGAAAAACCTATGGTTACATATGCTAATATAATGCTAGATTACATTGTTGTAATTGATGAAGCTGGTTATAAAGGGAGTAGTTGAGTTAATGACTAAAAAAGGCTTTAATCCTACAGCGTGTTAAATTCGTTTAAACATAAAATTTGTAGTTGCCTAGGCTATCAAACGATTTAAAGTTAGATAAAATACATGAAGAGGAGAATAAAGTTTTTGAATACAATGACTCAAGAAATAAGTGTTGACAAAAAGTAATTATTACATCTCGTTGGCAGCATCTTATAAGACTCTAGTAAATTTAACATATCCATTTTCTTTTTGACAATTAATCTCTCAGTGACTAAATTTTTAAAATAAATAGTACTTGTATTTATTAACCGGTAAACATAGTCTAGAATCTAGATCATCAAGAAAGGAGAAATGAAATTTGAAGGCAAAATAGGAGAGTTCAATACAAAAGATATGATAGAAAAGAAGATGAACAAACTTACCTAAAATCTTTAAGATTGTCGAGATAGTGATTCTTAAAGAGACCTTTAATTAAAAAACACCACTTAAAATTAATGGTGTTTTTATAGATTTTCCTAAACAAAAGTTTAATTGTTACTATTTATTTTTCAATTCATAGGTAATTTTCAGCGTCAACTCTTCTATTTCAAAAGGTTCCTCGATTTTGTTGTCATGAATTTGGAGGCTGAGCATGGAAGTAGCACTTGGTAAATGCTCTCGGTATTTTATTTCTGCATTCTCATCAATTCTGGTTAACAGTGCTGTTAATGCCTCTTCATCTTGAACCACATGCTTACTATTTGTCAACCCGTTTTCCCCTTTTGCCGGATTAATATCTGCGCGGTTGAAGGTAGCATCCCAATTTCTGGTATAAGAAATTCCATTATCTGCCGAATCGGCGGCATGCACTGTCGTGAAATAATAATATTGTTTGTCTCGTATGTTTCGAATAACCGATTCTCCTGAATGACTAATGCCAAATCGGAAAGAAAGATCGTTGACGGCTGTTTTTACTGAAATATTCTGGAATTCAATATTGGCAATTCTGTAATTGAAATATTCGTCACTGCCTTTTGAACTACCTCCTCTTAAGGTATGTAATCGAAAATCAACATGACCAATTCTATTGAGCATACTTAACAAACTCACCCCATTATGGTTTTTTGTTTTATGATCGATGGTCAAGGTAAAATGGTCTTGCGTAGGTGCGGAAAACCCTTGCATATCAGCTAACAGCTTTCTCGCTAGTGCATTGAATTGACTTTGAAGAGCAAAATCATAGGCATTCTCAAACGTTTGTCGGTTAGGAATTGTACTTCCCTTGTCCTCAAAAGTGCGAATATCCTTTACTAATTGATGGATCTGGTAAAATTGACTATCCACCCGTTGTAAGTATCGGTACTGAAAAGATTTAACAAGATTATCGACATGTTCCAATAACAATTCACGCGAATCCTCCATTACTTTTTGCAAATACAATCGGGTATTTGCTGTCAATACGCCAGCAGTCATTTGTGCCCGCTGGTCACTAAAAGTGGCAATTTGCACCATCTTTTTCATGATGCTTCCTGAATGCGAATCGATAATCTGCTGAACTTTTATCATGCGATTAATAACAGGCATTTTCTTGTCATTCAGTTCATTCAGTTCCGTATTTAACAGCGTAAATTCCTCTTTGTATTTTCCCGAAAGGGCTTTAGTCATCGCCTCTTTAAACTTCGAATCATCTTTATCGACACTTACCATCATACCTTGAAGCCCTTGGGATACTTTGCTCAAAGATTCGCCTACTGCATGTGTTACTTTCCCCGCTTTCTCAAGTGTTTTTGTTCTGCTGTCGCGTGTAGCTTCCAGTTTTTCTTTTTCTTTTTTTAGTGTTTTTTGTGATGCTAAAACCTTGCCGAGGTCATCAATAATGATGCTTTTATCCGCATTGGATGCCTTCGACATTGTTTTGATTTCATCTTTAAGATAGTTGATGTTATCCATTAATGCAGCATAGTCAGTACTCGAGTAAAACTCTAGTTTCTCGAAACTGTCAATCTGTTGAGCAGTAGCAAGTTCTTCTTTCAACTTTTTGAATAGCTTGGATTCAAAAGCACTTTCAAAGGTTGGTTTATGCTCTTTCAGCATTTGAGTGAATACATCCGCTTTCTTTTGCGTTTCACCAATACTACTTTGGTTGCTTGTTAAGCTTTTATCAAGGTCAGCAGTAAGTGACTTCGTTAAATCCCCTTTATTATCATTGATAAAGTCTCCCAGTTTACTCGACAGCGAATCAGTAACGCCTAATGCTTCTTTAAAAGGTGTATCAGAATGAATATCAATATTGCCAACCACGTCTAAAATACCTCCCGCAATTTGCCCTACAAAGGGTTGCCCTACAGGGATTAAATGGCATAATCCTGAACAGATTTTTAGAGCACTAGTAAATAATGCCTGTTCTTGCTCATCTTTTATTACGTCATTGGTCACTTTATCATTCAGCGCCCTAATTTTTGTGTGGACTTTGTCTGTTTCACGCTGGATAGCATTAAGTTCATCCTTAATTTTAGGTAATTCTTTATGAGCGTTAGCTAAGATATTTCTATCATTTTTTATTTCTTCGTTCAAATGGTTGATTGCAAAGTTTAATTGCTTCCTAACATCTGCCTCGCTTATATCTTTGCTCAGGAGTGTATCTGCGTAGAATAACGCCTGAACCGTATTTCGTTTTATGAATTTGATTAATTGAATATTGGTAAGCGTAGAAAGTCGAGGAACCCAGCCAATAGGTTTTCCGAAATAATCGAGTCTAGATGCTAAGCGATTATTCATTATCCTGATTTCATTCATTAGATCTGCAAGCTGTATATCATGGTTGACAAGCGCATCGGGTTTCTCCGGCAATTCTTTTCGATAACTATCAACCATCCAAGTGGCTGTATGCCGATTACCCTGCATAAATTCATTCTTAGCAAATTGTACTGCCCGCTCCAACATAAAGGGGTGAATCCAAGCATTGTTTTGTTTGTTAATCTTTTTTATACTCCCCGATTGTCCCATGCTCCCATTTTCACCCACACCATCTTTACCATGACGACTATCGATGGTTTTAATTACGTTTTCAATTAAGTACCCATCTGTTTCTCCCTTTTTTACCCCTCCTAAAGTTCTTGAGTCTGGATCATTATGAACAAATTTGTACTCCATGTGAAAGGCAGGATAGTTCAGCATTCCCCTTCCTCCGCTAATGACAGGGGAAATGCCTAATGCGCCGGGTAAGGTATCAATTCCTGCTTTATCACAGCAGGCTGCTGAATAATGCAATGTTCCACTATTTCCGCCATTTCCACCAGTACCCGAGGCGAATGCGTCAGCACCGTTGCTAGGATTTTCTGCTTCACGATTACCCAACTCTACTACTTTCTTTTTTCCTAGTCCATGTACATTATAAATGGTAGCTTTTACAAAAAGTATAGGGTAATTATTGTGATAATTCATGGGAGGTCTAAACCACATTAACTTATTGCTTCCTTTAACGAAATCAAAATCAAATACTCGCTCCCAAAGCTTTTCGACTGTAACCGGGTGTGCCAAATCTCCCGTTTGATCAGCTTTTGGAATAGGTTTCAAGTCTCCCAATTGTCCATTTTGCCCTTTGGCACCATTTAAACTAAAAAGTGGAGGAATTCTTTTAATAGTGAGACTTGCGCTGAGAATATGATCAATACCTGAATCGGTATTCGCAAATCCCACAAAGTGGGAATTTTTCAATCCATCACTTTTAAGCACACCTATTTCTTTATAAGCCCCACGTCTCGAAGCACCCATAATTATGAGTTTTCCTGATTCGTGTATCATTTTTATTTTAACAGAAACTTCTTTTTTCTGGGGATAATAGACAGGATAAGACTTCTCATAACCAACAGCCGACGCATGTAGTGAAAATCCACGATCCGGATGGTTGTCAATCATAATTCCATGAAACTTGTCGGGCAACTTTGTATTCAGTTTCTTAGGACACTCCTCTACCAGCATTATATTCAGTGTATGGTAAGTAGCATCAGAAAACTCAAATTCCAACACACTTCCATTCGAAAACATACGAAAAGAGGGGTGCATATTAGGTGTCTTAAAATCTTTTTGTGTACTAAACAGATAGTCTGGAATGGTTAATTCTTCTGTCAACAGACTCTCTTCATTCCTGCTCGAAGAAAATTCCTTTACGTGCAAAAACACATCTCCTGCAGCAGGTGCATTTTTTCCATTGGCAACATTACCCTCTGTGCCTGCTTTGTCAAAATTTTCAAGGGGATTAGGTGTTGTTCTAATTTCTCCACGATCGGACATAATTAACCTTCGGGCATAAATATAAACATTGGTTTGAGGGAAGTGAAGCTGACGTTGAATAATAATGGTGTCGGCATAGAGGTATAAATTTTCAACATTCGGCCTACCTGTGAGACCTTCCAGCGGAGATGTTTCATTATCCGTTTCTTCTGAAGCCGAAACTATTTTGTTGTTGCCTCCCCCTTCAGTTAATGGTCCAAACAACATGTTCAATCCGGTAACGCGAACGTTTACCGTCGAAACATTCGACATTCCATTAAATAACGAGCGTCTTCCAGGATTGGGACGTTCAGAAATTTGAATGTAAGAACTGTATTCTTTTTCCAATAAAGGGTCTTCATTTTCGTTGATTTCTACGGAGCGGTCTTGTTCTATCAGTTTCCAACTAGTATTTGTGTTAAGCATGAGTCTATTTGTTGTAAAAATTAGCCTTATAAATATAGATATATTTACTTTTATAAATACAGGTATATTTACTCTTATAAATAGGTAGGTATATATACTCTTAAATAGATGCTGTATTTTAAAGGGTTCATTTTTATTACGAATGTTTTTTTAATGAAAAAAGTATCAGAAGGCGGTGTCCAACTTTCCGCGCAGGACAAAACAGATTTAAAAGCCTTTCTTTTAACATTATCCGACCCTTCTTTTCTTACTAATCCTGACTTTCAGAATTAAGCCCAGCCCAGGAAAATAATTCATAGGAAAAACCTATGGTTACATATGCTAATATAATGTTAGGTTGTATGGTAAAAACAGACATATATCGTATATTTGCACTCTATTTAGAGTTAATCTATATAAGAATATGATAAAAGTTTCTGAAACAGCTAAAAAGAAAGTCATTGAATTAATGACTGACGATGGGTATAATCCTGGTGAGCATTACGTGCGTGTAGGCGTTAAAAGTGGTGGTTGCTCTGGGTTATCTTATGATCTAAAGTTTGATAAATCACAAGAAGAAGAGGACAAGGTTTTTGAAGATAATGGTGTAAAAATTATTGTTGACAAAAAAAGCTTCCTCTACCTCATAGGTACCACTTTAGAATATTCTGGTGGTTTAAACGGTGCTGGTTTCGTTTTCAATAACCCGAACGCAAACCGAACTTGCGGTTGCGGCGAATCATTTTCGCTTTAGACCAACCAACCTTCAAAATGAAGGCGTATAAAAATGTAAATCAAATTATGTCAAAATATACCGAAGACGATTTAAGAGAAGAATTAAAAACCAAAGAATACGAGTATGGTTTTTACACAGACATGAAATCTGAAACCTTTCCTATTGGTTTAAATGAAGATATTGTTCGTGCTATTTCTAAGAAAAAAGAAGAGCCTGAATGGATGACTGAATGGCGACTAGAAGCTTTTCGTTATTGGGAAACCATGAAAGAGCCTGAATGGGCTAACGTACATTATAAAAAGCCAGATTTTCAGGCCATAGCCTATTATTCTGCGCCAGTTGCAGTTGATCCTAACAAGACATTAGACGATGTAGATCCCGATTTACTCGCGATGTATAAAAAATTAGGAATATCTATAGATGAGCAAAAGAAAATGAACAACGTTGCCATGGATATTGTTGTCGACTCTGTTTCGGTGGCTACGACTTTCAAAAAATCTTTAGGCGAAAAAGGTATCATTTTCATGAGTATCTCAGAAGCTATTAAAGAACACCCAGAATTGGTCAAAAAATATATAGGAACTGTCGTTCCGAAAACAGATAATTTTTATGCGGCTTTAAACTCGGCAGTGTTTAGTGATGGCTCCTTCTGTTACATTCCAAAAGGCGTGCGTTGCCCAATGGAATTATCAACGTATTTTAGAATTAACCAAGGAGGAACAGGCCAATTTGAACGCACACTACTTATCGCAGACGAAGGTAGCTACGTCTCTTATTTAGAAGGCTGTACGGCGCCAAGTCGTGATGAAAACCAATTACATGCCGCCGTTGTAGAGCTTATTGCTTTAGATGATGCCGAAATAAAATACTCAACAGTACAAAACTGGTATCCGGGAAACGCTGAAGGAAAAGGTGGTGTTTTCAATTTTGTGACTAAAAGAGGAATATGTGAGAAAAACGCAAAAATCTCTTGGACCCAAGTGGAAACTGGAAGTGCAGTTACCTGGAAATACCCTAGCTGTATTTTAAAAGGGGATAATTCTGTTGGAGAGTTCTACTCTATTGCAGTCACTAATAATTACCAGCAGGCAGATACTGGAACAAAAATGATCCATCTGGGAAAAAATACCAAATCCACTATTATTTCAAAAGGGATTTCCGCTGGTAAATCACAAAATTCCTATCGCGGCTTAGTGCAAATAAATTCTAGAGCAGACAATGCGCGTAACTTCTCACAGTGTGATAGTTTGCTTATGGGCAATGAATGTGGCGCACACACTTTCCCCTACATTGAAGCAAAAAACAAAACAGCAATGATAGAGCACGAGGCGACAACCAGTAAAATTGGTGAAGACCAAATTTTCTATTGTAACCAACGTGGCATTGATACAGAAAAAGCCATTGCACTTATTGTAAATGGTTTTAGTAAAGAAGTCCTTAACAAGTTACCAATGGAGTTTGCTGTTGAAGCCCAAAAATTACTGGAAATTAGCCTTGAAGGCTCTGTAGGTTAATTGATAATTGAAGTTTAATTAAAAATTACTCGCCTTCGCGAGCTCAGAATGAAAAAAACACTGTTATTATTAGTACTAATTATTGGTTTCTCATCTTGTAAAGATTTTAAAAAAGGAGTTGAAGACGGCTATAAAACTGCACAAGAAGCAGAAGAAGCGGAAACAAAACAAACTGAAGTTAAACTATATACCTTAGATGGCGGAAAAATTCTAGTCAATAAATTAGAAATATTTTCTCAGGACACCACGTACCAAGGCCAAAGCAAAACATTTGCTGATGCTTTTTACATTATTGAACATCCTAAAGGACGCTTGCTATGGGATGCAGGTTTAGCCGAAGGTTTAGTGGGTCAAGCCCCCTTTAGCACCCCAGATGGCGCTTTTAGAGTGTCTAGAAAAGATTCGATAGTCTCGCAATTAAAAGCGTTGAATTTAGCTCCAAAAGATTTTGATTATATCGCCTTGTCACACACCCATTTTGATCACACCGGTTCAGCTTCAAAATTTGCAGATGCTACCTGGTTAGTACAAGAAGCGGAATATGATTTTATTACTAGTGAAACCCAGAAAAAAGGAGACAATTACCAACCTATTGCTATGTTAACTAAGGTAAAAAAATTAAATGGTGATTATGATGTATTCGCCGATGGCACTGTAATCATTAAATCTATGCCTGGCCATACACCAGGACATCAAGCATTATATTTAAACTTAGTTGAAGCTGGACCAGTTTTGTTAACGGGTGATTTATACCATTTTGAAGAAAACAGAGACACCCGTGGTGTGCCAAGTTTCAATTACAGTGTAGAAGAAACGCTAAAAAGCATGGATGACTTTGAGGCTTTTGCTAAAGAGAAAAACGCTAAAGTTTATATTCAGCATTCCGCTGATGATTTTAATGCATTGCCTAAATACCCTAAATTTTTAAAATAATGATGAAGCCTGTTTTTATTTTAATATTATGTGTGTCACTTTTTACAAGTTGTAAAAACGACACAAAACCAAAAGCATTAGAAATTGGTGCAGATGGCCCAGAAAAAACAGCTAAGCAAAGCGACGGGTTAACCTTGTTAAGAGGCGAGTTTATTTACTATTCAGATGCAGCAGTACTCCAAGCTGGCAACTCTGTTTATGGCGTGGTAATAGATGATAAAATGCACGAATTGTATAATCTAGGAGAAGCATACAGAGTAGAACCTACAGATGGTATACTTGCTGAAGTAAGAGGCAAGCTCATTCCTAAGCCAGAAGGCAAAGAAGGCTGGCCATTTAATGTAGAGATAAAAGAAATTATAAACGTCAAAAAATTAAATCCAAAACAAAACGAAGTCGTTAAAATTGGAAAATAAGCATATGTTACAGATAAAAGATTTACACGCAAGTGTTGAAGGAAAGTCAATTTTAAAAGGAATTAATCTTGAAGTAAAAGCGGGCGAAGTTCATGCTATCATGGGACCAAATGGTTCTGGTAAAAGTACTTTAGCTTCCGTAATTGCTGGAAAAGAAGAATATGAAGTAGATAAAGGAGAAATTATTCTTGAAGGTCAAGACATTGAAGAGTTAGCTGCTGAAGAGCGTGCACATAAAGGCATTTTCTTATCATTTCAATACCCTGTTGAGATTCCAGGCGTATCGGTAACTAACTTTATAAAAACCGCAATCAATGCCAATCGCAAAGCCAAAGGTCTTGAAGACATGCCCGCAAAAGACATGTTGAAAATGATAAAGGAAAAGGCTGAAATGCTAGAAATCGATCGTAAATTCTTATCACGCTCCTTAAACGAAGGCTTTTCTGGTGGAGAAAAGAAACGTAATGAGATTTTCCAACTGGCGATGTTAGAACCTAAGTTAGCCATCTTAGATGAGACAGATTCTGGTTTAGATATTGATGCGCTTCGTATTGTAGCAAACGGTGTAAATAAATTAAAATCTAAAGACAACGCAGTAATAGTAATCACACACTACCAACGTTTATTAGATTATATCGTTCCAGATTTCGTTCATGTTTTACACAATGGTAAAATTGTAAAATCTGGCGGAAAAGAATTAGCACACGAGCTGGAAGAAAAAGGATACGATTGGATAAAAGAAGAAGCAAACGCATAGATTACTAAGTAGTGGTCAATCTTTAGTAGGCAGTAGCTTACTCAAGCATGATTACTCTTAAAACAATAAAAGTAGTCAATCTTATAAATAAAACAGTTGACCATTGCGTGGACTGAAAAATAAATACTGATTACTGAAGACTTACAACATGGATTTAAAAGAAAAATTAGTAACCTCATTTTTAGCATTCGAAAATGATATCGATATGGACTCCCCTTTACACGATATCCGTAGCGAAGCCATCAAAACATTTGAAACCGTTGGTTTTCCTTCTAAAAAACAGGAAGACTGGAAATACACCTCACTAAAAAGTATTTTAAAAGAGGATTATAGCGTGTTCCCAAGACAGGAAAATGCCCTAGAATATAAAGATGTAAAAAAGTATTTCCTTCATGATATCGATACTTATAAAATAGTATTTATTGACGGAAAATACTCATCACATTTATCCCAGACCACACATGATGGTATTGATGTTTGTTTGATGTCTTCAGCTTTAAATAAGCCAAAATACAGATTGATTATTGAAAATTACTTCAATAAAGTCGCAACAAAAGACAGTTTAGCATCTTTGAACACTGCGTTTTCCAACGAAGGCGCTTACATACATATTCCGAAGAATAAAATGGTTGAAAAACCGATTCAAATCTTACACTTTTCAACAGGAAATGAAGCGGCGTTACTATTACAACCTCGTAATTTAATTGTAGTCGACGAGAATTCTCATGTTCAAATTATTGAACGTCATCAAAGTTTAACTGACAATCCTGTATTAACAAACAGTGTTACAGAAATCTTTGGAAACAAACGGGCCATTGTTGACTATTATAAAATACAAAATGATAACGGAAACGCCTCTTTAATAGATAACACCTTTATAAATCAAAAGGACCAAAGCCACTGTTTAGTGCATACTTTTTCTTTTGGCGGTAAACTTATACGTAACAACCTTAACTTTTACCAAAATGGGGAACGTATTGATTCTACGATGAAAGGCATTACGATTATTGGTGAGAAACAGCATGTCGATCACAATACATTAGTACATCATATTGAGCCAAACTGTGAAAGTCACCAAGATTACAAAGGTATTTTTGGCGATAGTGCTACTGGTGTTTTTAATGGTAAAGTAGTCGTTAATAAGGAAGCGCAAAAAACCAATGCCTTTCAATCGAATAATAACATTTTAGTAAGTGACAAAGCCTCTATAAATACAAAACCGCAATTAGAAATTTTTGCCGATGACGTTAAATGCTCTCACGGTTGTACTATTGGGCAATTAGATGAAAGCGCCATGTTTTATATGCGTTCTCGTGGTATTCCAGAGAAAGAAGCTAAAGCCTTATTGATGTTTGCCTTTAGTAACAACGTACTCAGTTCAGTCAAAATTCCTGAATTGAAGCAACGTATTACTAAGTTAATTGCAAACAAACTAGGTGTTAATCTGGGGTTTGATCTTTAATGCTAGATTTAAAAAACATAAGAAAAGATTTCCCTATACTTAACCGCAAAGTTAATGGTAAACCGTTAGTGTATTTTGACAACGCAGCAACCTCGCAAACACCGCAACAGGTTATAGACGTTATCGTTGATTACTATTCTAACTACAACGCAAACATTCACCGTGGCGTTCACACATTAAGCCAAGAAGCCACAGATAAATATGAAGCGGCCAGAAATACCATTCAACAGCATTTCAATGCCAAACACGCTTACGAGATTATATTAACTTCTGGGACTACCGAAAGTATCAATTTAGTTGCTCATGGATTTGCGTCTTTAATAAAGGAAGGGGATGAAATTATAGTCTCTGCTTTAGAGCATCACAGTAACATTGTGCCTTGGCAAATGCTATGTGAAAAAACTGGGGCCCTATTAAAAGTGATTCCTATGAACCTAAATGGTGAATTGGAAATGGATACGTATTCCCAATTACTTTCAGATAAAACAAAACTGGTTTTTGTTAATCATATTTCTAATGCTTTAGGCACCATAAACCCCATAACAAAGATAATCGAACAAGCACATGCGTTTGGTGCTGCAGTTCTAATCGATGGTGCACAAGCGGCTCCACACATAAAACCAGACCTTCAGGCATTAGATGTTGATTTTTACGTCACTTCTGCTCATAAAATCTGTGGACCAACGGGTATTGGTATGCTCTACGGAAAAGAAGAATGGCTGGAAAAATTACCACCTTATCAAGGGGGTGGCGAAATGATTGCCACCGTAAGTTTTGAAAAAACGACCTATGCGGGTTTACCACATAAATTTGAAGCAGGCACCCCAAACATTTGCGGCGGTATTGCCTTTGGCGCAGCCATAGATTACATGAACAATATAGGCTTTGATACTATCGCTAACTACGAAAACGAACTATTGGTCTATGGTACAGAAAAGCTTTTAGAAATAGAAGGCTTAAAAATCTACGGCACTTCAAAAAATAAAACCTCAGTGATCTCCTTTAATTTACAAGGTATTCATCCCTACGATGTTGGTACGCTTTTAGATAAAATGGGTATAGCCGTTAGAACCGGTCACCACTGTGCACAACCCATTATGGATTTCTACAACATTCCCGGAACCGTTCGTGCTTCTTTCGCCTTTTATAACACTAAAGCGGAAATCGACGCTTTAGTTACTGGTGTAAAGAAAGCAAAGATGATGTTGTCTTAACACAAAACTATTTTTTTATTATTAAATTTTTAATAATATATAGGTCTACTGAAAGCAATCGCTTATTAGCATACCCTTTGGTAGAAAAGCTAATTATTCCTGAATGCACTTCCATTATTAAACTAGGTATCTACTACTAATTTTTTGAGAACCATGGCGTGTGAATCTTGGACTAAGTTTAGGGTTTAATCTCGAGTATGTCTTAAATTCAACAGCCCTCCTTTATTACTAACTCATGACTTCCTATTAATAAGCTTATGGACAACAGTTATAATCATAAGCAATTACAATAATTTGTTTAATTAAGAAGCATATTTTATATACACACTAATTTTTGTCAAAATTAATAGAACAACAACACGAGGCTTAAATTAATAACAAAAAAAAAAGACAAACAAGACATTCTATTACACAATCCTCTAACAAACAGATGTTTAAGACGTATTCCCCGTTTATCTAATAGATTGAGTACTTTTCTACAAATACACTTTATCTAAAAGTTGGTTTAGTCTCAGCGTTTTAACATTTTTTCTGAGATATTTTCATATATTCGGCACACATTAAACCCTTATATTTAAAAAATAATGAAAAAATTAGTCCTAAGTATGGCTGTTTTAGCCTTAGTATTTACCTCATGTAATGAAGACCAAACACAAGAATTAAAAGACGAACAATCTAAAATAGATATGAGCGACTTTTACGTTTACACCGATGCCGATGTAGACGAAGCAAATAGAGCGGCGGAAGGAAAAGCCTCTTGTTATTCTATGGTAAACCTAAACAGACAGTTAAATAAAGATCCAAAATTAGCTGACAAAATGTACGATGTTGAGTACAATACTAGAAAATTTCTTGCAGCTAAAGGAAAGCCTGCTAACGGCGGTGGCCCAGGAGGTGGTGGAGGATCAGGTAATACTGATGTTCTTCCTGTAGACGATGGCTTCGGAATCGTAAATATTCCTGTTTATGTACATGTTGTTTACAGCAACTCAAGTGAAAATATTAGCAATGCACAGGTTACCTCTCAAATCTCTGTCTTAAATGAAGATTTTAGAAAGACGAATAGTGATGCCAACCAATTACCATCAGAATTTGATAATGCTATAACAGATACAGAAATAGAATTTACATTAGCAGGAACCTTCAGACATGCAAATTCTAACACATCTTGGGGAACCAATGATGCTGTAAAATCAGCTTATCCACCTGTAACGCCAGAAACACACTTAAACATCTGGGTATGTAATATTGGTGGCGGAATTTTAGGTTATGCACAGTTTCCTGGAGGGAATTCAAGTACAGACGGTGTTGTAGTAGGTACTCAGTATTTTGGTAACACTGGAAACGTATCGGCGCCTTTTGATAAAGGAAGAACTGGAACTCACGAAGTTGGTCACTACTTAAACTTACGTCACATTTGGGGAGATGGAAGATGTCGTCAAGACGATTTTGTTGCCGATACACCTTCTTCTGACGGTCCAAACTACGGTTGTCCTTCTTACCCAACACTTAACTGTAAGTCAAATGATATGACAATGAACTATATGGATTACACTAATGACGAATGTATGTATATGTTCTCTGACGGTCAAAGAAACAGAATGCGTGCTATTTTTGCTCCAGGTGGATCAAGAGCTGCATTAGCTGGAAACTAAGTTTTCTAAACATAAAAAAATAAAAGACGCCAACTTTGGCGTCTTTTTTGTATTATTATAAAAAGCAAACAAATAATTACTAAGATGAAAACATTCACGATTATATTATTTACAATTATTTTAAACACCTGTGGCACGGCTAAAACCGCTACTACCGAGCCTTCAGAAGGGGCAAATTCTACTTCTGAAGAACAAATAGAGATGAGCAAGACAGCGCAAAAAAGTATTAAAATTGAGTATAAAGCACATACCAGAGGGAGCTTTAAAAAAATAGTTATAGAAAATAAAACGGTTAGCGTTCAAAACGTCATTGATGGAAAAGCAGAAGTAAAAACCTGTAGCGATGCAGATTGGAATGCTTTAATGGCGCTAATTGAAAAAACAGATTTAAAAGACATAACTAATTTGGAAGCGCCAACTAAGGCACACCAATACGATGGTGCTCCAATGGTTGACTTTACAGTTACTAAAAACGGAGAAACCTATACTGTTCCAGGATTTGATGCTGGAAATCCAAATAAAGCTATTGAACCATTAGTAACTATGGTTTTAAATATTGCTGCTGAAACTAAGGGATAAATCTACAAGATTTCCGTAATTTTGTAGCAGAACTAAGAAACATAAAATGCAAAGCATACAGGAGATACAAGCTGAAATTATTGACGAGTTTTCAATGTTTGAAGATTGGGAAGAGCGCTATCAATATATGATAGACTTAGGTAAGGATTTACCTTTAATAGACGACCAATATAAAACCGAAAGCAACATCATTAAAGGCTGCCAAAGTAAAGTATGGGTGCATGCTGAAATGAAAGATGATAAAATAACATTTACAGCAGATAGCGATGCCATTATAACCAAAGGTATTATAGCCATACTCATTAGAACATTTTCTAATCAACATCCTAAAGCTATTATCGAAGCAGATACAGATTTTATAGATGAGATTGGATTAAAAGAGCACTTATCGCTTACCCGAGCCAATGGATTAGTGAGTATGATTAAACAATTAAAATTGTATGCCATTGCGTACCAAACACAACTTAATTAGGCTTTGTTACACTGAGCATTACTGAAGTAAAAATATTGAAAAGACGTCCACTGACGTGGAAATGAAAAATTTAAGATGAGCGATACAGTTATAGATACCACAGAACTAGGAGAAAAAATAGTAAAGGTTTTAAAAACCATTTTCGATCCGGAAATCCCAGTTGACATATATGAACTAGGACTAATTTACGACGTTTTCGTAAATGAAGAATATGATGTTAAAATCTTAATGACTTTAACCACCCCTAATTGCCCAGTTGCAGAAACCTTACCTCTTGAAGTAGAAGAAAAAGTAAAATCACTTAAGGACGTGAAAAACGCTGAAGTTGAAATCACTTTTGATCCGCCATGGACACAAGAGTTAATGAGCGAAGAGGCGAAGTTAGAACTCGGCATGCTATAAGTTAGCATCCCTGATGCTTTAGCTACCTCAGTAATTACCATAAATATTAATGCCAAGACAGACACCAAAATCATTAAAAGACGGGAACAAAACCAGCTTAAAAAAGTCTTTTAGTGCATTGGTTTTCATTCCAAGATTCTTTAAAGAAATTTGGAATACCAATAAAAAACTCTTTTTACTCTCTGCTTTTTGTAGACTCATTGGTGCTGTTTTACCAGTCATCGTATTATGGATAGGTAAAATCATCATTGATGAAATCATATTACAAACCAAACTAGAAAATTCAGATTTATCTCAGCTGTGGACCTATGTTGCCATAGAATTGGGCTTGATTATTCTTTCAGATTTAGTAAGTAGAGCCATTCAACTTACCGATGGCCTACTAGGCGATGCTTATTCTATTGATAGCTCGGTAAGAATCATTAAAAAAACCAATCAGATAGATATTAGTCTACTCGAAGACTCCGAGTTTTACGACAAGCTAGAGCGTGCCAGGACCCAAACCACAGGAAGGGTTGGCTTAATGTCAAATGCCTTAGGCGAAGTGCAAAGTCTTATCTCCATTGCTACTTTAGTAGCCGGTTTAATCTATTTTGAACCTTATCTTATTATTTTACTGGTACTTAGTATTATCCCCTCTTTTATCAATGAAATTTGGTTTAGCCAACAGCAATACTCCTTAGCAAGAGGCTGGACGGCCGAGCGAAGAGAACTAGACTACCTTAGGTATATTGGTGCTAATGATCAAACGGCTAAAGAAATTAAACTCTTTGGACTCACAGATTTTGTTGTAGACCGTTTTAAAAACCTGTCTCAGGAATATTATGAGCTTAATAAAAAATTAGCGGTCAAGCGTTCTGCACTGGGCTTTGTATTTAATGTTCTTGGGACCCTAAGTTATTATGGTGCTTATGTGTTTATTATTTACAGAGTGATCTCTGGAGTCATTACTTTAGGGGAACTCACCTTCTTATCTGGTGCCTTTAATAGGCTAACACGAAACTTGCAGGACTTTTTTTCAAAGTTTACGCGTATCTCTGAAAGTGCTTTATATCTCAAGGACTATTTCGATTTTATCGATATTTCGGTCGCCTCTAAATATGTGGAAGACATGCCGCTTCCAGAAAAAATCACCCTTGGATTTGAGTTCAAAGACGTCACCTTTTCTTATCCCGAATCGGATAACGAAATTTTAAAAGGCATCAGCTTTAAAATTAAAGCCGGTGAAAAACTAGCCTTTGTAGGTCAAAATGGCGCTGGAAAAACCACCTTAACGAAGTTATTATTGCGCTTTTATGAACCTACCACCGGTGAAATTTTATTGGACGGCGTAAATATTAACCGCTATAATAAAGCAGCGTATCAAGCGCTTTTTGGCGTTATTTTTCAGGATTTCTTTAAATACGAATTCACCGTTAAAGAAAACATTGCCATTGGTGATATCACTCAAATAGACAATCAGAAGAAAATTGAAAAAGCTGCAGAATTAAGTTTAGCGAATGAGGTGGTTTCTGAATTGAAACGGGGATACAACCAACAATTAGGCAAGCGTTTTTATAAGGGGCAAGAATTATCTGGCGGTCAATGGCAAAAAATAGCCTTGGCTAGAGCCTATATGAAAGATGCTAAGGTGATGATCCTAGACGAACCCACCTCAGCATTAGATGCCAAAGCAGAAAGCGAGGTATTTGAGCGTTTTATAGGTCTAACCGAAGATAAAACAAGTATTATTATCTCCCATCGATTTAGCACCGTTAGGCAGGCCAATAAAATTCTTGTTCTTGATGAAGGCCGTGTTTTAGAAATGGGAACCCACGACGCACTAATGGCAAACCAATCGCTTTATGCCCAACTTTTTCAGTTACAAGCCGAAGGTTATCAATAAATTCAGTAAAAAATACTTAACTTTGAACTATGGCAGATGAAATAATCAATCGCGTAGCGAATAGCAAATTAGTAACCTTTAATCTTGAGGATTTTTATCCTGAAGGAGATCGTGTCTTGTTTGATATTAAAGATTGGCTGATGGAAGGTTTGGTTTTACGTGAAAAAGCCTTTCGCGAGAGTGTAAAAAACCATGATTGGTCCCAATATAAAAACAACTATGTTGCTTTAACCTGCTCAACAGATGCTATTGTTCCAGCCTGGGCATTTATGCTGTTAACAGTAAGCTTGGAACCTTTTGTTGAAAAAGTGGTTATTGGAACCTTGGCCGATTTGGAAACCTCCATATATCAAGACATTTTAGCCACCATAGACGTGGCTTCATTTAAAGATATGCCTGTAATTATTAAAGGCTGTTCTAACAAGCCTGTACCGGTAAATGCGTATACTATGCTTATAAAAAAGCTAAAGCCTGTTGTAAAATCTTTAATGTATGGTGAAGCCTGCTCTTCTGTCCCCCTATACAAACGTTAACAACGCCATTGATTAACTTTAAATCTACTAATCAACAGCTTAGCTCTTACTTTATTTTTGATAAAAATGGTAACAAATCCTATCTTTGTAACCATTATATTTTAACTACAATTAATCCACACATGAAAAAATTAATACTAGTGTCTGCCCTACTCATCGGCATGACTGCTATGCAAGCACAAACTAAAGAAGAACTTAAAACTGAAAAAGCAGAGAAACAAGCGCAAGCAGATAAATTTCAAGCGGAAGCAGATGCCCTTCAAGCAAAAATAGAGGCCTTACCAGGCTGGAGAAAAGGCGCTTTTGGGACTATTGGAGGGAGTTATTCAGAATTTAATAATTGGTACTCACAGGGGTCGCCAAATAACACTTCGGCAAACCTCGGTTTTACGGTAAATGCCTTTGCTAACTTAAAACAGGATAAATTTTTCTGGAGAAATGCTTTAAACGTCAATTTAGCATGGGTTAAACTAGACGACAAAGACGATCCTACTGACAGTGCTGCATTTAGAGAAGCCACAGATGTGTTTAATATTTCGTCTTTATATGGTAGAAATATTAGTAAAACCTTTGCTATTTCTGGTTTAACAGAATACAGAACAACATTATTAAATAATTTTAATGATCCAGGGTATTTAGACGTGGGTGTCGGTGGGACTTGGAATCCTACAGAAAATCTTTTTGTTGTTATTCATCCCTTAAATTACAACTTTGTATTTGCTAAAGAAGACACTGTTTTCGAATCTTCTCTAGGCGCTAAAATCGTTGCCGACTATACTGCAAAATTTGGAAAAGTGAATTTTAAATCTACCTTTTCTACTTTCCAAAGCTATGATAGTAGTGATTTATCAAACTTTACTTGGATAAATTCTTTGGGTTATACATTATGGAAAAAAATTGGTATTGGTTTTGATTTTGGGTTAAGAAGCAACAAACAAGAAGCTTTAAGTTATGCGCTTGGTCAATATGATCCTATGGCTATTCCTCCAGCAGTTGTACCTACATTTGACAACGTGGATAATAAATTACAAACCTATTGGGTGCTTGGGTTGAGTTATAATTTGTAACTAGACATACTAAATCAATAAAAAAAGCAAGTAGAACATATGTTCTACTTGCTTTTTTAGTCTTGTATTCTTGCTGTTTTTATTGTCACAATAAGCTTCTTGAAGTATTTTAATTTACAGATAATCAATACTGGTTTCGACAAGCTCAACCTGACATAGTCCTTTAAATAGTCTTTCTAGACAGCTTCTTTTTTTCTAAACTGCTCTGTTAAAGCATTTAGTCCTCTGCATCAAATTCCCGTTCTTTCTTCTTATTCCCAAACAAGCGTTTTAAAAACCCATCTCTTTTTTCTTTACTACATTCTAAATCTGCTAATACTTCAGCTGAGGGTTTTTCAAACGTCGCTTTAGTAATGGTATTATATTTGGCCTCTGCATTCAGTTTTTGATAAAATCCAGCAAAAATAGGTAAGGCTGAATTGGCGCCCTGCCCTATTCCTGTCGTTTTAAATCCAATAGCATAATTATCATTCCCTACCCAATTAACGACCACTAAATTAGGGGTTATACCCACAAACCAACCATCTTTATTATCTTGTGTCGTTCCCGTTTTACCTGCAATTTCATTTTTGAGATTGTACGTTTTTCGTAATCTGGAGGCGGTACCCGTATTCACTGTAGCTTGCATAAACTGTAAAAGCACTTGTCTCGTATAATCGCTATAGGCTTGCGCTTTCCCAATTTCTGGCTCAAAGGTCACGATTTCGTTACCGTTTTTGTCTTCAATTTTAGTTATGTAATAAGGTTTAACAGGTTTGCTATTATTAACATAACTAGCATAAGCCCCGGCAAGTTCACTCATATTGATTTCAGCAACACCTAAAGCCAATGAAGGTTCTTCAGGTAATGTTGTAGTGATGCCTAATTGCTTAGCTTGTGCGATTACCTTTGCGATGCCTACCTCATCTAACACTTTAACAGCGATCGTATTTAGTGATTCACTCAAAGCCTTTTCAAGATTGTAATTAAGATGTGGATCTTCCTCTTCGGTTCCAGAATTTTCAGGGGTCCAATTTTTGTAGTTGGAATACGTTATCGCTGCAGGAGAAAAATACGTGCAGGGCTCCATTCCGTTTTCAATGGCTGCTGTATAAACAAAGGGCTTAAACGTCGATCCTACTTGCCGTTCACTTTGTGAGACATGATCGTACTTAAAATAACGATAATCTATACCGCCTATATAGGTTCTAATCGCTCCTGTTTTGGGCTCTATAGCAAGCATTCCCGTATTTAAAAGCTTTAAATAATGCTTTAAGCTGTCTATAGGCGAGGCTTGTTTTGTGATGTTTCCCTCCCATTCAAACAACTCGATGTCTCGTTTAACAGCTAGAGAATCTGCTATTTGAACCTCGGTTAAACCCAACTTTTTATACTTTTTATAAACAACTAATGCTTTTGTAGCGGTATTGATTAGGGTTTGATTTGTTTCCCAAGGTGCGTTTTTGCCATAAGACGCTTCATATGCTTTCTGTAACGCCGTAAGATGCTCGCCCATGGAGGCTTCTGCAAGCAGCTGCATGCTGTAATCTAAAGTGGTGTGAATGATGAGTCCGTCTTTATAAAGGTCATAGGAATCGCCATTCGGTTTTTTATACGCTTTTAAAATGATTTGTAATTCCTTTTTTACCTGCGCCCTAAAATAGGGGGCCGTCCCTAAATCATGATTAAAGGACTGGTAATCTAAAATCACGGCTTGCGCCTTGGTTGTTTCGTATTTATCTTTAGCGATGTAGTCATATTTTAGCATTTGGTGTAATACCACATCACGCCGTTTTTGACTTTCTTTTAAATGTCGTCTCGGATTGTAATAATTGTTAGCCTTTAAAGTCCCTACAAGTGTCGCAGCTTCAGAGAGTGATAATGATGCCGCTGACTTATTAAAAAATTTACGCGACGCACTCTCTATGCCATAGGTATTGTCTGGAAAGGGCACCGTATTTAGATATAATGTTAAGATTTCTTTTTTAGAATACAGGTTTTCAATGCGTTTGGCAACAATCCCTTCCTTTAATTTATTAATGAGCGTCCCTAATACCACCTGATTTTGTCTACCATATAAGTTTTTAGCCAATTGTAAGGTAATGGTACTTCCGCCTCCAGAAGATTGGTCTTGAAAAAGAATGGTTTTAAAAAAAACACGAAGCAAACTAATGTTGTCTACACCATCGTGTTCGTAAAAACGCACATCTTCAGTAGCAATTAGTGCCTCAATAAGATGTTCGGGAAAATCGGTATAGGCCAAAGGCTGTCTGTCGTAAATATAATATTTACCAATTAATTTGCCCTCTTTATCCAGTACCTGAGTCGCCTCGGCTTGTTTTAAATGACTCAGCTCATTGGATGTTGGAAGTTTCCCAAAGGCGCCAAAATAAATACTAAGAAAAAATACAATTACTAAAAATGAAGCTACAGCTATTGCAAACAGTGACCATTTAATCCATTTATTTTTTAGATATATGGCAATCTTTTTTTTAATCATGATAAGTATAACGTGAAATAATCAGGATTATTAGAATTTAAAACAATTTTAAAACGTTACTCTTCTTCTCCCATCGCGTCATAATCATAATCTGGGTATAGAAAATTATTGTATGGAAAACGGGTCACGTGAATCTCACGAACCTCATCATAAATACGTTTTTTAAAATCTTCAAGATTTTTGTTGTTTAACGCTGAAATAAAAAGCGCATTGTCTTCTCCTACTCTATTCATCCATGTTTTTTTCCATTCTGCTAAGCTATAATGCTCTTCAGTACGTTCGGCAATTAAATCGCTGTCATCAAAAGGTTTCGCTTGGTAAGCATCAATCTTGTTAAACACCATGATGGTTGGTTTATCGCTACTCCCAATCTCACCTAAAACCTTATTTACAGACGCAATGTGTTCTTCAAAGTTAGGATGAGAGATGTCTACGACGTGCAATAACAAATCGGCCTCACGCACCTCATCTAGAGTACTTTTAAAACTATCTACAAGTTGTGTTGGCAGTTTCCGAATAAACCCAACCGTGTCACTTAATAAAAAAGGAAGGTTTTGAATCACCACTTTTCTTACCGTTGTATCTAAAGTTGCAAAGAGTTTGTTCTCTGCAAAGACCTCACTTTTACTTACGGTATTCATCAATGTCGATTTACCAACATTGGTATACCCAACTAAAGCTACACGCACCATTTGGCCGCGATTACCACGTTGTACAGACATTTGCTTGTCTATGGTTTTTATTTTATTTTTAAGTAAGGTAATACGATCGCGTACAATACGTCTATCGGTTTCTATTTCGGTTTCCCCTGGTCCGCGCATTCCAATCCCCCCTTTTTGACGTTCAAGGTGGGTCCACATCCCTCGCAAACGCGGCAATAGATACTCACATTGTGCTAATTCTACTTGTGTTCTGGCGTAACTGGTTTGCGCACGTTGTGCAAAGATGTCTAAAATGAGATTGGTTCTATCTAGTACTTTACATTCTAATATTTTACTAATATTGCGTTCTTGTGATGATGATAATTCATCATCAAAAATGGCAGTACCAATGTCATTTTCTGCAATGTACTTGCGCACATCTTCCATTTTACCCGTACCTATGTAGGTTTTAGGGTTTGGCATCTCCATTTTCTGAGTAAAACGTTTCTTAACTTCTCCACCAGCTGTATAGGTTAAAAACTCTAACTCATCTAAATATTCTTTAGATTTTTCTTCGTTCTGCTCTTTGGTTACTACACCTATTAAAACTGCTTTCTCAAGTTCTATATCTTTTTTTTCTAGCATATTTGTGTTTAAAAAACAAAGTTACGCAATTGTAATGATTTTAAATTTGGTTAGCTCTCGATTAAAAGCGCAAATTTATATTTTCATTTTTACCCTGATAAAAAAAGGTAACAAAAAACTCAAGACTTCATAGCCCCTTGGTAAAAATTTCTTTTGCTACGACTCCTAAATAAAGTACTGCTAAGTCTGGCCTAAAGTTGTCCACAGCGGATTATTAGAGGTTTAGTCACTAGTTAAAAGCTATGATTTTTGATTAATCCTACGCTGTTATTCATTGTTTACATAAAGTCCGCGTAGGTTAATCTACATTTTAATTTCACAGTCCATAGTATAACAATTAGCAAATAAATAGTGTCTCATAAAGTTAATCCCTTTTTCTAGTTTGAAAGTATCTTAAGAAAAAATGATGTCTTTAATTTTGTTCAAAGACAAAAGTATCTTACTATGGGTTTTTGAACCAGTTATAAAATTATAAAATTGAAAGCAGATTAATTTCCCTATTTTTAACGCTATAAATTAAAACTTTGACACTAAACTTCTTTAAAAAGAAAGACATAAGCCATACGATAGCTTTCTATAATATTGAAAACCTGTTCGATATTTACGATGATGCATTCACTCGGGATGATGACCTTATTCCAACGGCTGAAAAACGTTGGAGCATTAAACGTTATCAAAATAAGCTTAGAAAAATAGCTTATGTTATTGCTAATATTGGTAAAAAAGACACTCAAAAGCACCCTGTAATTGTTGGCTTAGCCGAAATTGAAAATGAAGCGGTGCTGAAAGACTTAGTTAATACTGAGCATCTAGCCGGTTTGAACTATGATTTTGTGCACTACAATTCACCAGATGAACGCGGTATTGATGTCGCCTTCATCTACGACACCACTGTCTTTAAAGTCGCTTATTCTAAGACGTATACTCTAGAATTGATTGATGAATTTGGTGTTGTCGACTTAACCCGGGACATCCTATTAGTTAGTGGTTTACTTGAGGGCTTAGAGCTACATTGCATAGTAAACCATTGGCCTTCCAGACGTACCGGAAATGCTGAAACTGAACATAAAAGAATAAAAGCATCAGAAAAAGTTACTCAAATTATTTCGGAGATAAAAGAAAAAAACCCTGAAGCTAAAATTGTTATTATGGGAGATTTTAATGATGATCCCTCAAGTAAAAGTATTAAAGCCTTAGAACTAAGTCATGGTTTGTATAACCCAATGGGTACCTTATTATCTCAAGATAGAGGGACAACGAGCCACCGTCACGAATGGAATTTATTTGACCAGTTTTTAGTGACCCCTAATTTCTTTGAACGCAAAAAAAACACCTTGCGCTATGTGAATACAAACATATTTGATGAAGATTTTTTAAAGGAAATGGAAGGCAAATATAAAGGAAGCCCGTATAGAACCTATGTAGGCAAACGCTATAAAGGCGGTTATAGCGATCATTTTCCTATTTATTTAATTCTCAGAAAATAAATAGAGTACTAACTTTTGCTTCCTGCTAAATGAGTTTGTACTTTGCTATTTCACAAAGGTTTCGCGTTTTACACGGAACATGAAGACGAACCACTTATTAATTGTGCTGACCAATTATTACATGACCTTTAGTACAATTTTTTAATTGTTATATATTTAATATCAAAACCAACGCACTATTGCCTAACCAAACATTAAATAGAGTCTCCCGTTCAGCTATTAAGAATGTACTTTTACCGTTGTTCATGTTTCAACTGTTTTTGGGTTTTAGCCAAGATTATGACATTGGTACTATAAAAGTAAATAACAATAATTTTAGTGTTTACTTAGAAAAAAAACTATACCTGGATGACGATGGTTTTTTATGGTACTCAACAAAAGATGGTGTTGTTAAAGAAATGGGCAATGGAAAATCGTTCTTTTTCGAGTACGCCTTTGATAAAGAAAAACACGATCAGGTTTTAATAACCTCAAAACTATTTAAATCTAGTAAAAACAAACTTTGGGCTTGCACAGAGAAAGGTCTCAATTGTTTAGATTTAAAGACGGCAACTTCAAAATGGATAGAATTAAAATACCCAAAAACCAATCTTGATGTCATTTTTACAGATATCGCTGAAGATGAATTGGGCAACATATGGTTAGGCACAGACAAAAACTTTATCTACCGTATTACACCAAATGGCAATATTTTATATTATAAAATAGAGTCTAGTGAATTCCCAGCAACAGATAGCAATAGATATCGAAATGCACAGATGGAACTCTCCATGCTATTAGAAGATAACTCACTAGTAATTCATCAAGATAACCAATGGATTCAATTTAAAAATGAACAATCAAAGTTATTAAACATTGACGAAAGTGCCTCAAGCGTTCTATTACCAAACGGTACTCTATTTGATTCCAACACGTCTGGGGTGTATACCTATAAAGATGAAATTTACAATTACACGTATCTTAAAGCCATAGATCGCCAAGTTTTAAATATGCCTTTTAGTACGACCCAGTACATTCCAGAAAAAGCTAGCAAAAACTTTTATCATAATCTAAACTTTATCGCCACGGATGAAAACCTGCTTTTGGGTTTTAAAATGAAAAAAAACAATAATAAGCATGAATTAATTTTAAAAGATTTCATCCCTTTTAAGCATAACATTACGAATGCAATTTATAATCCAGCGGGTCACTTCTGGTTACATAATGAAGATGGTTTAAAAAAAATAAAATATAACGATGTTGGTTTTAAAAAACACATAGATTACCAAGATATTAGTTGTAGAGGTTTTACAGAAAACGCCGAAGGCACCATTTATGTTTTTACAAATCAAGGGCTTTTTGAAAAAAATAAAGGATCAAAAAAATTTCAACCCATAGATTTAGATAATATTAAGGACTTAAAAACGTATGACTATGTAAAAAATAACTCTTATAATTTCTATAACCAGAATGACGACATATTTTGGTTCTATGGTTTTCATGATTCTTTAATTGCTTTTAATATTAAAGCAGGCACTTTTGAAACCTATCCTTTTCCCTTATCTGGAGTTTCCATTGCTGATGCACAAATTATAAATGGTGATGTTCTAATGCTTGCCTCCTCTAAAGGCCTGTACGCTTTCAGTTTAAAAACAAAAAGCTTTAAAAATGAAAGCATCTTGAATGACGACATTGATTTAAATAATGTAGCTATCAAATGTATTACCCTGTCTAAAGACCAAAAGACTTTATGGATTGGAACTTCTGGTAAAAACGCACTGATTAAGCAAGATTTAAAAACGAAACGCTCCGCATTCTTCAACACGTCTTCTAAATTAATCCCACTAATAGATAATGACGTTAAGATTATATATGAAGATTCTGCTAATAATTTATGGATTGGCACTCCAAATGGCTTACAGTATGTCAATCAGAACGCGCTTTTAAGTATCAATTTTAATGCAT
Organism: Lacinutrix sp. Hel_I_90; assembly: GCF_000934685.1. NCBI lineage: Bacteria > Pseudomonadati > Bacteroidota > Flavobacteriia > Flavobacteriales > Flavobacteriaceae > Lacinutrix > Lacinutrix sp. Hel_I_90. Next base: position 2,446,035 of record NZ_JYNQ01000001.1, on the reverse strand, counting down.
TAAAGGGCTTCTCAAACGGTAATATTGCTGGCATTTTAGAAGGCAGTAAAAATATTTGGGTAAGCACGTTTAATGGCTTAGTAAAAGTGGACAAAAAGACTCAGGCTGTACAAACGTACTATGAGGTCGATGGTTTGATGCATAACGAATTTAATGCCAAATCCTACTTTAAATCCAGTGACAGTCTATTCTACTTTGGTGGCATAAAAGGCGTTACTAGCTTTAATCCCAATGATATTGCTGCTAAGAGTAAAAGTTACAAGATTGTACTAACAGATTATCAAATGTATAATGAAGCATTGGAGAAAAATGTATCGGTTAGAACCCTATTAGATGAAGGTCAAACGATAAAAGAATTCAACATACCGTATGAACAAAATTACCTCACCTTAAATTTTAGTATTAATGACCTGTTTAATGCCGAAAATAATGTCTATCAGTACCGTATTAAAGAACTTTCTGAAGAGTGGATTGATTTAGAGAATTATTCGAAGTTAGATCTGCGAGGAATGAATCCAGGAAATTACGTTATAGAAATTAAGGGCTTTTCTTCTAACGGAAACCCAACGAACACATTAAAATATAGCGTTCACATCGAACAAATATTTTACAAAGAACTTTGGTTTGTAAGTTTAAATATATTTATGATTTTCAGTTTTATATCCATTAGAAATAATCGCCGCAGAAAACGAGTAAAAAAAGAATTTGACCTTAAAGGAAAAATTCAAGCCCTTGAATCTAAAGCCGTGCGTGCACAAATGAATCCTCATTTTATATTTAATACCTTAAATGGGATGCAAAGCGTCATGATTTTAAAAGGTGAGCGAGCAGCTAATAAATACTTTACCGCCTTTTCAAAATTGCTTCGCCTCACTTTAGACATGAGTAATAGTGAGTATGTTTTATTAAAGAATGAAATTACCTATTTAAAATCTTATTTAGAACTCGAAAATTTAAGATTAGATAACAAAATTAATATCCAGTTTAATGTTGATCCTGATTTGGATATTGACAACAAAAGTATTCCCTGTATGCTGTTTCAACCCATCATAGAAAATGCTATAATCCATGGTCTATCGCCTAAAAAAGAAGATTTAAATCTGACGATTAACTTTAAAAAACACAAAAATAGTTTATTAGCAGAAGTCATAGATAATGGTATTGGCAGAAGTCTGGCAATGAAAATAAAACAAAAGTCCCAAGGCAATCATAAGTCATGGGCCACACACATCATGAAAGAGCGAATTAATATAAGCAATAGTATTAATAAGGAAAAGATTACTTGGGCTATAATTGATTTAAAGGATGAAACCCAAAATGCACAAGGCACAAAAGTTGTTATGTGTATCCCTCTAAAAGAAAATTTATGGGTTGAAAAAACAGAATAATTTTACGTACCTTAGTGTTATACTAGTTAGTCTCCCATAAATTTAACACAATGAATAAGGTAACCGCCATCGTAATTGATGATGAAATAAACAATTTAGACTTGTTAGTTCATTTTATTAATCAATATTGCCCGCAATTAAATATTGTAGGTAAAGCCATTACGAAGAACGAAGGCATTGCGCTTATTAACAAACTAAAACCACAATTACTTTTTTTAGACATCATGTTAGATGAAGGTACGGGATTTGATTTACTTGAAGAGGCAACCTTTACAGAAACAAAGGTGATTTTTGTTACCGCTTTTGATGAATTCGCAATAAAAGCTTTTAAATATAATGCCGTAGATTACTTACTAAAACCCATAGAAATTGATGAACTCATCGTGGCAGTAAATAAAGCATGTATGGCTATTGCAAATCATAAATTTACTGAAGCACAACAAATACAAAACCTCTATAGAACAGTTACCAACAACAATTTACCAATAAATTTAATTGCGATTCCTTCAACCGAAAAAATAGATTTTGTTAAAGTTGACGATATCATTTATATAAAATCTGAAGGGCGGTATTCTATTTTTAACCTGACTAATAATAGGCAAATTGTAGCCACTAAAAACTTAGGTGAGTACGAAACGATGTTAGATGCTAATACCTTCTTTAGAATACACAACAGCTACCTCATTAATCTTACAAAAGTAACGAGTATTAATAAAGCCGGAGGAAATTACTGTGTTATGGAAAACTCAGAACAACTACCTATTGCCAAACGTAGACAAGATCGATTACATCGCTTTCTAAAAATTAAATAACACATTCAATACCAAGTATTTACACACAGTAATTACACAATTACTTCCGTTTATTTAAATAAACTACCACTTATATCACACCCCTTTTTATAAGCGTGATAAGGTATTACCTTTATGCTTGCTAAGATAGTTTTCATTTTTTAGTTGATTAGTCTAATGGTTGTAGAATAGTACAGAAACCCTTAATCTCTAGTATTCTAAAGATTGTAAATCCAAATTTAAAAGAGGTCCTAAAGGACCTCTTTTATTATTAGGTAACATGACGTAAGCAGAAACAGCCTATATAACGTTATAGTTTTCCATCTATTACACAAAAACCTACACCTATTACACGCCAACAATTTATAAGGCGAATCGCCCTTATCTTTGTTTTAGAAATGAGCTGGTTACTCATTTTTGGTTTAGTTAGTATAAAATGCTTTCATTAGGATTTTTACTGATAAATTGATTAATAGCGGAAAAAGGCTCACTTAGGTGAGCCTTTTTTATTTTTGTTAATTCTCCCGTACACAACAGCGCTTATTATACCTACAAATAGCAATTACACCCTAAGGACCTTACCCGAACGTATAAATGGTATTCGATAACAGGTGTTGTAAATCTTTAAAAGGAATAAGGAGAAACCAGGAGTAAAAGACGCTTTAGAAATCTTCAGAAACAGAGGACCTGCTTTGGGTCTTAACATGAAAACCGCTATTTATACACCACAAAATAGCTCAAGCCAACTTCAATTTATTAGTTAATTTTAAACCTATTAATTATATAGACTCAGATCACTAAAAGACAGGCATCCTTACCGTTTCCCATTTATTTCACTGTAACAGCCGCCTATTACATCCCAACATGTTAACCCTTTAATCCCCCTTACCTTTGTTTTAGAAATGAGCTAATTACTCATTTTAATCAGTTAGTATATCATTCTGCCCTGAGAATTTTTACTAACAAATTGATTAATAGCGAAAAAGGCTCACTTTTGTGGGCCTTTTTTATTTTTCTTAAGTTGATGAAATACTTATTTACTCCCTAACATTAATAGTTCACTACAAACCACTTCTGTTGTGTAACGCTTCATACCATCTTTATCTTCCCATGAGCGTGTCGTTAATTTACCTTCTATAGCAATCTCTTTTCCTTTGGTTACATACTTTTCTATAATTTCAGCTGTTTTACCAAAAGCAACGATTCTGTGCCATTGCGTGTCGGTTACTTTTTCTCCACTAGCATTTTTATAACTATCGTTGGTAGCAATAGAAAATTTAGCTAGCATTTTACCTGATTCTAAATTGATGATTTCTGGATCTTGCCCTAGGTTACCAATCAACTGTACTTTGTTTTTAAGCGTGTTCATAATTTTAAATTTTAATGTTAAACAGTTAATGAAATCGAGTTCTTATGTTTCGACACTGCAAAGATGTGACAGATTGTAAATGGGAATCGGTACATACGCACTTAATGTCGATTGTATTCGTTTGTAAACGTTTAAAAACGCATAGCCCTTCGTAAAAAAAGGGAAACACCTTAGTTATTGTAAGGGGTTCTATGAGTTGTATTCAAATATTAACTATAGATTTATAAGACTAAAAAAAAGGTATTTTGAATAGTTATTATATCATTGATAATTCTGATAAATTATTTAGTAGTATAAATAATGTATTAGAAGATTTTCCAGTATTTAGCTCTATTGGTCGTTCTTCGTGCAGTAATGAAGCCATGAATACTATTTTAAAAAGAAAGCCAGATTTGGTTTTTCTAAACCTAGATAACGTTTTAGACAATGCTTTTCATTTTGTTAATGAGCTTAAAAATTATGCCGAAATTCTTCCCGATTTTGTTGCCATATCGGCAACTAAAGAAAACGCTTATGAAGCTTTAAAGCATGATTTTTTAGATTACCTAACCCTGCCTTTAGCAGAATTAGACCTACGAAAACTAGCCTTAAAATTTAAAAAAAAACGTACAACTACGCTTAATAGAACCTTATGTTTAAAATCTTATCAAGATTATAGATACTTAAACACAGATGAAATCATCTTTCTTAAAGCAGATAATAACACCACAGATTTTTATATAAATGATGGCACCGTTATAAGCGCCTTTAAAACCCTAAAAACTTTTGAAGCTGTGATGCCAAAAAATTTTTTTAGAATTCATAAAAGTTATATTGTCAATCAAAATTACGTGTGTCGCATAAATTATAGTAAATCAAAATGTACTGTAGACCAAACGCCTCACAAAATTCCCTTTACAAAAACGTATATTGATAATATTGACTTTATTAAAAATAGCTTATCAGATCTATTTATAGCCAGTTCAAATTAACGTTCCCTCACACAATGTAGTCATACGCTAACAGACTATCGTCTTTCACTAAAGTACACTCAAAACGCTGTTTTACCCTATAACAAGTACTTACTTTAGCCGTGTAAGAAGCTTCTTCATTTTTAAATTGAGACCTCAAAAATCTCTGTTCCCCAAATAGTTACACCCAATTTTAGGTAGTAACTGCATGTATAATCTAAAACTTAAAATTATTATGAAGAATGCCACAAAATTATTAGCACTAACACTTTTTACAACATTTATATTTTCATGTTCTGTAGAAGATATTAACGAAGACGATACCACAAATACCACAGAAACTATTTTCGCAACTGGTGGAGATGAATCAGCAGAAGCAGATAATGATAGAGGTGGTGACTAATAAAAAATTAATTATATTAAAAAAAGCCTTAAATTTATATTTAAGGCTTTTTTAGTATATTATGAATAACTAACATGCGCACTTCTTGAACATAAAATCAATAGCACCCATTTTTTTTTACGCATTACTACTTATTGTTTTTAATGTGTGTTTTAGTTGCCATAATGAAAATGAAGGCGCTCAAAAAAAATCAAATACTATTTTATTAAAAGAAGCCTATGACAGCTTTAAAACAAATGATTCCTTATCTTTTAAAAGAGCTAATGAAAAAGCTTATCTCTCTTCTTTAAAATTAAAAGACACCTCTGGCATTGCAGAAACCGATTGGAATTATGCTTATTACTATACAGAACAAGAAATTTATGACTCTGCCTATTATTACTATTATAAGTCCTACAAGGGATACGAATCTATAAACGACAATTATCATGCGGGTAAAATGCTATACAACATGGCTTTTATACAAAGTAGATTTAATGATTATTCTAATAGTGAAGAAAACTTATTTCAAGCCATCGCTAAATTAAAACCTCTAGAAAAAAACACCTCGCTTTACCGGTGCTATAATCTTCTTGGGACCATCTATAAAAATTTAGGAGATTATGACAATGCTATTAACTTTTATAACATCTCGCTAGAGTATTTGAAAAAAGCAGACGACAAAAAAACCTTTAAGTCTGGCACATTAAATGACTTGGCACTAACCTATCAACAGCAAAATAAATACACTGAAGCTATAGCTTCATTAGAATTAGCGTTAAAAACAGATAGCCTTTATTTCAAAAACAAAAAGCTATATGCCATGATATTAGACAATTTAGGGCATACTAAGCTAATAAATAACGACACTGCAAATGTAAAACCTGCCCTTGTTGAAGCTTTGAAGATAAGAGCAGCCATTGAAGATAACTCTGGAACAATAGTAAACAAACTGCATCTAGCAGATTATTATATAAAGATAAAGGATACAAAAACTGCTGTAAATTATGCCAAAGAAGCAAATGTTTTAGCGACGAGTATTAATAATAACAGAGACATCTTATCATCTTTACTGCTGCTGTCTAAAATAGATAAGAGTAATACAAATGCACACCTCAATAAATATCTCGCTCTCAACAATGATTTAGAAATCAATGAGCGTCAAATAAAAAATAAATTTGCCCGTATTCGTTTTGAAACAGACAAATATATTGATGAAACAAAACGCTTAACATTTAAAAACACAATACTCCTAATTTCGGCGTTCGCCATTATAGCGATACTATCGCTTCTTTATTTCCTCAAATTACAACGCTCAAAAAACAAGCGATTATTTCTTGAAACCCAGCAGCAACAAGCTAATGAAGAAATATATAAATTAATGCTTAACCAGCAAACCAAACTAGAAGAGGGAAGACTAAAAGAACGCAACAGGATTTCTGAAGAATTACACGACGGTGTTTTGGGTAAGATTTTTGGTACACGCATGGGCTTAGGTTTTCTGGATATTCAAGGCGATGCTGAAGCTAAAAAGAAACAACAAAATTATATTGACGAATTACAAGACATTGAAAAAGAAATTAGAACCATTTCTCATGATTTAAAAAATGAGCTTTTGTTATCAAAGCAAGACTATACACAACTCTTGAAAACATTAATTGAAACTCAAAGTCACATTGGTAAGTTTAGTTATAGCCTAGAGAATAATGCCTCAACTTATCTAAATGAAGCGACAGACGGCATTAAAATCAATTTCTATCGCATCGTTCAAGAAGCACTTTTAAATATTACCAAACATGCGAATGCGCAGTCTGTAAAAATTAGTTTTAATTTTCAAAATGGCAATATTAGCTGTATAATACATGACGATGGTATCGGATTTAAAAGTGAAAAAGCAACTAAAGGCATTGGTTTATCCAATATAGCTTCAAGGGTAGAAACACTACATGGAAAATACTCTATAAAATCAAATCGTGATATCGGCACAAAATTAACTATATTAATACCTTTTAAGACGAAAACAGATGACAACCATTAATGTTCTTATAATAGATGATCACCCAATAATTGCAGATGCCTATAAGAGTGCTCTTATGAAAATAAGCCGTGATGACGACCAATATGAATTTTCAATTTTTGAAGCAAATACAATAGACAAAGCGTTACTTGAACTATCAAAAAAAATTACTTTTGACCTTATTTTTTTAGACATCAAGCTTCCTAAGTCTAAAGACAATAAATTTTTATCTGGTGAAGATTTGGGTTTAGAAATAAGACGTGTTTCTCCAAAATCGAAAATTATTGTGGCCACCACCTACAACGATAATTACAGGTTAAACAACATACTTAAAAGTGTTAATCCAGATGGCTTTATCATTAAAAATGACATTACTCCTAATGAGTTAGTCAGTGCCATTGAAATCGTATTAGATAAACCGCCTTATTATAGTAAAACTGTTTTACAATTGTTGCGTAAACAGTTTGCAAACAATTTCAATTTAGATAAAATAGACCGACAAATTCTTTTCGAATTATCTAAAGGAACGAAAATGGTAGACCTCCCAAATAAAATACCAATGTCTATTGGCGGTATTGAAAGAAGAAAACGACAATTAAAGGAAGTCTTTGGTATCATTAAGGAAGAAGATAAAGTCCTCGTCCAAATGGCTAAAGAAAAAGGCTTCGTGTAAACTCTAAAACCTTACAAACTGTAAGGGAACTCCCTTACACATCCTAAGGATAAACCGTACTTCCATTCCAGAATTATAGTGTAAATTGCACCAGATTAAAGTCATACTTACTACAGATTGTATCTGATAAAGTTATGATCTCTTTAATAGCATAACATATCTAACTAACAACAGTTGAATTATCTTGGGAGAAATAATTTATCTGGTTAGTTAGATTTTTTTTTATGTATTGAGCGTCATAAAAAGCGCCGTTAAAAATACATTTCAACGCTAAAAATTCTTGTAAAGTTTAGTATATTAGATTCATAACCACAAGCTATTGCTATGAAACAAATACTAATCATTCTAAGTGTTCTCTTTTTCTTTAGCTGTAAAGCACAAAACAACACCCTTCAATTTCCAGAAAACGGAACAGCTCCAAAAGCGACACTAAATCAAGTAGCATGGATTTCTGGTCATTGGAAGGGCGAAGCTTTTGGTGGTATTACTGAAGAAATATGGAGTCCGCCATTAGGAAAATCAATGTTCTTTTCTTTTAAATTAGTAGCCGAAGGTGAAGTCGTTTTTTACGAATTTGGTGGTATTAGGGAACTTGACGAGACACTCATTCTTCAACTCAAACATTTTGGAAAAGACTTTAAAGGTTGGGAAGAAAAAGACGAAACAATAGCTGCAAAATTGGTGAAAATTGAAGGAAATCGTGCCTATTTTGATCAATTTACTTTTGAAAACGTCAGTGCTACCGAACTAAACATTTATGTTGTAATTTCAGAAGAAGGAGAAACTAAAGAAGTGAAATTTAATTACATCAAGCAAGAATGCTCTTCTCTATAAACACCAAAATAGGGCTACTTGACGATTTAAAAAAGCTGCAAAAAGTTAATTTTTACTATTTCAATAATTTTTATTTTGAGCTATAAAAATCAAATGGCCGTTGGTACACCATAAAAACCAGAAATTATGAATAAAACATGCCCAGAATGTGGTGATAAAATTGTTGGTAGAATAGATAAAAAATTCTGTAGTGATGGCTGTCGTAATGCACATAATAATAAAATTAATAAAGACGGAAAAAATCTCATTCGCAATATTAATAACCGCCTGCGTAAGAACTGGCGCATTTTAGAAAGTCTTAATCCTGATCAAAAAACAAAAACGACCAAAACAAAATTGGTCTCAAAAGGATTCGATTTCAATTACTTTACAAGTATTTATACTACTAAAGCTGGTACGATTTATTACTTTGTTTATGACCAAGGCTATTTGCCATTGGAAGGTGAGTTTTATGCTTTGGTAAAACGAGATTCTTAAATAAAAAAGAGAACAAGTTGTTCTGTTTATCACTAATGCGCCTAAAAATTTTTATGCCTAGTTAGCTACAGAAAAGACTACAAGTTCGGGCAGGTTTAATAATCACTCTCCACAATTTCAAAAACTTTTAAAATTTTACACTATTGAAATTACAGCTTTTTTGGCTTCAACAAACAACAAAGTTGTTAAGAGGCAATCATTGCAGTTGAAAAACGTATCAAAATTGTTCAACATTTAAAATGGATGGCCCTAGAAAACCTATCGTAGCTTATAACTATTGATAGTATCGTTAGCATTAAAGAGAAGGAGCACCAGAAAGTCGAAGAACAGACTGCCCTAGAGCACTTAAAAAAACGAAAAGTATAATTGGTATTACTTCCAGTTTTGTTGCTTTAATTGCATCGCCGCTTTGAGGATGTCTTTTTGACTAATTTGCCCGACGAGTTTGCCATCTTCAACAATTGGAAAGCGTCTACGTTTAGATTCTAAAAACTGTTTAGCAGCGTCAAACACATTAAGGTTACCGTCAATAGTTTCTACATTGGTAACCATATGGCTTTCGATCGTATTATTATCCATTGGCATATTGTAATAACGACTATCACTAATTTGTTTGATGCAATCCCCTTCAGAAATAATCCCAATCAATTCATCGTTGTCATTCACTACCGGGCCACCAGAAATACGCTGTTTAATTAGTATGTCTATAACATCTTCCACCGATTGATTTGCCTTAAAAGTGATTAAGTCTCTTGTCATAAAATCACTCACTTTAAAGTTTGGCTGCGCCGTGTTATTTTGCTGTTGTGTCACCTTTCGTGCACCTTGAAAACTTTTTATGCCCATAATATCCTGTTTTTAGAGTGATATTAAAGTTACTTGTTTTTAACGAGTTATCCTAAAAATATCCACGCAACAACTTTATTAGCATTGTTTTAAGATAATACGTGAATAATTTTTATAGTTTTGACCTCATTAAATCTATAACAATGAAAAATATACTTTATGTATTCGCTTTAACTTTTAGCATGAACCTTTTTGCTCAAAATAATACTGAATTGGTGAACCATTACGAAGCTTATTACCAGCAAATGAAAACACAGGGTGACACACAAGGCATTATAAACGCCATGACACACTTAAACATTTTAAAGCCTTTAGAAGCAAGAAAAGACACCTTGGCTTATATTTATTTAAATGAAGGAAAATTTAATCAGGCGTTGAACACTATTGGTTTTGAACAAAAAGCGACAGACTCAAAAATTGCTTTAGAAGTAAAAGCGGTAGCCTTAAAATCTCTAGGTGAAGTAGCACTGGCGCT